>CAYTNY010000006.1:0-44821 GCA_964439215.1 uncultured Spirochaetia bacterium
GGCGGCTATTATACACGGAACGCCTTTGGGCAGACTTATGAATAAATACAGGTTTAAAAAAAACGAACTCCGCACACGCGGCTGCCCAAGCATACTCACCCGCATGCCCGTTTAAAATGTATTCGCGTTCCGGTAGGGCACATGGGCCCTCCCTTACAAAAAACGGCTGTTGCACGCATCTCCTGTTTGGGCGTTGAAGTGTATTTTTAAGTGTTCAGCCGCTGCTTAACCCTATCCCTATTCCTTTTTCGGTATTTTTCTGATTATATTTATAGTAAATATAATCAAAGAAATATCAAAAAAGAATTAGAAAGAGAGTTGTATTTCGATGTATTTCCGGATGATTTAGCTGTTGCAATTCATTTTACATTTCAGTTTTAAAGAAGCCGTCTCTTTCTTTAATATTCACTTCTTTCCTGTACAACGCGGGCAAACCGCCGCTGTTTTTTAAAAAAAATACTCGCTAAAAATTTTTTTTTGATATAATAAAACAACTTACACACTTGCAAGGAGCGGATAAATGCAGAAAATCGGCGAAGTAATGATGACAGATGTTCTAACCGCGGAAAAACACAATACTGTTTTTGAAATGTCAGAAAAACTTCAAAAACACAGAATAGGGGCGATTGTCATTATTGATTCCAGATCCCATCCAATAGGCATTGTGAGCGAAAGAGATATAATACAGGCTATCGTGGTGTATAAAGAAAATGCCGTAAAAAAACAGGCCCAGGATATAATGAGCGCCCCGGTTATGACCCTGGAGCCCGAAGACGATATAGAAGCCGCGGCATTGCTGATGCAGAATCATACAATCAGACGAATACCAATAGCACAAAACAATGTGCTGGTGGGAATCATATCCTACCGCGATATCACCAACGCACTGCGTAAAAGTTATTTTACGCTGGAAAAAGAGCGGGGAAAACTGGAAGACAGGGCAAACAGGGATCCGTTAACGGGCCTTTACAACAGAGGTTATTTAAACAAACAGCTTTCCTATCATTTCGAACTCGCCCAGCGCTCCGGGAATCCCATGGCGCTTATGATGCTTGATATTGACCATTTCAAAAAAATAAATGATGAATTCGGACATCAGTGCGGAGACAAAGTTTTAAAAAAACTGGCTGATATCTTTCTGGATAAATCAAGAGCCATTAATATTGTCGCGCGCTACGGCGGCGAGGAATTTACGATCATAGGCCCGATTTCCGATTATAAATCATCCCAGTATATGGCGGAAAGATTCAGGGTGATGATAGAAAACGAAAAATTCAAATGCGGGGATAAAACTTTTTCAATCACAATAAGCATCGGCATTGCCATTTGGAACCCCGGCATAAAAAACGAACATGAACTGCTGAAACTGGCGGATGAAGCCCTTTACACCGCCAAAAGAAACGGAAGAAACCAGGTGCATATAGCGGAAACCGGATGAATGCAGCTTCAAACAAAAAACCCGGGCTTTTAAAGCCCGGGTTTTTTTTATATCCGAAAAATAAATCTTTATTAAACTTCTGTTTTTTCAGGTGCTTCTGTTTCTGTATAATCCTGAAACAGATAAACCAGAAAACCAACCGTTAATGGAAATGTTATAATGCTCCCGATAATAAGCTGGCCGCCCAGCAGGTTTATCAAAAGCAATACCAGCACCATGAGAATATGCGGTACAAAACCCTTTGCCATAACGGTTCTTGAACTCATTTTCAGCGAATCCATAACACCCGCATCTTTAAAAGCAAGATAAAACGGTGCATAGATCCACAGTGTCATAATAAGTATTCCCGGTATGATGAGCACAATAAGACCCGCTCCTATCCCCAGAACCATCAGGAGCCACAAACCGACAAGCGGCCAGACTTTTCCAAGATAAGCAAAAAGATCATTAAAAGTCGGTATTTCACCTTTTTTTGCTTTTATAAAGACAAGCGCGAGTCCCGTAAACATCACAAGAGTAATAAGCCCGAATGTTACGGCTGAAACAACCATGGCTATGAGCGCGCCCACAAATACAACAAGCGGCTGATCCATCATAACCTTAAAAACCTGATTTACATTTTCCTTGATTCTCATTCTTTACCTCCCTTTGTTTTTTTATACTTCTTTTTTATCTTTTCCACATCTTTCGCTATTTGTTTTTTTAATTCTTCCGTATTCCTGAATTTTTTCTCATCCCTCAGTCTTTCAAGAAAAACAACTTCCACTGTTTTCCCGTAAATATTCCCTGAAAAATCAATTATAAAAACTTCAATAACCGCGGCCTTTTTTTTCTTTAACGTCGGAGCAAAGCCTATATTAACCGCTCCTGTATGTTTTTTGTTTTCTATACAGACAGCTGCGGCCCATACTCCCCTTGCCGGTATCTCTTCATTTCTTATCTTTATATTAGCAGTAGGAAATCCCAGTGTTTGTCCTGCTCCCCTGCCCTTTACAACCCGGCCCTTTATCATATAAGGCCTTTTAAGCATTTTTTCAACAGTTTTAATCTCGCCGTTTTTAAGCGCCTGTCTCACAAGAGTGCTGCTTATTCTCTTTTTCCCTATCTTTACATCAGGTATTATTTCCGTTTCAAAGCCGTATTTACGCCCTGCTTTTTTCAGGAGTTCCGTATTACCGGCGGCATTTTTTCCAAAAACAAAATCTTTTCCCGTAACAATATACTTCATCCTGATTTTTTTTACAAGTATTTTTTTTATAAAGTCTTCCGCGGGCATATCCGCGAACTTTTTTATATCCAGAACAACAACATAATCAATCCCGTATTTCCCAATAAGCTCCATATTGTAATCCGTGTTTTTTATAAGCCTTATTTCCGGATCCTTAACCAATATTTTATCGGGATGTTCGGAAAAAGTAACGAGTACACTCCGTCCGTTTATCTTTTTTGCTTTTTTTTCGGCCTTTTCAATCAAGCACTGATGCCCCGTATGCACTCCGTCAAACGCGCCTATTACAACCGCGGCGGGTTTTCTCATGGCATGCTTTTCAATATTGCGTATTATTTTCATTTTCTTCTTGTTCTGTAATATTTCCGCACCTGCGCAAGCACTTCTTTTACGGATTCATTCAGCGGTTTTTCAACCATACATCCCGAAGCGTATTTATGCCCGCCTCCGTTAAGTTCAGCCGCTATCATATTCACATCAATCCCGTTTTTTGATCTGAAGCTCACTTTGATCTTATTTGCCTCCCGTTCCTTAAAAAGCATGGCTACTTCAACGCCTTTTATTGCCCTTATTGAATTTATAAAGTTATCCGCATCACTTTCCAGTGCCTTTGTATTGCTGAGCATTCTTCTGGTTATTACGCTGTATGCTATTTTACCTTCAACTTTCATATTATCCAGCATTTTCTGCAGAAGCTTGGTGCTGGATACCGTAGTTGAATAAACTTCCGCGGATATATCAACGGGCCTTGCGCCCGCCTCTATAAGTTTTCCGGCAATCCGGTGCACTTTTGGGGTTGTATTTGAATAATTAAAGGATCCTGTATCTGTTATTATTGCGGTATAAAGACATTTCGCCATGTCACTGTTTATTTTCCATCCCACAATGTCCATAAACTCAACAAGCTGAACACCCACCGCGGCGGCTTTGGGATCAACAGCATTAATATCTCCGTAAAAAACATTTCCCAGATGGTGGTCTATATTTATGACACATTCGGTCTGTTTCAAATAATCTATTATATAACCGTTTCTTTCCGCATCAGGACATTCAAGAAATATAACAAGATCATAATGCCCTCTTACTTTTTTTCTTGTTTTTACCATTGAACTATACGGCAGAAAATCATATATATGAGGCATAGGATCTGCATTTATAAAGTCTACTTTTTTTCCCATTTTCAGAAGCTTGCACGCCAATGCAAGCCCCGAACCCAATCCGTCGCCGTCAGGATTTACATGGGTGGTAAGAAGTATCTTTTCAGACCGCTTTATCGCATTCAGTATATCAACCGCCTGCTTGTTCTTCATTCTTCTGCACGCTCCAGATTTTTAAGTATTTTAAGGACATTGTCTTTCTGCTCCATTTTTTCATCCATAGCAAACTTTATATCCGGTATATATTTCAGTCTTATATTTTTCCCTATGACGCTTTTTATAAATCCCGCGGCTTTTGACAGGCCCTTGAATGTTTTCTGTTTTTCTTCGCGGCTTCCCATTATACTTATATAAACATGAGCTGTTTTCAGGTCATTTGTAAGACTGACTTCGTGTACACTTACAAAAGAAACCCTGGGGTCCTTGACTTCCCTCATAATAATTATTGACAATTCTCTTTTAAGCAGGCTTTCAAGTTTTTGTTTTCTTATACTATTCATTATTCATTTTTTCCTCTGATTTTTTTCCCGTTTTAACCCGTGCGGCTCCGCATCACTCAGCCGGAGTTCAAGAATATCCTTATAAAACAGGAGCAGCAATGGTTTCTTTTATTTCAAAGAACCATGCATTCTTTTGTTCACATAAACCGTTTTTCATAATTTTTTAACTTTCTGTCTTTCCTCATAAAATTCTATAATATCGCCCTCCTGGGCCTCTTTGTAATTATTCACCGATACACCGCACTCATAGCCCTCTTTCACTTCCTTTACTGTCTCCTTAAATCTCCTGAGCGTGTCAATATCAGAACGCAGTATTTCATAACCGCCTCTTTTCACAACCGCTATGGAGTCCTGATAAACTTTTCCTTCTCTCATATAGCATCCGGCAATAATCTTGTTCTCGCTGGCCACCGAAAAAACCTGTCTGACTTCAGCTTCTCCTATCTTTACTTCCTCGATTTCAGGCTCTAAAAGCCCTTCCATTGCGGCTTTTATCATATCAACAACTTCATAGATTATATGGTATATCTTTATTTCCACCCCTTCTTTTTTCGCAAGTTCCTTTGCAGCGGCAAGCGTATTGACAAAAAATCCTATAATAACCGCGTTGGAGGCGTCAGCAAGTATTACATCGCTTTCATTTATGTCTCCCACATCTTTGTGTATCACCTGAACGGTAATATCATGGTCCGAAGACAGTTTTTCAACAGATTCAGCAAGAGCCTCAACCGACCCTATGGAATCGCCCTTTATTATAAGAGGCAGTTTCTTTTCCGCGCCGAATGATATTTTTTTATGCAGATCTTCCAGTGTGAGCTTTCTTTTTTTACTTTCCTCACCGGCTCTCTTCATATCTCCGGTGCGCTTCATTGCTATCTGACGGACCTCTTTCTCGCTTTCAAAAACTTTGAATTTGTCGCCTGCATTAGGAACGCTTTCAAATCCTAAAACTTCCACGGGGATGACTGCCTTTGCTTCTTTTATTCTGTTTCCGCGGTCATCAAACAAAGCTCTTACTTTGCCGTAAGTATAATTTGTAAGAAACGGACTGCCGACTTCAAGGGTCCCTTTCTGGATCAAAACAGTGCCTACCGCTCCTCTGCCTTTATCGAGCCTTCCTTCTATTATTACACCGGATGCCTTTGTTTTCACTGTAGTTTTAAGCTCCAGCATCTCCGACTCAAGAAGTATTGCTTCAAGAAGCCCTTCTATTCCGATCTTTTCTTTGGCGGAGATATTTACCACCTGTGTTTTCCCGCCCCACTCTTCCGGAACAAGATTATATTTTGTAAGCTCCTGCTTTATTTTTTCGGGCTGAGCGCCTTCTTTATCTATTTTATTAACCGCAACTATAATAGGAACCTCAGCGGCCCTGGCGTGATCGATCGCCTCAATTGTCTGAGGCATTATACCGTCGTCTGCCGCCACGATAAGAATTACTATGTCAGCGCCTTTGGCTCCTCTTGCCCTCATCGCGGTAAAAGCGGCGTGTCCCGGCGTGTCTATAAAAACAACTTCTCCGTGCGACGCGGTTACTCTGTAGGCCCCGATTTTCTGTGTTATCCCGCCTTTTTCCTTATCCGCTACTTTTGTTTCTCTTATTGTGTCCAGAAGCGATGTTTTTCCATGGTCCACGTGGCCCATTATTGTAACAATAGGCGGTCTGTTTACAAGCTCTTCCTGCTCATCGGCTTCCTCCGCGAATATATCGTCTCCGTAAATTTCTTTAAAAATTATTTCTCTTCCGTATTCATCAGCGATAACATGTATTTCCTCTTCGCTTAA
Organism: uncultured Spirochaetia bacterium; assembly: GCA_964439215.1. Classification (GTDB taxonomy): domain Bacteria; phylum Oederibacteriota; class PGYV01; order PGYV01; family CAYTNY01; genus CAYTNY01. The sequence continues at coordinate 6,109 of CAYTNY010000006.1, forward strand.
GGTCTGATTCATTGTAGCCCAAACGCCCAGACCCATAAGTTTTTTTATAAGCTCAACAGGCTTCAGTTCAAGTTTTGACGCAAATTCAGATACAGTTATGCTTCTGTTTATCTCTATGGGCTGCCGCACCTCTTTTTCTTCTTCTTTGCGGTTTGCTTCTTCGGCGATCTGCCTGCGTTCTTCTTCCTCTTTTTCAATTTCTTTGCCGGCTTCTTCCTCTATTTTTTTTCTTTCATCTTCCAGCTGCCGCATCCGCCTTTCGCGGTCCATGGACTCTCTTTCCTGCCTGGCCCTTGCAATACCGGGATCTTCTTCTGTTTTTTTCTCCGGTTTCTTTTCCGCTGCCGGTTCTTTCTCCGCTTCAGCCTTGATTTTTTCTTTTTTCTCTTCCGAAGAACCTGCAGACAGGGCATTTTGAAGCTTTTCATACTCCTGCGGCGTAATCGCGCTCATATGAGTCTTCACTTCTATCCCGAGTTTTTTCAGCTCTTCAATTACATCTTTGCTTTCTTTTTTCAGTTTTTTTGCCGCCTCATGTACTCTCATTCGTTTTCTCACCTTCGCTTATAAACTTTTCAGCCTTGCTCTTAAGCACCTTCACCGCATCGTCATCCGCATTCAGTACTTTTTTTATCGTTTCATCATCCGCAAGCACAAAATCCTTAAGGTTTTTAATGCCTTCCTTTTTCATTTCTTTCAGTTCCTTTACCTGTATGTCATCCTGGAGTTTAAACAGGTCAAAATCCACCTGTTGTTTAAACGCATCCTTCATTTCACCCAGTTTTTCTTCTTTAAAATCAGATAAACGGAGCACAGAAACTTTCCATTTTGTTATTTTCGCGACCAGACGCATATTGATCCCGTTTTTTCCTATTACCTGAGAAAACTGCTCATCCGGAACCGCTATTATAGTGTAATGATTTTCCTGATCTATATATATATCCTTGATATCTATGGGAGCAATCGCACTCTCCAGATATTTTTTTATGTCATCACTGTATAATACAACATCCACTTTTTCTCCGTGAAGCTCCTGGATTATAGTCTGTATTCTGCTTCCTTTTACTCCGATACAGGCTCCCACAGGATCAATATGCGGATCGCTTGCGCTTACAACCACCTTTGTCTTTATTCCCGGCTCCCTGGCAACATATTTTATTTCAACAACACCCTGATCGATTTCAGTAACTTCCATGGCAAATACTTCTTTAACAAAATTCGGGTGCGTTCTGGAAAGCTCCAGCCTGGCGCCGTCCCTTCCTCTGGTGGTTTTTAAAATATATCCTCTGATCCTGTCTCCTATTTTAAATGCCTCTGCCGGCACCTGTTCTTTTTTTCTCAATATTCCTTCAACAGCGCCCAGATCCACAATAAAATCACCGTTTTCAACAGAATGAACCGTTCCTGTTATTATCTGTCCTTCTTTAAGTTTATACTCCTGGTATATCTGTTCTTTCTCAACTTCTCTGATTTTCTGGGTTATCACCTGTTTCGTCGTCTGTGCCGCTATACGTCCGAATTCTTTCGGATAAAAAAGCACCTCTATAATATCCCCCAGCACCGCGTCCGGTTTGCTTTCCCGTGCTTCTTCAATACTTATTTCCGTATATTTATTCCGGACATTTTCAACCACTGTTTTTTTCCAGTAAAAAAGCAGTTCTTTCTCTCCGAATTCAACTCTTATTTCAGGCTTGCCGCCGTAAACCTTTCTGGCGGCAGAGGATATACCTCTCTCAAAAGCCTCAAGCAGTTCTGATTCCTCTATATTTTTAAGCTTTTCCACCTGTCGCAGCATTTGTAAAATTTCATTAGCCATTTTGTCATCCTCTTTTACCTTAAAATTCAGCTTTAAGGTTTGCTTTTTTTATATTTTCGTATTCTATTTCTATTTCTGTTTTATCTGTTTCTATTGTCAGCGTATTGCCGTCAAAGTCCTTTATTATTCCCTCCACGGCATTTGATCCGCCGATCTTTTCAAATGTTATGATCTTTGCCGTTTTGCCCCGGAACCTTTCAAAATGCTCCGGCGTACTAAGCGCTCTGTCAATCCCGGGAGATGAAACTTCAAGCGTATAATTTCCGATTGATTCTTCAGCCTCCAGTTTCTCATTAAAAAGTCTGCTCATACGGACGCAATCTTCCACTCTTACGCTCGAGCCCGGTTTGTCTATTTTTATCCTTATATACCTGTTTTTAAAACCGCCTATGTCAATTTCAGCCAGTTCCATAAAACTATCCTTTATAACAGGTTCAATTATGGATATTATCTTTCTTTTATCATCGTCAATTCCGGCCATAACAGCCCCTTTAAAAATTAAAAAGTGGGGATTTATAAAAGCCCCACTTGGCAACAAAAAATATATATTCTGCTAATGATAATTTATAACACAAAGATCACCTATAAGCAAGAAATTATTTAAAAGGGTTCCATTTACATTTATATTGTTCCGCATCGCGGAATCAAAGATTGTCCTATTTGGATAAATATACCCGGAAGTTCCCGCAAAAAGCTTAAGCCGGGATTATTTTATTTTCCTGAACCGGTCATAAAAAACATCAAATACCCTTTTTGCAAACAAAACAGAATAGATCCTCTTAACATGAACCGGACCTGAATTATCAAACATCATAATTTCTTCAAACAGTATTTCCGCGGATCGTTCGGGCAAAAATCCCGGCATGCCGCCGCCCGGCGCCGGAAATGCGGCTGTTTCCATTTTCAGTTTTTCAGCCAGCTGCAGAGCGTTCCGCACTCCGGTTTTTATATTGTCTTCTGCCGCCTTGAAACTTCCTCCCATAACAGCCGTATGTATTATATATCTCGGAAAAAGATTTCCCGCGCCTGTTTCAAAGACACTTCCTGCCGCTGCCGGAGCTTTTTGCAGCGCCTGCGCCTCTATTTCAACTCCGCCTTTTGCTTTCAGCGCTGCTCCGACGCCTGTTTTCATACGCAGGGAAGTATCCGTGAAATTAACTATAACATCCGTCTTCATTGATGTTATATCCCCCTGCAATATTTCCACAACCGCTGTTTTCAGCTTTTTTGCCTGCATCATAACCCTCCGCTATGCAATACAATTTTATTTTCCGGATAACTCCCTGTATTTCCCGAGCATCATATGCGCTTCTTTGGTTTTGCCTGTATTGGCATATATGCCGTAAAGATTATAATAAGCCGCCGCATTATCCGGATCAATACTTATTACTTTTTTATATTCTTCCACAGCTGATCTGATATTTCCCATTAAATACAAGACCTTGCCTTTATTATTCATTGCATCCGTATCTCCGGGATAATATTTCAGGAAACTATTCAGATATTCCAGTGCTTTTTCATTATTGCCCGCTGATGAGGATATTACAGCGGCCCTGATATTTCCTTTTTTTGAATAAGGGAACCTTGCCAGATAAGAATATACGCTTTCCGAAGCCGCGGAAATATCTTTTTCATTCAGATAGTATCCGGAAAGGTAGTAATACGGTTCAGGCCCGGGATCAAACTCTGCGGCCTTATCAAGATAATAGATCGAATCTTTATGCTTTGATGCATTTGAATAATTTATTCCGTAATTCAGATAAATACTCCCGCAGAGCATAATTATCACAGGGATCCCCGCCGCCAGCGCCGTAAAGCCGGCAGCAGGCCATCCGCGGGCGGATTGGGGAGAGTATTCTTTTTTCGGCCTTAAAGCGGATGCCGCCAGTATAAAAAAATACGCCTTTTCCGCCGGAAGATAAAAAGGAAAATTAAAAAACGCATGTATAAAAAAACCGGCGAACGCGGCCAGAATCATTTTTGAAAAATACGCGCTGCTTTGCGCAAGTTTAAACATTACCGCTCCGGCAAACAGCATAAAAAACATAAGCGCCATTATGCCGCTTTCAGCCGCAATTTCTATGTAATCATTATGGAGCCGGTCAGTAACCGCATAATCATCAGATACTTTATATCTGTAATACAAAGGCTTTACACTGTATATACCCTGCCCCGCAAACATATTTTCACCGATCATTTTCAGGCCCCCCTGCCACATTTCATAACGCCCCCGCAGCGATTCATTCTCAATATTGCTTATGGTTCCTATTCTCTGTCCGATATCCTCGTATTTCCCCGATACAATAACAAGAATAAATACCGCCAGGATCCCCGGCAGTATATATTTATAGGCTTTTTTAAAATAATCCGGAAACAAGAACAAAAGAACAGCAAAACTGAACCCAAAAGAAACAATAGAACTTCTGGTCTGTGAAAACATAAGCACTCCCGTTAAAAATATAAAACATAGCGAAGACAAAAAAAGTCTGCCGAACGAAAAATAAAGAGCCAGAGAAACCGGTATAACAAGCAGAAGAAAACCGCCGAGAAAATCAGGATTTCCGAAAGTTGAAAAAGCCCTTCCCGAAAAGTCCGTCACCCATCCGGACAGATCCGTTCCAAAAGCCTGAACCACGGCATATATCCCCGCGGCAAAAGAAGAAAACAGCATAAATATAATTATTTTTTTTATATCTTTTTTTCCCAGAAAATATCTTCCGTAATAAAACATAGCGGCGGCAGCGGCCCATTCCGCAAAATAAAGCGCGGCATCGCCGAGAAAAGGAGCGTTTATAAACCCCAAAGCATAAAAACAGAGAAATATAAAAAGCGCTTTATCGGCAATATCCATTTTCATTCTTACAGCTGACATAAAAAACGGAATATAAAACTGAAGCGCCGTCACAAGCAGCGCCATTTTCGGAAGATAATAGGCCTGCTCGCTTTTCTGTATAAAAACAAGAGGAAGCGCGGCCGCCAGAAAAAAATAATAAAGATTTAAATATTTATGTCCGAATGTCATGCCAGCCTCTTTTCGAAATTTGCGATTACACTTTTAATATCCGCCGGAGGCTCCGTCTCCAGCATTACGGGTTTCCCCGTAAAGGGATGGTCAAACTCCAGTTTTCCGGCATGCAGCATCTGCCTGGGAAAAATATCCTTTAAACTTACTTTATCGTAGCCCATCCTTTCAAGAATATGCAGATCTTTTGATTTACTGCCGTATACAGGGTCGCCTATTATTTCATTTTTTATATATTGCAGATGAACCCTTATCTGATGCGTCCTTCCCGTAAGAATTTTAACCTCCAGAAGAACCGCTCCGGAGAACTGTTTCACGGGATAAACTATGGTCTGAGCTTCTTTCCCGCCCGGCCCCGCGGCTTTGTATTTTTTTCTGTCGTTTTCATCCCTTGATATATAAGTGTTTATAAAACTTTCATTCTCTATTTTTCCGTGCGCAATACACATATATGTTTTATTTATTTTCTTCTCTTTAAAAAGCTCCGCCATTTTTTCGCGCGCCGCAGTATTTTTCGCGGCTATCATAATACCCGAAGTATCTTTATCAAGCCTGTGGACTATCCCCAGGCGCGCTCCCCCGCCTATAAAATTTTCCGGCTTGAAATAAGTCCCATAAAGAGCGTTTACAAGCGTCCCCGAAAAATGCCCCGGCGCAGGATGAACAACAATTCCCGGCTGCTTATTAACCGCAAATATATTTTCATCCTCATATATTATCTCAACCGGAATATCTTCCCTTTGCACCCTGCAGTTATCCGGCAGTTCTTTAATATATTCAACCAGGTCGCCGTGTCTGACCCCGGAAGAAGGAGCCTGAATAATAGTTCCGTTTATATAGACACAGCCTTTTTTTACAAGATTTTTTATCTGCGAGCGGGTAATATCCGAGTGTTCTCTGAGAAACATATCTATTCTGGTTTTTTCATCCAGAACCGCCCTTATACTATACTTTTTTTCCATTTTTCAGCCGGATATAAATAAAACCGGACAATCCAAAAATTAAAATAATAATGCTCACAAAAGTTGACGTGGACATTCCAAACATCATACCGCGCTCCGCATCCCCCCGGAACATTTCCATCACAGTTCTTATAACCGCGTAATTTATAAAATAAAGAAAAAACACTTCTCCGTCGTTTTTCCTGAAAAAACGGTAAAATACCATCAGCACCGCAAAATTAACAGTATTCATGGCTGATTCATACAGCTGGACAGGCAGATGCGGCAGATTATCACCGGCTCCGGGAAATACGACCCCGTATTTTTCACTTACCTTTCCATAACAGCATCCGTTAAAAAAGCATCCCAGCCTTCCGATCGCATGGGCAAGAGCCAAAAACGGCATGCATATATCACCGGTTTTAAGCACCGGCTTCTTCTTCAGGCGGAGCCATACAGCACTTCCTATAACGGCTCCGATCAACCCCCCGTAAAAAACAAGCCCGCCTTCCCATACTTTAAATATACTTAAAGGCTCTTTCGCGAAATATTCCCACCAGACAATAACATAAAGCACTCTTGCGCCTATTACAGAAGTGAATATAGCAACAAGCCCCAGATCAAGTATGTCATCTTTCCCGTATCCTTCCTTAATGGAAAGTCTTGACGCTAAAAATATACCTATTATAAAAGCCGCGGCCACAGCCACGCCGTAAGAGCCAAGACGAAACGAGCCTATGGTAATTATATCAGGATACATCTTTTCCTCCTTCATCGGTTTTTGAGCCTGTACCTTCCGCGGGCAGAATGACAGGGCTGCCTGGTGCAGCTTCCTTTTTCTTTTTTTCCTGTTTATCGGAAATAAAAAGTATATATATTATAAACAGTACAACGCCGATGGAAACAGCTGCGTCCGCCACATTAAAAATCGCAAATCTGTATTCATAGATCCCGAATTCAAAAAAATCCGTAACACTGCCCCTTAAAACGCGGTCTATATAGTTCCCGAACGCTCCGCCCAGTATAAGGCCGCAGGAAAGATTATACAGCAGACTGTCGTTTCTGTAAGCGCGCCAGTATACGGAAATAACAGCCATTGCGGCTGTTATTATTCCAACAAGCATCCAGCGCCTGAGGTCGTCATTATTGTGCCCGAACATGCCGAATGCTATTCCTGTGTTTTCAATATATGTGAGATAAAAAAAGTTTTCTATGACGGCAATTGACTGATGCAGGGCCATCTGGGATTTCACCATATATTTAGATGCCTGATCAACAACAGCCGCAATAATCACAGTTATAAAGAATATTTTCATGTATGCTCCTTTTCTTTTGCCGGAAAGATCTGGCGCAGAACTGCCAGGGAACCGGCTTCATTTCCGTCTTTGTCTTTTATCATAACTATTTCCGCAGATACATTCTTCCGCAGCCCTCCGCCTTCAATTACTATGTTTTTATGTTCGCCGCTGTGCTTTTTCAGTCTGTATCCGTCATACAGAAATTCCAGTTCTTCCGCGCCTTTAAGAAACGACAGCTTCAAATTAATAATTTTGGACCTTCTTGTATTAAAAAGTTTTTCGCAGTATCTGTTAAAAAACAGCACCCTTCCCGCATTGTCCATTATTATGACGCCCGTCAAAAAAGCATCATAAACATTTTCCGCAAAATCCGCTGTTTCTTTGATTCCGTCTCCGGCTTTTTTTACTTTCCCCGCAAGCTCAATATTTGATTTCTGAAGCCGGTTCTTTTCTTCTGTCTCAGTTTCGGATTTTTCCGCCATATAACTGCCATGAAACGCAACTATAAAAAGAAAAGGTATGTTCAAAAGAAGATTGTTTTCAATCAGATAATTCAATCCTCCGCCGCTTATATGCGCGGTCGCATACAGATAAACCAAATTTACAACGATCGCTATCAGAACACTCATTTTGACTGATCTGCTCAATGCGGACATAAATATGGTCAGAAAAATCACCATCATAAACATAAAGTCCAGATTTGCCAGCCAATATGCCCCGAGAGAGACAAAAATTATATCAACAATAAATATAATATAATGCAGCGTCATCCCGGAATACAGGCGGTCAGGAAGCGCTATAAATATAAAATTGCTTGAAATAAGTATTATCACGAAAAATATTATATATGACGCATCAGTCATAATCACATCGTGATGATACGCCGCCAAAAGTATAAGCACCGTGGATAAAAGAGCCCTTATGTAAATAATTGTCTTTTTACCGGATATATATTCTTCTGTAATCATTTTATTCCGCTCCGCCGTTTATACTGGATTCTTCAACAATTTCCTTTATATATAAAAAGGCATCAGCAATCTTTTCGCCTATCCACGGCAGTCCGCCCAGAGAATCTATAACTTCTTTTATGAAATTTGAGCCCAGAGCAATTATTATTGCTCCCAAAACCGTCGCGCCGATCAGAAAACCTATTCCTCTGAAAAGCCCTATTACAAAGTTCCAGAAAATAAGCTTCCAGGGGCGCGAACGCAGATCTATGAATTCTTCTATATTCCCCGCTTCAAGCATGGCAGCGGCCCTGGAAAGCAGTCTCATATCATTTTTAAGAAGATCTTCTTTTTCATCCTCTTTTTCTCTGTTTTTTTCCGGCTTTTTGCGGTCTTTTTCTTTTTTCATTTTTTATCCCAGATTATCCACGCATCTCGCGCACAGATCCGGAAAATCACTGTTTTTTCCGGTTGTCTCCGTATATCTCCAGCACCGCGAACACTTTTCGCCCCCTGATTTCGCCACCCGGATTTCCAGGCCGTCGTCCCAGCCGCCGTCTTTAAGCTCTGCCGCATCATAAACCACGGAAGATACAATAAAAATTCTTTCTATTTCATCCTTTTTGAAACTTTTCAGGATTTTATCAAGTTTTTCAGCTTTATATTTAAGCGTTATGACCGCTTCATAAGGATGCTTTATAAGCCCTTCGCTTCTTTTGTCTTCTATTTTTTTTAGGGCCAGATCCCTGAGTTTCATGATAATTTTCCATTCATCCGCTGTTTCTTTCTCTAATGTTTTTTCTTTTTCATCGTCCCATAATTCATGCTGTATAAATTCTTTTTTCTTCAGAGCTTCAGGCATGAACCTCCATACCTCATCCGCCGTAAAAACCAGAACAGGCGCTATATATTTTGTAAGTTTTACAAGCATCCTGTATATGACAGTCTGTGTACTGCGCCGTTCACGGCCGGTTCTTTTAAAAGTATAAAGCCTGTCCTTTATTATATCAAAATAAAAAGAAGACAGGAAAATGGAACAGAAATTAATATATTCTCTGTACGCTTTATAAAACTCAAAATCCGCATAAAATCCGTCCATCGCGTCAATAAGCTCCTGCAGCCTGTGAAGGGCATATTTATCTATGGCGGGCATATCCCCGTATTCAACCGAATCTTCCGGTTTAAAGTCGTCAACAGCACCCAGCATAAACCTGAATGTATTTCTTATACGCCTGTATCCGTCGGTTACCCTTGCCATAATCTCCTCGGATATAGGCTGATCAGATTTAAAATCCTCCGAAGAGACCCACAGCCTCAAAAGATCAGCACCGCCTTTTTTTATCAGTTCCATGGGATCAATTACATTACCGAGTGATTTATGCATTGCCCTGCCTTTTCCGTCAACAACCCACCCCGTTGATATTACAGCCTTATAAGGCGCACTCCCTCTGTATCCCACAGCGGCAAGCAGAGACGACTGGAACCATCCCCTGTACTGATCCGAACCTTCCAGATACAGGTCCGCGGGCCACTGAAGTTCTTCGCTGTTTTCAAGAACAGCAAATGAAGACGCTCCGGAATCAAACCATACATCAAAAATATCATTTTCTTTTTCCAGTTCTTTTGATCCGCACCCGGGGCATACTGCTTTGTCTCCAAGTATTTCCGCGGCAGAAAGCCTGAACCATCCGTCCGAACCTTCTTCTCTTATCAGTTCATGGACTTTTTCAATTGTATCTTCCGTAACAATAGACTCTCCGCACTTTGTGCAGGAAAAAACAAATATCGGAACCCCCCAGGAACGCTGTCTTGAAATACACCAGTCAGGCCTTGTTTCCAGCATTTTCTTTATACGCTCTTTGCCCCATTCATTCATCCAGTTGACCTTTTCCGCTTCTTTTACGGCCTGTTTCCTGAAATCATCTTTATCCATGGCAATAAACCACTGATTTGTCGCCCTGAATATTATGGGTTTTTTACACCGCCAGCAGTGAGGATATGAGTGTTCTATCTCCTCCATATTCAAAAGCGCATTCTTTTCTTTCAGTATATCTATAATGCCCGCGTTGGCTTTAAATACATATTCCCCTTCCATCGGCGCGAATTCAGAGCTAAACCTGCCCTTGTTGTCAACAGGATTTAATATGGGCAGTTTGTATTTCAGGGACGATATATAATCGTCATGCCCGTGCCCCGGCGCAATATGAACACACCCGGTTCCCGCTTCCAGCGTTATATAACCGGCGTTTATAACCTGAGACTCTCTGTCCACAAAAGGATGCAGGCAGATAACGTTCTCAAGCTCCGCACCCCGCATAAGTGCAGCCTCTTCATAATTTCCCAGCCCTGTTTTTTCCATAAACTCCGGTATCATTTTTTTCGCGACAACGTATTTTTCGCCGCCTGCGGCTATTACCGCGTATTCATAATCAGGATGAAGCGCTATTGCGGCATTTGCCGGAAGGGTCCAGGGCGTCGTTGTCCATATTACAAAAAACGCGTCTTCAAGTTCTTTTTTGCCCTTTGTGTCTTTCACCCTGAATTTCACATAAACAGCCGGAGATGTATGTTTCCCGTATTCAACTTCTGCTTCTGCAAGCGCGGTTGCGCAGGATGAACACCAGTAAACCGGTTTAAGCCCTTTATAAACAAGGCCTTTTTTATACATTTCCCAGAATATATCCACCATTTTATCTTCATATTTTTTATTAAGCGTAAGGTAAGGTTCATCCCATTCCCCCATTATACCGAGTCTTTTAAACTGCTGCTTCTGCAGTTCAACAAACCTCATGGCGTATTCATGGCATTTTTTTCTGACTTCAAGTTTGCTCATTTTTTCGGCTTTGGAGCCGAGTTTTTCCATTACCTTATGTTCAATGGGCATGCCGTGACAGTCCCACCCCGGTACATAAGGCGCGTTCTTTCCTTTGAAAAAATTATATCTGACAACTATATCTTTCAGCACTTTATTCAGTGTATGCCCCATATGTATATTGCCGTTCGCGTACGGCGGCCCGTCGTGAAGTATGTATTTAGGACTTTCTTTTCTGCTCTCAACAAGTTTCCTGTACATCTTTCCGGTCTCCCATATTTTTACGGATTCAGGTTCTTTTGCCGCAAGGTTCCCTTTCATCGGAAATTTTGTTTTAGGAAGATGTATTTTTGTTATTTCTTTATATTCGTCTTCATTCATCAGCCGTCTTCTCCTTAATTATATACATAAATTTTAATACAGAAAACCCGTTTAATAATATACCATTTTTAACATATTTTATCTTTTTTTGCAAAGAAATAAGAAACGGACGAAGAGATAGCTTTCCGCAAATCACCGCGGCACCCGCCTTACCCCTGCCTGGCGTAAACATCCTCATACTGCTTAACCATATGAGAAATATCAAACTCCTTCAGAAAATCTTTCGCTTTTTCCGAATACTCTTCAGCGGGCTTTCTTCCCATATTCTTAAAAAGCACAATTGCGGCCGCAGCAGCCTTTATATCTCCGGGTTTATAGAGTTCGCCCATATTCAATTCGCGTATAATTTCCCTGTTTCCCCTTATATCAGAAGCAATACACGGTACACGCGCCGCCGCCGCCTGAGCAAGGGTGCAGGGCAGCCCTTCCCAGCGCGAAGTAAGCAAAAATACATCCAGACTCTTTATCATTTCTTCCGGATTGTCTATCCATCCCGTTATCTTTACTTTTGAGGCAATACCGTATTCCTTCAGTTTCTTTTCTGTTTTTTCCCTTAGCGGCCCGTCTCCGGCAAATATAAACTGAATCCCGGAATTTTTCGAAATGGCTTCCTCGGCGATTTCCGCAAACTCCAGAGGATTTTTCTGTTTTTTAAAGTTGCCTATCATTCCCACGGTAAAAACCCCGGGTTCAAGGCCGTGCTGCAGAAGAAAATTCCGTCTGTCAGAGCCGGCTTCCTCTGTTTTTTTTATATCAATACCAGCCCGTATTATCTCATATTGGCCCTCTTTTCCCGTTTTATTCAGCAGACCGTACTCTTTCACATCCCTGCCCACAGCTGCCAGAACATGCGTAAAACCCGCGGCATATCTTTCCGCAAGAACATAGCAATAATGAAGAACCGGATTTTGAAATTCATGAAAAGGAAACCCGTGAACCGTATGGATTATTTTTTTCACTTTTGCTTTTTTTGCCGCAATCCGTCCTATAAAGCCGGCCTTTGAAGAATGTGTATGAACAACATCAATCTGATTTTTCATGAAATAATTTTTAAGTTTTATCATTGCCTTGAAATCATAAACAGGGCTCACGGGATGCTTCAGGTCTTCCATAAGCACAAAACTTATGCCTTCAATACCCATTGCCTGAGAATCCAGATATCCGCCTCCGCCGGAAATTAAATGAACATTGAATTTTTCTTTATCCATTCTCTTTGCTGTTTCCAGCGCTGTTATCTGAGCGCCGCCGAGTTCAAGTTTCGTGATCACTATTGCAATATTTTTTTTCTTCAAACCGCACCTTTTATACTGTTTAGTTTTTTCGCGGCGTCCGCGCCTTCCATAACAGCATCTTCCATACTTGAATACTCCCATTTTCCCCATCTGCCGGCAAGAAGAACATTTCTTTTTCTCAGAAACTCCTCTGTCTTCGGCACAATTTTCTCCCTTTCAATATTATATATAACGTAAGCATCTTTTAAAACCAGAGGCAGCTTCACTGCTATTTCCTCCGGAGAACCTATTATTCCCATATCCATAAGCCCTTTAATCACTTTCTTTTCGGCATTTTCCGGTATTTTCCCTCTGAAAGAAACTTCCGTAAAAACAGATGAATATCCCGCGGGGGCATTGCTCCGGGCAAATGTATGCGGGAAACCCATACGGTAAAATGGGATCTCCTTTTCCGGAACATAAACCCAATGTCTAAGCGGGCCTTTTTTTTCTTTAAATCCAAGATTCAGAGAATATACGGAAACCGCTTTAAGCTTTTTTGAATCATCGGACAATTTCCTGCTGCCGCAGATACGCATAAATTTTTTAAGCGGCATCGTGGAAATAAGTTTGTCATATGAATATTCGGCTCCGCACGCGCATTTTACTTTTTTATTTTTCAGGTCAACCGATACAGCCTCTTTGCCTGTACGCGTATTTTTCTTTACTTTTTCAAACATCCCTTTTATAACGGTTTCAATACCCCCGCTGCGGGGATAATAAAAAGAGGCATTGTATCCTGTATTTGCCGCGCCCTTCGCAAGTATGCCGTCTATGACTTCAGAAATATCCGGCGAAGGCACAAATCTTCCGAGCCATTTAAGAGTAAGCTCCGACAAAGGATATTTCCATAATTTCCGATTATACGGAAACATGAAATTTTTCGCAATACCCGCCCCAAAAGTATCAAGTACCCAGTCTTTGAAATTATCCGTATTTTTCCGTTTCCGAAGCTTCGCCCTCATAAAACCGGTGATGTTTTCCTCCATTATTTCCGGGGGAAGCCCGTAATTATTCGCCTGATACGGATATCCCGTATAAACACCGCTGCTGTATATAAAGGACCGTCTTTCTATTCTGTCAAGTACGGCTCCGGAATTAATCCGTATAAACTTTTCCGTTTCCGGATCCCTTAAATGAAGCAAATGCCCCGTATAGTCAAATAAAAAGCCGTTTTTTTTCTCGCTCCTGCACATTCCGCCGGGCCGGTCTTCCTTTTCGAGTATTATATAGTTTTTTTTCAGGGTTATTCCGGCCGATATCCCCGCAAATCCCGCTCCGATTATAATTGTTTTCATTTTCTTTTTTTATAAACCTTATGAAAGTCTTTCATATCAACAGAAGTTACCAGCATCGCCAGCATAAGTGCGGCAAAAGCCACAATAAGATATATCACAAGCGACGCGCCTATAGTGAGAAATGTGGTTGTAATCGCAACAGCGCTCAGCGCCGCGGTCAAAAGCACCAAAAAAACAGTTGCCTGTTTCCTGGAAAAACCTATCATTACAAGCCTCTGGGCCAAATGATCGTCAGAGCCGTATATAGGAAGGAGCCCTTTTCTCATTCTTAGGAACATCACAAGAAAAGTATCAAAAATGGGAACGCCGAGTATAAGTATCGGAGCAAGCACCGCTATATAATTTACCCGCGAATAACTCTCATTAAGAGCAATAGCCGCCAGAACAAATCCAAGAAACAGCGAGCCCGCATCTCCCATATATATTTTAGCCGGCGGCCTGTTATAGATTAAAAACGCGCTGACCGCACCAAAAAGAGCCATCGCCGGTATCATATCGTTGACTCTTCCCGCAAGCAGCGCCACAATAAAAAAAGCAACAGAAGCAACAGCCGCAACTCCGGAGGCAAGACCATCCATTATGTCTATTATATTCAGTGCGTTTGTTATGCCCACGATCCACAAAACAGTAAGTATATGGTTAATAATATTTGAATCCATGAATTTAATATGCATATCAGCTTTTATTATAAGCAGAGCCACAAGAAGCTGCCCACCGAGTTTTATATAAGGATTCAGGCGCTTTATATCATCAACAAGCCCCATTACCGTCATTATGCTCGCGCCTATAACAATCCCATAAACCCCTTTTACCGTTCCTTCCATAATCAGTTTTGACGCCGTTACCGTAATAATAAAAGCCAGATACATGGCCGCGCCGCCGAGGTACGGCATTGCATTTGAATGTTTTTTCAGTTTTGTAAGAGGTTTATCCACTATGCCGAACGCAAAAGCCGTTTTTATGGCCAAAGGCGTCAGAATAACGCTAAGTATAAATGCTGATGCTCCTATCAGTGCAAATTCCATATTTCTTCCTTTCCCGCTTTATTTTTTATATCCAAACTCAAAAACCATACATTTTCCATCACTATATATTCTTTTGCCGTGTTTGTCCATAAATTTTTGAAATGCCGGATCCTGAGAAAGTTTATATAACCCGCTGTATCCCGCATTTTTCAGCCGGTCAAGCTCCGCCAGATTTACCAGAATATGCGTGATGCCTTTGTCCTTAAGTTTTTCGGAAAAATCCTTTTCATTAAATCCGGAAAATATTTTCTTATCATCAAAAACCGTATATGCAATCAGAGGTTTCGCTGTATAATAAGAGCGCGCCTCGCCCATCAAAAGAATTTTCCCTGTTTTTTTCAGGGAATTAATAAAAACCGCCGCATCATAATAGCTCACCTTTTCGGATATATACCGTGCTCTGTGTTTTGTCATAAAACTAAAAGGCTCCAGATACTTTTCCCCGAAATGAAACATCAGGTGCGCCTGATACAGCACAACCGCCCCCAGAACAGCAGCCGCGGTTTTCCCTTCAAACCTCCGGAAAACAACGCCTGCGCCGGTAAAGACCGCCGGAAGCAGAGGCGTTAAAAATCTTAAAACACTTCCGGTAAAATACCAGACTGTATAATAACCCAGAATAAAACCCGCCAAAATATACGCGTCTCTGCGCCTTACAAGCAGCAGCATAAAAAAAACAATAATAAAAAGCGGGGAAACCGCATCTCCCCCGAAATAATTTTTCAGGGAAACCGCTTTAAAAGGCGAAAACAAATAACTCTGTATGTTTTTTTTGCCTCCGTATCCTTTCACATGGCTTATATACTCCGAGGCGGTTTTTGATTCCGAGAAAAAAGGATAAAAAGCGGAATCCGTATATATCATATTTTTAACAAGATACGGCAGAATCATAACCAGCGGTATAAATACAGCCGCTAGCGCGCGGGAAATCCTGATTTTTCCCTTCAGAACATAAAAAAGAGCCGCGGCCGCGGCAAAACCATAAAGAATAACACCCGTATACTTAACGGCAAATGCGGCTCCCGCAAAAAAACAGCCGGCATACAGGTTCTGTTTATATCTGTATGATGACATCAAATTATAAATAAACAGCCCGGCCAGCAGAGCCAGAAAAAGCTCTGTTCCGGCCCTTGATGCATTCAGTACAAATAAAACCGATGTCACGGCGGCCAATATTGATACCCTTATACTGCCCCCGGCTCTTCTGCATACAGCAGCTGTTATCATCACTGTCATTCCCGCCGCAAAAAGATTAAAAAGTTTTACTGCCAGTTCATAGGAAAAAAGCATTACAAAAAGATAATTCATTGATGCCAGCTGCGGGAACCCCGAAAAAATATTGCTTTCAGGATTAATTATTCCGCCGGACTGTATATATTGAAAAGGGATACCGAGATGATATACAAGCGCATCATAATATGTTTCAGGAACAAGTATGCATAAAGCCGCATAAATCCCGGGTACAAGCAGCAAACCGGCTGAAATCTTTTCGCCTGCTGTTTTGCCGTAAATATCAAAACAGCAGAATATCCTTCCCATATCTTTCAATACGGCAAAAAGCTCTTTTTTGCAGAAAAACAGCACTGCGGCGGAAAAAAACAACGAATAGAAGAAATTATAAAAACCCGCCGCACCCGCAAAAAAAACAAGAGTCCCGGATACACAGAAAGAAAATCCAAACGCCGCGGGATATGCCGCCATTTTTTCGTATTTAATTCCCAGAACATTCATTATTTTAAACCCCATAGACAAATACACAAGCACAATAACAGCAAACGCCGCCAGATTTGAGAATTTATAAAGCAGATCCGCCGGGGGTCCAAAAAAATAAAAAGCAAACAGAATGCCGGCGGTCAAAGGCGTGCTTTTTTTCATATCGGCACGCTTCAATTATTCCTCCCGAACTTAACCGCGCTTTTTGTTTTCCACTCAGCCGCTTCTTTTAATCTTCCGGTATTTTCAAGCGATTCAATCAGATAATCATAATGAATTTTTTCCGCCCCCTTTGTTTTCACGGCCCTTAAAAACGCTTCCCCCGCACGTTTATAATCATTCATGTTTTTATAGGACATACCCAGCCCCATATAAATATCCGGGTCATTTTTTTTCACTTCCGCGGCACGCAAAAAAGCTTCGGCCGCCTCCCTGAACATATCAAGTTCATCATACACAACTCCCATATTATAATACGCAGATGCATAACGGGGCTTTAAAGCCGCGGCGCGTTTATACATTTTCAGCGCGCTCTTATACTTGCCTGTATCCCCAAGACAGTTGCCCAGTATAAGATATCCGCCGGGATATTCGGGGTTTTTTCTTAAAGCCGCTTTTATGACTTCAAGGGCATGCTTCACATTTCCGCTGTCTCTGTAAGCCATGGCAAGCGCTCCGTAAGCCTCTGTATATTCCGGCGAGATTTTCAGCGCTCTTTTATGATATTTTACGGCATTTTTATAATCCCCCATATAATAATATGCCAGCCCTGTATTATAAACAATATCCGCCATATCCGGCGATATCCGGGAGGCTTTTTTATAGTAATATACGGCTTTTTTGTAGTCCCCCGTATTTCTGTAGCTTATGCCCAGATTAAGATAACATCTCATTTTCATACTGCGGGGAAGAACATCCTGTACGGATAAAATCTTGGATATTGCCCGCCGGTATTCCCCTTTTCTCATATCTGTTTCCGCGGACTGCATTATCCGGTTATATCCCGCCGCCGTTATTATAAAAAACAGTATAATCAGCGGAGCAATTGTTTTTTTCACTATCCGGAGATCCTCCTGCAGCATTATTGTTCCGCAAATATAAAAAACCGCACTGCGTAAAACCGTTTTCATCCGGCGCAATGCTTTATTTTAGTTTTTAGAGCCCTCCAGTTTTTCAAGCCTTTCTTTAATTTCTTTTTTTCTTTTATTCGTGGGAAGCAGCCTGTCATATTTCTGCCAGTATTCTATTGCCTTTTTTTCCAGGCCCAGTTCCTCGCATAAAATAGCCGCATTTACATAAGCGGCCATATCCCACGGCTCAATACTTATTGTCATTTCAAAATCATTCAATGCTTTTTTATGCTGTCCAAGCCTCAATCTGGCAATTCCAAGATTAAAATACGCGTTTGAAAGAACAGTATCGTCCTTTACGTTTGATTTCACTATGTACTCAAGCTGCTCAACCGCTTCTTTGAAGTTTTCTTTCATAATATATATCGCGGACAGATTCTGGCGCGCGTCATTGTCCCCGGGGTTAAGCTGAAGAACCCTCGTATAATTTTTCTGCGCCGCGTCAAGATCTTTCTGCATATAATTAATAACACCCAGATTATAATGTCCTATGTCAAAATCCGGTTTTGCCCTGACAATATTTTCATATATTTTTCCGGCAGTATCGTAACTCTCCCTGTCAATAAGAATATTTCCCAGGCTTGCCTGTAAAAGCGGATTTTTCGGTTCTAATTCAAGGGCTTTTTTAAGCACCTTCAGGGACTTTTCCGTATCCCCCTGTTCTCCCAATACAACCGAAAGATTATACATTGATTTTGTATCCTTGGGATTTCTTTCCAGCGCCTGCTCAAAAGAATATACCGCGTAATTAAACTCATTCATCTGGGCATAAGCGCTTCCCATCTGGTTCCAGTATTTCGGGTTATCAGGGTCTTTCTTTAAAAGCGCCTTTATGTTCTGAACAGCATAAGTATAATTTCCTTCTTTATACAGCGATTCCGCTTCATTTTCCACAC
The DNA here is from genome assembly GCA_964439215.1 of uncultured Spirochaetia bacterium. GTDB lineage: Bacteria > Oederibacteriota > PGYV01 > PGYV01 > CAYTNY01 > CAYTNY01. The sequence goes on from CAYTNY010000006.1 coordinate 24,659, forward strand.
TTACGGCTTCTTCTTCGGTTTCGGGCTGTTTCACAATTCTCGGTTCTCTTTTCATGATTTTACACGATGATGCCAAAACAAGCATGATCAACATAATAAATAAAATTATTTTTTTCATTTTTTCCTTCCTTTTCCGGCTGCTTTTATTTTTGAATAAATATCTCTTATAATAACACCTGTTTTTATCCAGTCAAAGTGTTTTTTCAGCGTCCGGCGCCCTCCCGCGGAAATTTTCATTCCCAGTTTTTTGTTGTTTTTCAGTTTTTCCATTGCCTGCCTGAATTCAATCGGCGTATCTGCCGTCAAAAGGTTTTTTTCATTCCTGCCGTAAACTCCGGCGGCGGCAAAAGATGTCGCAATAACCGGCACACCCGCGGCCCAGGACTGCAGTATTTTATTCTGCCTCCCTGTTCCGTATCTGACGGGAACAATACTCACATCCCAGTTTGCAATTTCTTTATTCAGGTCTTCCAGATATCCCGCTGCCATGGCCCCTTTTACCCCCGCATATTCCCTGCTTTCATTTCCCGCTATTACAAGCCTGTATTCATCTTTTGGCTCCCATACATTTTTCAAGAACCAGTTTATTCCGTCCTTATTCGGATGATATTTCATATTTCCGAAAAAACCGGCCGTGAAGCTGTTTTTTTTCTTTGCCGGGCGTTTGCCCGCGGATCCAAAATCCGCGCCGTTAGGCGCCGCAACACAGTTTTTTATCCCCAGATACTCCCCATCCTCCTCTGAATTTACAAGAACTTTATAAAATCTTTTTTCGAGCCCCTGTTCATATCTTTTAAGCCTGTTTTTATCCAGAAAAAGATATATCAGTTTAAATATATTCCTTTCATAGCGGATCTTCCTTTCGGCATGAAGCGCAAGAGAATCCACAATGTCCACAACACCTCTTACACCGCACATTTCCGCATACTGCGCCCCTCTCAGCCGGTAAGCAAAAAAAGCATCGGGTTCAAACTGTGCGCAAACCCGCTTTACCGCGCGTTCCATTTCACTGTTTCTGTATGCCCGTATATTTATCGGATCTTTTCCGAAGATGCCTCTTAACGCCCCTGCCAGTACTTTTTTCTTTGTAATGCCTACGCAGGTTGTTTTTTCACAGATGTGTTTTAATTTAGACGCAAAATTTTCTTCGCCGGGAAGCGCAAAACACACAAGATGGATCCTGTACTCTTTTTTTAATTCTTTAAGCATATTATATATCCGGAGTTTATCTCCGTCATTTGCCGGATAAGGAAAAACCGGTGAAACCGCCAGTATTTTCATTCTGCCTCCATTTTTACCGCTTTAAGATTCTGTCTTGCCATCGGATTGTCCGGCGCCAGAGAAACCGCTTTTTCAAGAGTTTCAACCGCCTTTTTTTTATTTCCTTTATAGTAATACGCAATACCCAGATTATTGTATATTTCCGAAAAATTATCATTATACTTTAAAGCTTCCAGGCCTTTTTCAACAGCCTCATCATATCTTTTCATATTATTCAGGACGCCTATCATATTTGAACGGGCCTCTATCACTTCAGGATCAATTTCCAGTGCTTTTTCATAGGTTTCAACAGCCTTTTCGTATCTGCCCGCGTCTGAATATGCTATGCCCAGATGCGTAAGCGACTGGGCAAGATTCGGCTGTACGGCAAATCCTACTGCTTTTTTCATATAATAAAGGGCCCGTTCCCTGCGGCCCAGGGATCTGTATGCATTGCCGGTCTCCATAAACGCACTTGAATAATTTGAAATACAGAACTCTGTCGTATTATTAAGAAAAAGCCTGTCGTGTATAAGATTTCTGTATGACATTTTCCTGAAATTAACCTCAGCTTTATCAAGCGACCCTTTCCTGTCCGGATGCATCCGCATAACAAGCCCGGAAGGCGCAAGGACCCCCGCGCTTCGGGGATAAAATTCCTGAAAAACTTTTCTGAAAACCGAGACAAATATTTCTTTCTCCGCGTAATTTGAATTTATAATATCATTTATTTTTTTCGTCAGCGGGTCTTTTTTTTCTGATGTGATTTTAATCCCGGGACATTCGTTTTTTACGTTCTTAAGCCCCCAGTTCACATAAAGAAAAATGGTTGTAACAGGGCAGAAATCCGCCTTTTTTTCCACGTGCCTGAAATACATCTGCGGCATAACGTTAAAATCCCCTTCCAAAAACGCCAGTCCGGGCGTATCAATTGACTTTATCAGGTTCATACCGTAATCATAAGCGTAAAAATACCTGCTCTGGTCCGCTTTTTTATAATTACCCGCCGCAAGAAACAAAGGCACCGACAGTATCATAATCCCCGCCGCGCCGGCCGCTGTTTTTCCTTTTTTTTCCAGGTGCCGCATAATCAGCGCCCCTGCGCAAGCTATAAAAACGGTCATTGCCATATATACAGGAATCATAAAAACATCCATTATCCATATCATTTCTTCTTTAAGATTAAAATACACCGTAAGTATCCCCGTAAAGACCGCAATCACAATACCCGGCAGGATAAAAACCTTTTTATTTTTCATTTTCAGCGAAGCGGCAGCACCGGCCGCAAACAGCAGAAAACCGGCCGCGCTCAGCTGCGTCCAGAGCAGCACAGCCGCTCTTTTGCCCTGGCTTATAACTGTCGCTGCATCGCGCGCGGTTTCCATAGATGTGTATTCCTCCCTGAAAAAAACCCACAGAAGCTGTTTTAATCCCGCGGGGTCTCCCCAGTTTAAATAAGCACCGTTATTGGACCGTATAATAAGATACAGATATATCATAATGCCCGGAACAACAAAAGCTGCTGCAGTAGAAATCTTTTTAAAACTGTTTTTTATTTTTTTCTCTTTTATTACCATATACGCATAAACAGCCAGTGCAGGAGCCGCGGCGGCCATGCTTACCCAGTGATTGCCGAGAGATACGCCGTATAAAAAAGCAGCCAGATAAAAATACTTTATTTCCCCCTTCCTCTCCCATAAAAACAATGAATATATTACGGCGCCCAGCATAAAAGCATTTAATGTATATATTCCTCCTTTTGCGGACAGTGCTTCCGACCAGAACGTATAGCTGAAAGCCGGTATGAGAACCACCGCAAAAGAAACAAAATTCCTGATGTTTTTCTTTATTCCGTTAAAGGATAATACAATCACCATGATGCGGAAAAACAGCACGCAGGCCGCGGCCCCGAAAAAGGCCGCCTGAACACTTATGCGCATACCCGGATTTCCGGCTTTTAAAAACGTGAATATTTTGCCGGTCAGCGAAGAAAGCGGGTAGCCCGGAGGATGCTGTATTCCCAGCGTATAGGCGCATGCCGCTGTTTCAGGCGAATCATTTGCGTGAAAAACAGAATTAAGCGTGGATACATATACTCCAAAAACCATCAGAAATATCAGAACAGAAATTATATTTTCACTTTTCACCGGCATTTTCAACCGCCTTTTTCAGTTCAGAAAGTCTTTGATCATCCGGAAATTTTTCCACAGCTTTTTCCAGTATTTCTTTTGCCTGCTCCATTTTTCCTCTTTTATAAACAGCAACCGCAAGATTATAACGCGCCCCGGCATTATCAGGATATATTTCAACAGCCCTGCGGGCATAGTCCTCCGCCAAACGGGTCATGCCCATGGCTCCGTAAACAGCCGACAGATGATAAAGCAGATCATAATCGCGGGGGAAATAACGCATCCCTTCTTCATATATATTCACGGCTTCCTCATATTTCCCGTTAAGATAAAGTGCGTATCCGTAAGATGTAACGGCTCCTTTTGAATACGGCGACATTTTATATATTTTTTCCGCTGTTTTTTCCGCCTGCTTATAATCATCCGCCGCAAGGTCATATCTGAAAACTTCACTTGCGGCTGTCCAGCTTCCCGGATTCAGCTCCAGCGCCTTTTTGTAGCTTTTGTGCGCCTGAACTCCCCTGCCCAGGAGAGACATTGTATCCGCTCTTATTATATGATGATTGAAATCCCCGGAATTAATATCCAGGGCGCGTTCGGCATATTCCGCGGCTGCATTTGTTTTTTTAAAATATATATTTTCTTTGGCTTTTCTAATATATGATTCAGCCGCGAGACTGCCGGCGCTTATTGCCGCAGCAGCAATACATACCGGCAAGATCACAGCAGCGGCAGGCTGCGGCAGGCGTTTTAAAACAGCCGGCGCCTGTTTTTTGTTTTCAGACAGAAGATAAGCGGCAAGTACAAAAAACAGCGCTGCTGTCGGCAGTATAAGGAACGGAAAATTAAAAAACGCATGAAGCAGTATTCCCGCAAAACCGGCTTTAATTCCGCAGATCCGCAGCCCTCCACCCGCATTGATCCGCATTATGACAAAAACAATCAGCAGGAACAGACCCGCGCCGGGCAGCCCGTATTCCGCCGCAAGCTGAAGATAATCATTGTGTGCGTGCCCCGACTGATAAAACTCCGCTTTTTTAAACAGCGCGGGATCAAGAGACTTTGACTGGTAATAAGAATAAACAGCCGGAAATCCGCCGGCTCCGGTCCCCAGCACCGGATTATCTTTTATAATGTGCATTGTATTCTCCCACAATTTAAGCCGTATAACCGCTGAATCATCCTTCATCCGTATTACATTATATATTCTTGAACCTGTTTCCGGATTATTCAGTCCGTAAAACACCGAAAAAAACGCCAATACCGCCAGAACAAAAGCAATTGTCTTTTTGCTTTTCTTTATTGCCGCGGGATTGTTCTTGAGCGCCATAAGCGAAAAAACCACTCCTGAAAAAACAAAACCCAGATAAGCCCCTCTTGTCTGTGTGAGTACAAGGGCATATATCATAACCAGAAAAACCCCGCTCCACACCGCTTTCCCGGAAAAATCTTTTGCCGAAAGCAGTCCGGCAAACGCAATTGGTATAAACAGCAGCAGATGCCCTGCCAGAAAATTAGGGTTGCCGAGTGTGGAAGCGGCCCGTCCGGAAAAATCAGTTTCCCACGAAATAAAATCCATCCCCGCGGACTGAAAAATACCGTACAGAGCCATTAAAAAAGCCGAAAACACGGCTGTATTTACGATTCGGTCTTTTTTATCCGGTCTTTCCCTGAAATATGAATATGCCGCAAAATAAAACAGGAACACTGCCGCAATTGAAAATAATTTATCCGAAAACACATGAATATTCCGCACCTTAAGTATTCCGGCGGCTCCCCAAAAAAGAAACAGAACAACGGGTATGTCAACAGGACTTTTTTTAAAAGGTATATCTGTCTTCATAAGTACGGAAAAAGCATAAAATAAAACAAGCACAGCCGCGGAAAACTGAAGCATAAACTTCTCTGCCGCCCAGAAAGGATTTTCCGCTCCGCCGTAAAAAACCAAGGGCAGCAGAAAAACCGCCGCTATAAAAAATATTTCATAAATTTTCCGCAAATATGTTCTTCTCAACACACAACCTCGCTGTTTTACTTATGCTGCCGGTAAAAATAATATCATTATTAAAATCCCTTATCAATATAAGACTGTACGCGGTTTAATCGGGACTATCCGGCCGTTTTTTTGAAAAATACTGTTTTTTGGATATTTCATCTGTTTTCATATAACGCTCAACACCGTGCCGGCTATACTGAAATATATCAACAGCCCTGTCACATCAAGAATGGTGGTGAGAAGAGGGCTGCTTACAACCGCAGGATCCAGTTTCATTTTGGTCAAAAGCAGCGGCAGCATACTCCCTATGATGTTTGCCCATAAAGCAATAAAAACAACAGAAAAAGCTATAACAAAACTGATCTTAATATCTTTGACCCATACATAACTGACCGCGAACAGAACCAGGCTCAGTATAACACCGAGCCAGATCCCCACCAGCAGCTCTTTTTTCATCACCATAAACCATCTTCCCGGGGTTATATCCTCTACCGCGATTGCCCGTATTATAAGAGTGGACGACTGGATTGCGGTATTTCCTCCTGTTCCTATAAGAGTAGGTATGAAAAAGGCCAGCATTACAAAGCTCCCCAGGGTTTCCTCAAAAAAAGAAATAACACTGCCCGACAGTATGCCCGCCAGCCCCAGAAGCATCAGCCACACTATTCTTTTTTTAAACAAAGTAAAAAAGTCCATGGAACTGTACCGGGATTCAAAAGGAACAACACTGGCTGCTTTCTGCATATCCTCATTTACGGCTTCTTCCATAACATCCATAACATCATCAACCGTAACAACACCCAAAAGAACATTCTCGGAATCAACAACAGGAAGAACAAGCAGATCATATCTTCTCATTATTTTAGCGGCTTCTTCCCGGTGCTCCGAGGCCGTAATTGATATTACCTTTTCATCCATTAATTCACTCACACGCACGGACGGCCGGGCAACAACAAGACTGCTGAGTGATATTTCATCCACGAGCCGGTTTTTTTTATCCGTAACATAAACAATGTTTATTGTTTCCGCTTTTTTTGCGTTCCGTCTTATATGCCCGATTGCATATTTTGCCGTCCATGTTGAAATAATGGATATATAATCCGGGGTCATGAGCCTTCCCACAGAATAATCAGGATACCCCAAAAGTTTCAGGGATTCTTTTCTTATTTCCGCCGGCAGCCGGCTGATAAGACGCTGCGTAATGTCCCCCGGAAGTTCATCAAAAAGTTCGGTTCTGTCATCCGCGGAAAGCTCCAGAACAAGCTTTAAAACATTTTCATCCCCTATTTCATTCAAGAGACGCGCCTGTGATTCACTGTCAAGTTCGGAAAAAACTTCCGCCGCAAGACTTCTGGACAAAAGCCTGAAAAGAATAAAAGAATCCTTATTATCCAGGCTCTTTAAGAAATCCGCTATATCAGGAGCGGGCCATTCGCATAAAACCTCTTTTATTCCCCGCCAGTCTTTTTCCTGTATCAAAGCATGAAGTTCCGGACTTAATAATTCCTTGAGCATTTTCACTTCTCCGGATTGAAATTTAATATCCCGGCATCATTATAGTATATTTTCTCTTCAAAAGGAAATATTTTCGGTTTTCTTTCCGGAAATTTTTATCTCATTTGTCCGGGGCTCTTTATTAAATCCCCGTAATTTTCCGCGGAAAGATAATCTGCCGCTGCTTTTTAGTTGTTTTTCCGCATCTTTTGTTTTATTTTTCTTTTTTCTTCCAAAGACATTTTTTTATATTTTTCATGCGCTTTTTTTATTTTCTCCCTCTGCTCAGGAGTCAATTTCTTCCATTCTTCATATTTTCTTTCCAGGATTTTCTTCATATGCGAAGCCAGCCTCTGCCATTCCTCATAAGCCTTTTTGAGTTCCTTTTTTTCCGTGTCAGACATATCATCAAGTTTGTCATAGTTTTTCACTATCCACTTTTTCCTGTCTTCAGGGACCATTTCCCAGTTCTGATATATTTCCCTGAGCCTTTCCTGTTCTCCGGCGGAAAGTTCACTCCATGCCTTTTTCTCTGATTCTTCCTTTACTGCATCGTTCTTTTCATCACCGGCAAAAACCGCAAACCCCGGAACAATAATCATCAGCATAACTATAATGGTCTTTTTCATAGTGATATACACCTCCGTGTCTGCTCATTATATACTATGACGCTTCAATAACTTCACTCATTTCCCTGTAAAATTCCAGCCTTTCAAGAATTTCCATATTTTCAAGGATCTCCATTTTCTCTATCATTGCCCTTTCTTCTGTCTTCATCTGCCGGTTTCCCTGATAATAAAGACCCGCGCCCGCGGCAATTATTATGGTCAAAACAGCCGCAGCCGGAACAGGCTGGAAGATAAAAGAAAAAATATTCAGTATGCTCCTTTTTTTCGCTGTTTTATTCCGTCCGATCTTTTCTTTTATCTTTTTTTTATGAAGCTCCCATATATGAGGTTCAAAATCCACCTGCATGCTTCCCGCGGCTTCCTTTATCCTGCCGTAGCTTTCCGCTTTTTCCCTGCAGGCCGCACAGGCATTTATATGCGCGGCCGCGCCGGCTCTTAGGCCGGGATCCTGTATCTCGTCATAAACAAAATCTATTATAAGTTTTTCGGTTTCTCTGCAGTCAAGCTTCATTTAAACCGCCTCCTTGTCAACCGCTGCTTTTACTTTCTCCATTGCACGGCTCAAATGGGATTTCACCGTGCCCTCGGATATTCCGATTATTCCGCTGATCTCCCTTATTTTATATCCTTCCATGTTTTTCAGAACAAAAACCTGTCTCTGAAGATCAGTAAGTCCTGCCATCCCTTCCTTAACCGCCTCTTTCATTGTCTTTTTCTCATAATCCTCTTCAATACTCAGCGTATCCTTTATTTCAAACGAAGGACCATCATCATCTTTTTCCATGTCAGTCATGTTTGAAAACCGCGCGCGCACTTTGGCTTTTCTTGTATAATCATAAAACGCGTTCACGGTAATTCTGTAAATATATGTCCAAAAAGAACTTTCTTCCCTGAAATCGCCTATCTTTCTTATCACTTTTATGAACGCCTCCTGTGAAACATCCCATGCTTTATTGTAGTCGCCGGACATTCCAAGTGCTATGTTATACACTTTTTTCTGATATTTCACTATAAGTTCATCTATTGCGCCTTCTTTCCCGTTTTTTACGTCCTCTATTATTTCACTGTCCTCTCGGTTCATACTTTTCCTCTTCTTTTTGACGTTTTTGTTCTTTTAAAGGATTACATAAGAACGAACTGCTTTAATTTACAGATATTTCCACATAATAACAGCCGCGTCTTTATTCCGGTAAAATAAGGGCCGCTTCCCTTTTATGATATATCCCGCTCTTTTATACAGTTCAAGCGCCGAATTATTATTTTCATTAACTTCCAGGGTCACTGATGAAAAATCACGTTTCCCTGCCTCTCTTTCTATCTTTTCAAGAAAAGCTTTTGCAATGCCTTTTCTCCGGTATTCTTCCTTTACGGTAAGATTCAGGATATGAGCATAATCCACAATCATATCAGCGGCCGCATATCCCAGAATTTCATCATCATCTTCTTTTTTCGCGGTATAAAAGACTGACTTTCCGCATCTGAATTTGGACAGCTCCACTTCAAATGCTTTTTCATTCCAGGGATCAGCATGATACATTCTGTCAATAGCGGCAAAATCCGGTATATCCTTCTTAACCGGAAACTTTATATAAAACAACAGCTCCTCCCATAACGTTTCACGGGCTCAGCCTGTATGTATTTCAGACATCATATGTCTTTTTTTCTTCAAGCACCTGTATATCAAAACTTTTTATCCGGCGTATCTCTTTTTTCACTTTAACAAGATGCTCGGGTTTAATATGGTATACCAGGACCTTGGGTTTCAATTTTCCCAGTTTTTTCAGTTCATTTTCAAGAGTGCGGGGAACGAAATGGCAGCTGGCATCGGCAAGCCCTTCAAGTTCATTGGGAAATGACATTTCAACAATAACAGTTTTCAGTTTCTTTCCCAGTTTCACCGCCTCTTTCCATATCTTTGACGTCGCTTTTGTATCGCCGCTGTACATTATATAACGGCCGCCTTTGCCGATTATATAGCCGTTCGTTTTAATGGTATGATTCACGCTTACAGCCTTTATTCTGTACGGGCCCGCATTGAACCATTTATCAAGCGGTATACGCCTGTAAGAAAGAACCTCGTTGCCGCTGAAATTTTTTATCCCGGTAAAATCCGGCCATATAATGCCGTTCATAAGATGTTCTTTTATGGCGTCAATTGTGTATTTCGCTCCGATAACCGGCACTGTCGGGGCCTTATTGCTGACTATATTCACCGCATAAAAAGGCAGCCCTTCAATATGGTCCAGATGCGGATGAGAAATAAGTATCCTTCTTATTTTTCTCTGTTCATGAATGTCCATATTCATTCCTATTGTTCCCGCGTCAATAAGCGTTTCTCCGTCAAGCACAAAACCGGAATTATGCCTTCCCGGCATATGCCCTCCATAGCATCCCGCTACTTTTAATTTCATCTACGATTCCTCCCTTAGTCCGGCAACATTAAAAAACTGTCCGCTTACTTTCTGATAACGGGCTGTTTTTACGTATTCCTGGATCCCGCTTTCATCAATAAGTATGTACCTCTTTTTTTCAACACTTTCGGACATTTTTTTCAGCCGGTATTTTTCGTCCTCAAAGAACATCCGCCCGCGGGTGCTGTAAATATAAACATCCGCTTTGTTCAGAAATATATTATACAGAACATCTCCTGTTTCTTTCCTTATCTCCAGGAGCATATCCATAAGCGCTCTGACATCCATCTTCTCATCAATAATAACAGCCTCGATTCCGTAAGTTCCCGGAGTCCGTATAAAAAAGTCATTTGTCTTATTATATATTATACTTCTTATTTTTTCAAAAGTTTTATTATACAGTGCGCTGTTCGGAAGTTCTCCGGCATCAAAATCAATATAAAATATATACCTCCGCGCGCCGGAATTCAGGTTCCTTATATCTTTGTTGTTTCTGATAAATTCTTTTATCCCGTCCGGATGCACATAAGGATAAATTATTCCCCTGCGCCGCTTGATTTCCATAATCTTTTTTGCCGTCATATAATAGTAGACGGTAAAAAACACAAACCCGTTTACTCCCGTTAAAATAACCGTATCCATGAAATAATTACTGCGCATCATCCAGAATGCCGCCGCAAATACCGCCGTCTGCGCCGCGGCCAGCACGGCGATTCCGGCCCGAACCCTCATTCTGGAAAACAATACCCATAAAAACAGCGCCCAGACAGCCGCTCCCGCATAATCAAAAAACGGTTCATATCTTATTGTTCTGCCCTGCATCACCGCGGAAACCGCGGCGCCCAGGCTCAGCATGGAACCCGTGCTGTTATTGGCGCTTCGCAGTATTATGATGCTGTCCCTTAACATATGGTCCGGAAGTTCAAGAAATTCATTCAATCCGTATATCGCGGGATGCTTATCAACCTCAGGCAGCATTATTTCACCGCGCCGGGCAAGCGGTACGCTTATAACATCGCCGATCAAAAGCCTGTTCCCTTCAATTCCCAGACTGCTTTTTGTAAGTTTATAATACTTTCTGACTGCTTCTATGCAGGCATTGACATATACATTGTCGCCGTTCCTTAAAAGCATCGGCATCCGGCGGGGATATTCATCATAATCCTTATAAAATCCGATATTGCGGGCGCTCATCCAGAGGCGCCTGCTTTTAATCTCCAGATAATTAAATTCCTCCGGCGCCGGATCAATCCTGCTGTTTTTAAAATAAGCCAGCCTGTCCGTGACCGCATCCATCTTTTTTGCCGGAGCCTTTGAAACAAACACAACAGGTATAAGATTTTTCGTATCCGCAAACTTTTCCGTAAAGATTCTGTACTCGTGTTTTATTTTTTCAAGATCCTTTATATTGACGTTTTCTATATAATCACCGATTCTTATGTTGAAAATCTGAGGAAGAAGAAGCGCTGTGGAGTTTTCCGTTTTCCGGATCTTATCAAGAATATGATTGTAATCATTCAGAAAAAAAACATCGCTGACAAAAATTATTCTGTCCGAGATTTCAAAATCTACCCCCTTTTGAAGCATTTTATACGAAAATGTTCTTAAATACCCCCCTGAAACAGAATAAAACACCGCCAAAACCGCGGCCGCCAGAACATAAAGTAAATGAACTCTTTTCTTCAAGAATTATTCTTCGCCAAAAGCTTTTTTCATTTCAAGATATTGTTTGTATTTTCCTATATTTTCGGCGCTTGTTACGATTATACTATCGCCGCTGTGGGTTATTACTTTTGCTTTTTCCATTGCTTTAAGAATTTCATCCAGTTTATCCATTTTCTCATCCATGCCCGCCTGCTCCGCAAGCATACGCAGCGGGAGCGAAGAATTATCGCCTTCTCTGTTCACATGCATCAAAAGTGTATTCACAACTCTCATATTATAATCTTTGCTCGTGAGATTTTTAAGCTGTTCATTCATGGCCCTGAGGCGCGCACTCATATTTTTAAGTATTTTTTTAACGATCTTTGCGTTCCTCTGCATCTGAGCTTCAAAAAGCTCTTCATTTAAAGCTATACATATTGTTTCCGTATCAGCCACAGCCGAAGCAGAACGCGGGGCCTTGTCAATAACAGCCATTTCCCCGAAAAAATCACCGTCCTTCAGAGTTACAAGCGTTTTTTCCCCTTCATCCGTTTGTTTCGTTATTTTCACGCTTCCCCTGTGGATAATAAACATTTCTTCCCCGGGATCCCCTTCTTTAAAAATAGATTCGCCGGGAGCGTATTTTCTTCCGTATTGATCTATTATTTCATCTTCTGATGCCATATAAAACCTCCATTTTGAAAAGAATATAAAGATAATTTCATACAAAAATATCTTACAAAATAATATTACACCATATAAAATAAGGTGTCAACGGCTAAACCGCACTGCGCGCCGGTATATAGATTGCAAGTTTTATTGCAGCACTTAATAGAATCGAAATCCTTTTTTTTTGCACATACCGGAACGCTTAATCCATACAGTTATTTATGTTTCCCACAGAGCACAGCCTTCTCTCATCAAGCCGTCCCTTACCCGCATCTCCTGTTTAATCGTCAAATTATATCATACAATGTTCAGCCGCTGCACGCCGGGACAAAAAAGCCTGTTTTGTATTGTACATAATATTTTCCGCTAAAATATCATTTGATTTTTTTCTTTCCTTATTATATTATTAAACGGTCAACAATCAAATTTTACGTGTTAAGGAGGTTTTATGTCATCTGTTTCCATAATTATACCCGCCTATAACGAAGAAAAGCGGCTGCCGCCGACTTTAAAACAAATCCAAAATTATATTTCAGAGAAAAATCTGGAGCACGAGATCATAATCGTAAGCGACGGCAGCACCGACAACACAGCCGGGGCAGCTGAGAATTTTCCCGGCCTTAACATAAGAGTGATTGAGAATAAAAAACACAGAGGCAAAGGATACTGCGTAAATACAGGCGTTTCAAACGCCCAAAAAGATATAATCCTTTTTTCCGACGCGGATATGTCAACCCCCATAAAATACCTTGATGATTTTCTTGCTCTGCATGAAAACGGTTTTGATGTGGTGATAGCGTCCCGGGCCCTCAACCGGAAAATAATAAAACAAAAACAGCCCTTTATACGGGACCATATGGGCCGTTTTTTCAACTTCCTGGCCCGTAAAATAACAGGACTTGAAATTCTGGATACCCAGTGCGGTTTCAAAAGTTTCAGAAAAAATGCGGCAAAACATATTTTTTCCAGGCAGACTATTTTTGACTTTGGCTTTGATGTTGAAATACTTTATATTGCCAAGCTTCATAATTTCAGTATCAAAGAAACCCCTGTTGCCTGGTCGGATTCGCCCGGAACAAAGGTAAATCCGCTGAAAGATTCAATAAAAATGTTTTTTGATCTTATAAATATAAAACTAAAACATAAAAAAGGCGTTTATTCCTGATGGGTGTTGTTTTTTTACTTATCTTTCTGGCCGCCGTTATTTTTTCAATGATCGGACTCGGCGGCGGAATTCTTTATGTACCCATACTTCTGCAGACGGGACTGTCATTTAACGCAGCGGCATCCATTTCTCTTGCGATCATACTGGTTATGGCGCTGACATCAACTTTTATTTATCACAGAGAAAAACTAATTGACTGGTATGTCCTTGCCCTTTTAGAGCCTTTTTCAATAGCAGGGGCTTATATCGCCGGATATAACGCATCATTTTTTTCCGAAAAATTCCTTTATATGCTTTTCGGCGCTATTTCACTGATCTCCGCATATATAATGATACACCCGCCTTCAAAAAACCTTAAACCCAAAAAAATATTCCCCGGAATAATAAAACGAACCCAGGGAAACGATACCTATCATATAAATATGTGGTACGGTGCCCCTTTTTCGTTTATCGCCGGTTTTGTTTCCGCAATACTCGGAATCGGCGGAGGATTTGCCAAAGTACCGCTGATGAAAGTTATTTTTGGTATGCCCGTGAAATCCGCGGTCGCAACATCTTCCGCCATGATTGTCATAACCGCCGCAACCGGACTTTTGGGTTATGCCGCCGCCGGACAGCTGAATTTTAAAATAATAGGCATTCTTGCTTTCGCAGTTTTTCTGGGGGCAAATATAGGCACCAGAATAACAATAAAAGCAAACAATACTTTTATTTCATATGTTTTCAGTATTATTATGATAATAACTTCAATTTATATGTTTTACAGCGGCATCATCCTTTGATCTTTTTATCCCGCCCCTTTTTCGCAAATACACCGGGAGGAATAATATGCGCAAGAACAAAAAATATCATGCCCCATAAAAGCCATCCCGCATAACCTTCTTCATATTTAATATACTCTTTTTTTCTTGTTTCATTCTCCTCCAATGCGCTTATATCCTTTATAATGCCCCTGAATCCTTTTCTGTTATCCAGCCTGTAATATTTACCCCCCGCAATTGAAGCTGTTTTTTTCAGTTCCCCGTCGTCGATTTTGGTTACCACTTCTTTTCCTCTGTAAATTTTATATACGGTCCGCCCCCATAGATCTTTTCCTTCGGGTATTTTGCCGCCGCCGGTTGTTCCCGCCCCCACGGTGTAAATTCTTATACCTTCTTCTTTTGCGGCCCGGGCCGCTTCCTGCGGAGAAGAACCGGCTGTATTTTCACCGTCTGATATAAGGATCATTATCCGGGAGCGCCCTCCTTTTTCTTTCAGCCTTTCAATACCTGCTTTTATTGTATCGCCTATCGCGGTTCCGCCTTTTTCAAGCATTCCCGGCTCAAGACTTTCTACCATCATTTTCACCGCGGCATGATCAACAGTAAGCGGACACTGAATAAAATAATCCCCGGAAAACACCATAATACCCACCCTGTCGCCGTAAAGCCCGTCAATAAACGATGCGACACCGTCTTTCACCACACTCATTCTGTCAGGCTTCAGATCTACCGCTCCCATTGAATCCGAAACATCCATCAAAAGCATAATATCTATTCCTCCATACTCCATATGTGTTTTAACCGGATCCCCCCATGGTCTTGCCGCCGCAATAACAAAAAACACAAAAGCCGCGGCAAGAAAAATATTTCTTATTATTATAAGCGGCGCCGATACGCCTCCAAAAAGCCTCTCTCTTATGGATTTATCCGTGTATCCGTAAAGGTTCCTTAAAACCCTGAATATTCTGTATCCGAAATATATAAACAGCGGCGCTAAAATAAAAAAAAGCCTGAATGCTTCTTCGTTCCCGAATTTCATTATGCCTCCATAAAATTCTGATTTTTTCCGCGGCAGCGCCCGCATAAAACACAGCAAATACAGCTTACGCTAAACCAGGATCCTCGCCAGCCATAAGACATCAATGGCAAACGCAAAAACGAGCAAAAGAATGCCTGCCCATAAATACTTTGCGAATTTATCCTCATAATTCTTATATGTCCGTATTTCTATTTCCTTTTTTTCCAGACGGCTTATCTCTTCGTATATTTTTCCCAGAGCATCTTTATCCTGCGCCCTGTAATATTTCCCGCCTGTTATTTCCGCCATCCGCGCAAGTACTTCTTCGTCAGGCTCTTCATGCATTACAACATTTCCCTGCCTGTCCCTGTAATATCTTTTGTTTCCGAGCGCATCAGTATAAACAGCAGGCGCCCCTCCTTTTCTGCCGATGCCGATAGTATATATTTTCACGTTTTTAACAGCCGCGGCTTTTGCGGCATCAACAGGATCAATGCCGCGGTTATTAACTCCGTCAGTCGCAAGGATCACAACCTTTTCTCTTTCGGATATTTCAAGCCTGTTTGCGGATGTAATAACCGCATCGCCCATAGCGGTGCCGTCCACGCGCACTGTCCCGAAATCAACCTCTCCTATAAGGTTTTCCACTATTTCGTAATCAACAGTGAGCGGGCACTGGGTAAAAGCAAGGCCCGCAAAAACAACCATCCCCACTCTGTCATTTTTAATGCCTCTGACAAATTTACGCAGCACTTCTTTGGCCGCGGTAAGCCTGTCAGGTTTAAAATCATCCGCCCGCATGCTTCCGGAAAGGTCAAGCGCAAGTATTATGTCTATTCCTCTTACCTTTTCTGTCATATCTTCAGAAACACTCTGGGGCCTTAAAAGAGCGGCAGCAAGCAGTATTATCCCGGCAATTTTCAGAATATCCGGAAGCAGAACCGCAAGATTAAAATTTTTAACCGCTGCTTTTTTCAGCGCCTTAAAATTAGAATAATTTACTTTCCCCGGGAATACCCGGCGCAGCACCGCTGAAACCACAAACAGCGCCGCAATAACAATTACAGCCGGAAGCAGTTCAAGATTTGCCCATCTCATCTTGCCATCCGCCGCTCTCTTTTTTTAAAAAAAGAAATAAGTTCATTTATATAAGGTTCCCCGCATTTAAGGGTCATATGATCAATCCCCGTATTCTTGAACATTTTAAAAAGCTTTTCATCCTCAAGCTCTGTTTTTTTTCTTATTTTAGCCGCTGTTTTTTTTGAACCTGAATTCATCCAGAAAGTCTTCCCTGTCTCAGGATCATAAGCCGGCAAAAGCCCGAAATCAGGCATGCCATAATCGCCTTCATCCCTTATCACTACAGCTATTACATCGTGCCGATGCCTTAATATTTTTAAAGCATCCCTGTAATTTGAATCATCAAAAAAATCTGATATTAAAAAAATAGTGCTTCTTTTTTTCAGCAGATGAGCCAGATACACACACCCCGCCGCGATATCCGTTCCGGTTTTCTTCTGCCTGTGATACAGCATTTCCCTTATCATTCTCATTATGTGCTTTTTCCCTTTTCTGGGCGGAATATATTTTTCTATTTCATCGGAAAACCCCATAAAACCGGCCCTGTCATTGTTTACATTCGCCGTAAAAGCAAGCGCGGATACAAATTCAAACACCATGGCGCTTTTAAAATTTTCTTTTGTGCCGAAATCCAGCGAACCGCTCATATCAACCGCAAATATAACCTGAAGTTCGCGTTCTTCCACAAAAGTTTTAACATAGGGAGTATTCATTCTGGCTGTTACATTCCAGTCAATTGTCCGTATGTCATCTCCTTCTGTATATTCTCTGGCCTCCGTAAATTCAATGCCGCTCCCTTTAAAAGAAGAAAGATATTCCCCCTGAAGGACCGTATTTACAAGATGTCTTGTGGTTATCTCTATGCGTTTGATTTTTTTCAGTACTTCTTTTGGTATCATTTTCAGACCGCCGTTTTACGGAACTTTTATTTTTCCTATTATTCTTTCTATTATATTATCCGGAGAAATATCCTCCGCCTCCGCTTCATAAGAAAGAATCAGCCGGTGCCTGAGGACTTCTTTCGCGAGTTCTTTAATGTCATCAGGCGAAACATAGCCCCTGCCTTCCAGAAACGCATTTGCCTTTGACGCTGTAATAAGCCCAATAGACGCCCTCGGCGAACATCCATACTCCACAAGATGTTTTATGTCCAGCTTGTATTCTTCGGGATTTCTCGTAGAAAATACAATATCAGTAACGTATTGTTTTATTTTTTCATCCACATAGACAGCATCCGTTATTTTTCTCATATCAATAATATCTTTTGGCTTCAGTATCTTTGATATGCTTATTTCTTTACCGTCCGTCATTCTGTTTATTATTTCAAGTTCTTCTTCTTTGCCGGGGTATGTAACAATGGTTTTCATTAAAAATCTGTCTATCTGCGCCTCAGGCAGTGGATAAGTACCTTCAGTTTCTATGGGGTTCTGGGTCGCCATAACAATAAACGGCTCTTCCAGAGAAAAAGTTTTATCGCCTATTGTTACCTGTTTTTCCTGCATTGCCTCAAGCAGAGCGGACTGAACTTTTGCGGGAGCTCTGTTTATCTCATCCGCAAGTATTATATTCGCGAATATCGGTCCTTTGGAAATTCCGAACCCGCCTGTTTTTGCGTTATAAATCCTGGTTCCCATAAGATCCGCGGGCAGAAGGTCCGGCGTAAACTGTATTCTGGAAAATTCCGTATTGATTGTATCCGAAAGGGTCTTTACCGAAAGCGTCTTTGCAAGCCCCGGGACCCCTTCCAAAAGAATATGTCCTCTTGCCAAAAGGCCTATTATCAGACTCCGTATCATTTTTTCCTGCCCTACTATGACTTTTTCCACTTCTGAAAAGGCAGTATTCAGTTTTTCGGATTTTTCCCTGTCTTTCTGGCTTAATTTTACAACTTTTGACATTTGACTCACCTTCCTTGCTGTTTTTTTGGTGTGTCCGGCAGAATATCCCGGAATAATCTTTATATTATCCGCAGTATAGCTTATTTTATAACCACTATTGACCCCACATTAACGTATTCACGGAGTTCTTCTATATTGCTGTTTAACATTCTAATGCATCCTGATGACGCATTATTTCCCAAAGATGCCGGATCATTTGTCCCGTGAATCGCAATGCCCGACCCGGGCGGTATATGCCTGCCCCCGCTGTCCCTGGGTATAAGTCCTTTTTTCTTTGCTTCTTCATGCCTTTTTCTGTCTGCCGCATTCGGAAAAGACAGCCTCATAAAAACGGTCCCGTAGGCCCGCCGGCCCAGATCCTCATCTCTTCCCCATTTCGAAAATCCGTCAGACGCTTTAAAATAAACAGCATTCATACGTTCAAGGCTCAATCTACCTTTATCGTATTTTTTTATTTCCTTTTCATATTTTTTCCGCAGTTTTTTATATGACGCCGTTCCTTTTTCTGATTTTTCAAGGACCAGCTCCATATCAAAAAGCTTTAATGGTTTTTTATATTCCCAGATCTGAGTTATTCTGTATGCGCCGCGGGGAGTGCGTTTATCGCCTTTATAAAGTTTATTTCCCGCTGTTTTCCCCGTCGCTATATTATATATCCTTAATGTTTTAAGATCCCTGTTTACAAGATAAAGTCTTTTTTCTTCTTTGTCAACAAAAACAACATAATTTTCTTTGTTGTTTTCGAAATAAACCTTCAGAAAATCCAGACTTTTTGCGTGCACCTGCAGAGATGCACAGAAAAAAATGATAAAGGCCGCAAATATCTTCATAATTATCAGTCGAGCACCTGTATTTTCATATCGGGCCGGGGTATCACTTCAAAACCCACTCCTGCTTCGGCAAAAAGCTCTTTATAAAGCGGATCAGGATATTCATTTGATGTTACAAACCTTTTTACTCCTGCATTTACCAGCATTTTCGCGCATATTATACAGGGAGAGTGCGTGCAGTAAACAACCGTGCCTTTAGTATCCGCCGAATGCGACGCAGCCTGTATTATCGCGTTCTGTTCCGCATGTATTGCGCGGCATATTTCATGCCGGGTGCCTGATATAATACCCATCTGATCGCGCAGGCATCCGAGCCGGATACAGTCTTTTATACCTTTTGCCGCGCCGTTGTATCCGGTGCTTATAATATGATTGTCCCTTACCATCACCGCCCCCACGTGATGCCGCAAACAGGTTGAACGCTCCGCCGCAAGATAAGCCATTTTCATGAAATATTCATCCCACGACGGCCTTGAATACGGCCTGTAATCTATTTTTTTCAGTATATCGTCTATCTGTGCATAAAGTTCTTCTTTTCCTTTTGAATTATCCACTTTATAATCAGCCATTTCAAAACATCTGTTAAGCTGCTGCGCGTTTTCATTCTCTGTATTTTCTTTTTCTTCCCTGATTTTAAACTCTTCAAGTGTATCCCCGTCCCCAAGCCTGCCCCTTTTCCGAGCTCTTTCAAATCTTGTTTTTATATCCGCGTTCACCCCTATAAGTTTGAACCCTTTAAGATTATTTCTTAACTCTTCCGCTTCTTTCGGATTTCTTATGCTGTCTATTACCGCCTGAGGGGCGTTTTTTATTTTCGCGACTGTCCTGTGCGCCAGAACCGCGGCTCCTTCCTTTTCCCTGAGTTCATTTCCTATGGAAATGAGATTTTCCCTTACAGGCTCCATCCCTCGTTCTTTCGCGGCATCGCGCAGAATATCTGAAAGGGATGTCATTATAAACTTATGTTTCTCAACCAGATATTTTATTGCCTCGCCCTTGCCTGCCGCATTCGGCCCTGTAAAACCTAAAAACATAATCAACCTCCGGAATTTACAAACAGTTTTTTATATATTATACCGTCCGATGCAAAAAGTTCAATAAAAATGTAAGCCCCAGAAACCGCATATAGATTGCAAGTTTTATTGCAACACCTCATAGAATCAAAGTCTTTTTTTTTGC
>CAYTNY010000007.1:0-24163 GCA_964439215.1 uncultured Spirochaetia bacterium
CGTCTCCACTTATAACTGGTTTTTCCTTTTGAATATGTGTTATAATAGTTTTCCGAACCGCGGTTAAAATAGATTTTCTGGAGTGGAAATGAGAGGAAAACTTATTGTTTTTGAAGGGCCGGAAGGGTGCGGAAAAACGACACAGGTGAGAAAAACCCTGTCTTTTTTAAGAAAAAAAGGGGTGAAAGCCGTTCATCTGCGCGAGCCCGGAGGCAATGTCATATCAGAGAAGATAAGGGATATAATACTGGACCCGAAGCATAAAAAAATGTGCGCAAAGACAGAGATGCTTTTGTATGTGGCGGCGCGGGCTCAGATCATAGAGGAAAAACTGATGAAACTTCTGAAAGAGGGGAAGGTTGTGCTTTTGGACAGGTTTTATCCGGCTACGGTTGTTTATCAGGGGTATGCCCGCGGGCTTGATAAAGGCATTATAGACACTCTTAACAGGTACGTGCTCGGCGGAATAAGGCCGGACGCGGTTATTGTCTATGATGTATCCCTGAAAGAAGCGAAAAAGAGAATGGCTGTAAGAAAAACAAGGGATCGTCTGGAAAGTGAAAATGACGTTTTTCATAAAAAGGTAAGAAAAGGCTATCTGGCGGAAGCGAAAAAAAGAAAGTATAAGGTAATTGCAACGGACAGTAAAACTGCCGGCGGTGTATTTGACGAGACACGGGCATATCTGAAAAAAAGAAAGGTTGTCTGAAAATGGCTGTAAAAAATATTGCGGGAAATCCAAGGATGAAAACAGAGCTCTTGATACGGGCCGGCGGAGAAAAAACAGGAACGGCTTATATATTCAGCGGTGCGGAAAATACGGGAAAAAGTTTCGCGGCGCTGCAGTTTGCGAAGATTTTGAACTGTCTGGATCCCGGAGATGGCGGGGACTGCTGCGAAAAATGTGAAAACTGCGTCCTTCTTGAAAAAATATTTCACAGGCTTGACAGCGACGGGATGCAGACGATACCGCATCCGGATGCGCTTTACATAAATACAGACAAGGCCCAGATCGTTATTGATATGGTGCTGGACAGGCTGTCGGAAATGAATTCATACAGGCCGGTAAAACTGAAGAAAAAGATAATAATGGTTAATGATGCGGAGAAACTTAACAGTGTGGCCTCTAATGCAATATTAAAGGAGCTTGAAGAGCCCAATGAAAATGTGGTGATAATGCTCATTGTAAATAATATGGAAAAAATGCTTCCGACAATAGTTTCAAGATGCCATAAAATAAATGTAAAACGGGTTCCGCTGAAAGAAATCAAGAGCATACTTGAAACGGAATACGGATGGGATCCTGAGAAAGCGTCCCGGGCCGTTATGTTCTGCGACGGGAAAATAGGCGCGGCTTTTGAATATGAAAAAATAAAAGAAAAAGTTGATTATGTGAAAGGTATTTTCAGCGTGATATCCGGAACCGCGGACGATGTGGAAGGCATCTTTGAAAAGATAGAGGAAATAGACGGGCTGAAAAAGGCGAAAAAAGGAAAAAAAGACGTAAATATAAGGCTCTTTTTGCTTGATATTTTAAAGATACTGTCATATATTTATAAAGATATTCTGCTGGAGAAACTTTCTGTAAAAAGGACTATTGAAGCAAAATACGGATTAAATCCTGCGCAGATAAAAAGCTATACGGAAAAACAGCTTGTAAAGATACTTGAACTGATTGAAGAAGCGCAGCGTGAAACTGCTGCCGCAAACATAAATCTGCTTGTTGCGGATTTGTTTTTTAATATACGAAAGGCGGGTTTATCGCGTGATTGAAATTGTAGGTATAAAATTCAGGGAAGATGACAGGATATATTATTATAATCCGTGTAAAATGCATCTTGAAAAAGGAGAAAAGTGCCTTGTTGAAACAAGCGGCGGCTCCATGGAAGCTGATGTGGCTCTTGCTAATTTCTATATGGAGCCGGATAAACTTTACGCGCCGGTCAGAAGAGTGCTTAAATATCTCACGGATAAACAGGAGCTCTTTGAACAAAAGAAAAAGCGCATGGAGGATAAGGCGCGGGAGTTCTGCGGACGGAGGATCAGCGCGAGAAAAATGCCCATGCGGCTGGTGGATGTGCAGTATACCGATGACCTGAAAAAAGTCGTGTTTTATTTTGTGGCGGAAAACAGAGTGGATTTCAGGGAGCTTTTAAAGGACCTCGTAAAAACACTGAGGGTGAAAATAGAATTAAGACAGATATCGCGCAGGGAGTACGCCAAAAAGATAGGCGGAGTGGGCATATGCGGGAGAATCGTATGCTGTAAAAATCATCTGAGTTCGTTTCATCCCATAACGATTAAAATGGCAAAGAATCAGGGCCTGCCCCTTAATCCATCCAAAATATCGGGCGTATGCGGAAGGCTGCTGTGCTGTCTGGCTTATGAAAAATATGAAGCGCCTGTAAGGCCCATAATAGTGCAGTATGATGATACGCCGGAGGATATAAACTCAATGATAGACGACGGGGCCGAAGTTGACGTAAACTGGGGCGCGGATGAAGGCGGAAAAAATGGGTAAATATTATATTACAACCGCGATCGTATACGCCAACGGCATGCCTCATATAGGGCATGCTTATGAACTTGTCACAACGGATATTCCCGCCAGGTTTCAGAGAATGAAAGGCAATGACGTGTTCTTTTCCACGGGCTCTGATGAACACAGTCTTAATGTTTTAAAGGAAGCGCGCAGCCGGGGGAAAGATCCCGGGGTTTACTGTGATGAAATGGCGGAGATTTATAAGTCACTGTGGAAAAAATACAATATAAGCAATGATGATTATATCAGGACAACGGAGGAAAGGCATAAAAAAGCGGTAAAAGAAATTTTTAAAAGGTCTTTTGACAGCGGCGATATATATAAAGGATATTATGAAGGGTGGTACTGCAACGCCTGTGAGTCTTATTACTCGGAATCGGATCTGGATGAAGAACTGAACTGTCCTGTTCACCGTATTAAACCGGAAAAACTGAAAGAAGAAAATTATTTTATGAAACTTTCAAAATACAGCGGCCGTTTACAGGAGCATATACTGAAAAATCCGGATTTTATACAGCCTGAAACGAGAAAAAATGAGATTCTCGGAATATTGAAAGAAGGGCTCAGGGATGTAAGCATATCAAGGCCGGGCCGCGACTGGGGGATAAAACTGCCGGTTGACGAATCGCAGACCGTTTATGTATGGTTTGACGCGCTGATAAACTATATATCAGTACTGGGTTTTGAAGACGGTTCGGGAGAAGGTTTTAAAAAATACTGGCCCGCGGATGTTCATATAATAGGAAAAGACATTATAAAATTTCACTGCATCATATGGCCGATAATGTTAATGTCTGCAGGCATAGAACTTCCGAAGAAAGTATTCGGACACGGATTTCTTCTTAATAAAGGCGAAAAAATGTCAAAGACAAGAGGAAATATCGTGGACCCGGATAATATAGCCGATGTTTTCGGAGTGGATGTAATACGCTACTTTTTTGCGTCAAATATTACCAATGGCGTGGACGGCGATTTCTCGGAAGGCGCCATAATAAAAAGATACAATTCGGACCTGGCAAATGATCTGGGGAACCTGATAAACCGTTCTCTGAATATGGTGGAAAAGTATTTTGACGGGAAAGCACCCGCTTACAGCGAAGAAGCCGCGGATGATGCGATAAAGAATGCGGCGGATAAGGCGGATACACTGTGGGAAAGGTTTGAACCGAAAATGGAAGCCCTGGACTTTTCCGGAGCGCTTGCGGAGGCGTGGGGATGCATAGGCGCCGCCAATAAACTTATAGAAACAGAAATGCCGTGGAATCTTGCGAAAGAAGGAAATACCGGAAAACTCGGCAGTCTTATGTATGTGCTTATTGAAATAATAAGAATTGTTTCTGTTGCCGCGGCGCCGGTGATGCCGGAAACCGCTCCGAAAATATGGAAAAAAATCGGTGTTGAATATGATCTGCGGACAATACGCATGGACGCGGAAATGAAGTTCGGAAAAATACCGGAAGGGACCCCTGTTTCAAAAGGAGATCCGCTTTTTCCCAGAATAAAGGACGAATAAAAATGACGAAAGAGGGAATGGATATTGATAGTTGAAACCCATATACATATATGCGACCCGAAGTATGACAATGACCGGTATGAAATGCTTGAACGAGCAGGAAATGCAGGCGTAAAAAAATTTATAAATATAGGGGCCGAACTGCCTGAGTGCCGTAAAGTTGTTGAAACAAAAGAAGAAGGGATATACAATGCTATAGGACTTCATCCGCATTATATAGATTCTTTTGACGAAAGTGTTATGGAAGAATTTAAGCGGTATTTCAGCGAGGGGCGGAAGCTTGTTGCGGTCGGGGAAATAGGACTTGATTTTTATAAAAGCACAGTATCGCCTGAAGTTCAGAAAAAAGGGTTCCGCAGATTTATGGATCTTGCGGCGGAACTGGAACTGCCTGTTATCATACACAGCAGAGAGGCCCACGAAGAGGTTTATTCTGTGCTTAAAGAATACAACCTGAAAAAAAAAGGTATAATTCATTGTTTTACGGGCGGCGTTAAAACAGCGGAGTTTTTTATAGGGCTCGGATATGTGATAGGAGTCGGCGGTGTTGTGACTTTTCCGAACGCAGGCCCCCTGAGAGAGACAGTTAAAGAAATACCGCTTGAACATATGGTTCTGGAAACAGATGCTCCCTGGCTTGCTCCGCAGGCTGTCAGGGGCGGGAGAAATGAGGCGGCTTATATAACTTATACGGCCCGGGAAATAGCGCGGCTGAAACAGACAGCTGTTGAGACAGTTGAAAAAACAACGACCGAAAATGCGGAAGCACTGTTCGGAATATAAGGGTGGTTTTATGCTTAAAAAATTTATAAAAACGGCATCGGAAGGCAATGATCTTTCCGTGGAAAAAATGAAGGAAGCAATGAATATGATTATGACGGGGCAGAGCAATGATGCTCAGATCGCGGCTTTTTTGACGGCTTTGCGGATGAAAGGCGAAAGCGTTGACGAAATATATGCCGCGGCAAAAGTGATGAGGGACAGAGGGCATAAAGTTGAATTTGAAAAGGAGATAATACTTGATACCTGCGGAACAGGCGGGGACGGAGCAAAAACGTTTAATATATCAACCGGCGTTTCTATTGTAGCGGCTGCCGCCGGAATATGCGTGGCAAAACACGGGAACAGAGCGCTCACTTCAAGAAGCGGAAGCGCGGATGTTTTTGCGGCGCTTGGTGTTAATATAGAAATGACGCCCGAAGAAATGAAATTATGCGTGCAAAAAGCCGGAATAGCGTTTCTTTTTGCGCCGGGATGCCACAAGGCGATGAAATATGCCATGAATGTGAGAAAAGAAATAGGCATAAGGACCATTTTCAATCTGCTCGGGCCTTTAGCCAATCCCGCGCGCAATACCCATCATTTAATGGGGGTGTTTGACGAGGAGCTGACAGAGAAAGCGGCGGGGGTTCTGAAAAAAATGGGAAATGTGCATTCGCTTGTTGTGTGCGGAGAGGGAAATGTTGACGAAGCGGTTCTTTCCGGATATACAAAGATATCAGAACTGAAGGACGGCGAAATAATGACATATAGAATTAAACCCGAAGAATTCGGCATTGCGGTATCTTCGCTGGAAGCGATCGCGGGCGGCAGCCCTGAGGAAAATGCGGAAATAATCACAGAAATATTTTCCGGGCAGAGAAAAGACGCTTATTATGACGCGCTTGTTTTCAACGGCGGAATAGCATTATATACGGCGGATGCGGCCGCTGATATAAAAGAAGGAATAAGAGCCGCAAAGGATATAATTGATTCAGGAAAGGCGGCGCTGAAAATGAATGAATTTGTGGAGTGTTCAAACAAATAACATCCGGAAAAAGAAAGCCGGCGGAAAAGACGTTTTATTAAAAAGCCTTAAAACGGCTCAAGGAGGAAGAGATGGCGGCAGGAATACTTTCGAAAATACTGAAAAATAAGAAAAAAGAAGTTGAAGCGGCTAAGGGAAAAATGCCGGTGGAGGCGCTGCTCAAAGAAATAATGAAAGCTCCGGCAAACAGGAATTTCAGGGATCTGCTTGAATACAGCGGATTTACCATAATAGGGGAGATTAAAAAGAAAACACCGTCAAAGGGAGTGCTGAAAAAGACGGTGGATGTAAAGAAAACGGCAAAAATATACGCAAAGGCAGGGATCGGAGCGGTTTCGGTCGTTACAGACAAGAAATTTTTTGACGGAGACCTGGAATATATAAAGGAAGTTAAAAGAAGCGCTTCAATGCCTGTTTTAAGAAAAGACTTTATAATAGATGAATATCAGATACTGGAGTCAAGGTATGCCAGAGCGGATGCGGTTCTCCTGATAGCGTCCGCCATAGAAAAACGCCAGCTCAACAGTTTTGTGAAAAAGATCCGCTCGCTCAATATGACCCCCGTGGTCGAGTGCGCCACAAAAGAAGAAATAAAAAAAGCATGCAGTATAGGCGTGGACATTATAGGAATAAATACAAGAGATCTTAAAACATTTAAAATAAACAACAACAGGCTGAAAAATCTGATCAAATATGTTCCCAAAGACAAGATGGTGATTGTTGAAAGCGGGATAATGAAGCCTGAAGATGTTGATAATGTCATGATCTCGCCTCTTATAAAAGGAGTTTTGATAGGCACTATGTTCATGAAGGCGAAAGGCGAAAAGCAGATAAAAGATATGGCTGAAGACATACTTTATAAACACGGAAGAAAATAAAAATGAAACTGAAAGTGAAGATCTGCGGTATTACAAATCCTGCGGATGCTGTTTTGGCGGAAAAGTACGGAGCAGATCTGATCGGGATGGTTTTCTCCCGAAGCCCGAGAAAAATAAATACAGCGGCAGCAAAGAAAATAATTTCGGTTTTATCGCCTTTTACAATGAAGGCCGGTGTTTTTGTCAATGAATCTCCGGTGAAAGTAATTGCCGCCGCAGAACGGGCCCGGCTTGATGTTATTCAGCTTCACGGGGAGGAGGAACCGGAATATATAAGGACAATAAAAAACTCCGGCCTGAATGTTAAAATAATAAAAGCAGTAAGGGTCAAAGACAGGCAGGCCGCAGCCGGAGCCCTGGAAAAATACAGAACAACGGCAGATGCTTTTTTGTTTGACGCTTATGACCCGGTATTGAAAGGCGGTACGGGAAAAACGTTTGACCCGGGATTTGTGAAAGGTCCGGCGGCATACGGATTTGTTGCGGGCGGAATAACTCCGGAGAATGTATGCGGAATAATAAAGGAAACAGATCCCATGGGAATAGACGTGTCAAGCGGAGTTGAAAAAGAAAAAGGAAAAAAATCAGAGGTTAAAATAAAAAGGCTTTTTGAGAAGATCAGAACCTGCGGGAAGTAAACATTAAAAGAGGGATGCATATGCCTGAGAAAAAAAGAAAAAAAACGGAGAAAAAATACAGAGCGCCGGATACCCGGGGTTTTTTCGGGGAATATGGAGGAAAATTTGCGCCCGAAACGCTCAGAGCAATCATAGATGACCTGGAAAAGGATTATATGCGCGCGAAAAATGATCCTGCATTCAAAAAAGAACTGGATTATTATCTTCATAATTATGTCGGACGGCCCACGCCTCTGTATTACGCGGAAAAACTCTCAAAAATCATTGGGGCCGGAATATATCTTAAACGGGAGGATCTTAATCATACAGGCGCGCATAAGATAAACAATACGATGGGGCAGGTTCTTCTGGCTAAAAGGCTGGGTAAAAAAAGAATAATAGCGGAAACCGGTGCGGGGCAGCATGGTGTGGCAACCGCGACAGTGGCGGCTATGTTCGGTCTGAAATGCGAAGTTTATATGGGGGAAGAGGATATTAAACGCCAGGAGCTCAATGTTTTCCGCATGAAACTGCTCGGCGCGGATGTGATACCGGTGTCCGGCGGGACAAAAACATTAAAAGACGCTATGAGCGAGGCGGTAAGGGACTGGCTGAAAAATGTGAACGATACTTTCTATATTATCGGTTCGGTGGCCGGTTTTCATCCGTATCCCATGATCGTAAGGGACATGCAGACAGTTATAGGAAAAGAAGCAAAAAAACAGATATTAAAAGCCGAGAAAAGACTTCCCGACCATCTTGTCGCCTGTGTGGGCGGAGGATCAAACGCAATGGGGCTGTTTTATCCTTTTGTGAATGATAAAAGCGTTAAAATGACCGGTGTCGAAGCGGCGGGGGCGGGCATAGGATCCGGCCGGCACTGCGCAACACTGACCAAAGGATCCGTAGGCGTGTTTCATGGATCAAAGTCCTATGTTCTTCAGGATATGAACGGGCAGATAAAAGAAACGCATTCGATATCAGCAGGGCTTGATTATCCGGGTGTAGGTCCTGAACACAGTTTTTTTAAAGAAATAAAACGGGCGCAGTATGTCAGCGTTACTGATAAAGAAGCGCTTGCCGGTTTTAAGCTTCTTTCCCGTTCGGAGGGAATTATACCCGCTCTTGAATCCGCGCATGCGGCGGCGTTTCTGGAAAAAATGAAACTTAAGAAAAAGGATATAGTGATATTGAATGTGTCGGGCAGAGGGGACAAGGATATAAATACGGTTTACGGAATATTTGAAAAAGATATTAAAAAAACGAAAAAAAGGAACAGACACAAATGAAAAAAGGTTTAAAAGAGAAAAGCAGCGGCAGAATGGATGCTCTGAAAAAAGGCAGGCATCTGGCGGTTTATCTTATGGCGGGAGACGGATGCCTGGATACAACCGAAAGAACGGTGTGTGCACTGGCCCGCGAAGGTGTGTCTGTTGTGGAGCTGGGGCTGCCCTTTTCGGATCCGCTTGCGGACGGACCGGTTATCCAGAGAGCTTCGGAAAGAGCGCTGAAAAACGGAGTGAATCTGAGAAAAATCCTGGCGGCAGTGAGAAGGATCAGAAAAAGATCGGATGTTCCTATGGTTGTTATGACCTATTATAATATTATTTATTCATACGGGGTAAAAGAATTTATTGATGACGCGGCGGCCGCGGGTATTGACGGGGCAATAATTCCGGATCTGCCGTTTGATGAGGAAAAGGTATATTATGATTATGCCGCGAAAAAAAATTTTCATACTATTTTACTGGCAGCGCCTTCAAATACTCCCGCCAGAGCGGCTAAGATAGCGGAAAAGTCAAAAGGGTTCGTGTATTATATACTGGTGAAAGGGGTAACCGGAGCAAGGGTAAAGAGCGAGGCTGATTTCGGAAGGCTTTCTGCAATAAAAAGACAGGCAAAAGTTCCTGTTTTTGCGGGATTCGGCATATCAACGCCCCGCCAGGCAGGGGAAGTTCTTAAAAAGGCGGACGGAATAATAATAGGAAGCGCGTTTGTGAAACTGTTTGAGAAACATCAAAAAAACAAAAAGAAGATTGAGAGTGCGGCGGTTGAGTTTATAAGGCCGTTTGTAAGAGAATTGCGCAGGAGCGCCGGGAAATGAATGAAAAAAATAAAGACAGCAGAGAAGAAGTAAAAAGACTGGAAACAGAAGTAAAAATATTAAAGCAGGTAACCGAGATTACGGGGGAAAAGATAGATATAAAAAGAATACTGGACCGGTTTCTTGCCGCGGTTATGGATGAAACAGGATCGGAGGCGGGTTCTTTTCTTATGATTGACGAGGTTACGGATACTCTTTATTTTGCCGCGGCAAGAGGGGCTGCCGGGAAAAATGTCATGAAATTCAGGCTTGCCATGGGAGAGGGAATAGCGGGCTGGGTCGCACAGAACGGCGTACCCATAATAACACCTGATGCAGGCAAAGACAGGCGCCACAGCAGAAAAATAAGCAGGGCAACCGGATATGAAACAAGGAATATGCTGTGTGTCCCCGTGAAATATGAAAAAGAGATCCTGGGCGTGATACAGCTGCTTAATAAAAAGAAAAACGGGGTATTTACCCAGGAGGATGTTGATATTGTTCAGCCTTTCCTGGTCTATATAGCGGTTCTCATAAAAAACGCGGCTCTTGCGATTGAAAACAGAAAAAGGATACAGAGCCTTGAACATGTGATGGACCTTACAAAATATGTTAATTCAACCCTGGATCTGGATACACTTCTGGAAATCACGCTTGATATATCCACTAAAATGCTCGGCGGCGAGGCGGGTTCCATTCTTTTTGTTGATAATGATTCTGATGAACTTGTATTTGCGGCCGCTACGGGGAAGAAAAAAGAAAAGCTGAAGAAAAGAAGAGTGCCTGCGGGCAGCGGCATTGCGGGATGGGTGGCGAGAGAGGATGTTTCTCTGGTGGTTCCGGATGTTAAAAATGATCCGCGTTTTTGTTCGAAAACAGATGAAGACACGAAGTTTAAGACAAGGTCTATTCTGGCGGTTCCTTTAAGGACAAAAGATAAACTTATAGGCGTGGTTGAGGTAATAAACAAAAAAGGCGGCTCCCGTTTTGATGAACAGGACAAAGCGCTGCTGGAGGCTCTCGCAAATCAGGCGGCAGTAGCCATTGAAAACGCAAGGCTCTATTCCGAGACAAAGGATATGTTCCTGAATACCGTCAAGTCGCTGGCAGCCGCGATAGATACAAAAGACGCATACACCCGGGGCCATTCGGAAGGGGTCACGGAGCTGTCCGTTGTGATAGCAAAAGAGCTGGGTTTTTCAAACGCGGAGATTGAAGAATTAAGGATCGCGGCTCTTTTTCACGACATAGGAAAAATAGGGATTGAGGAAAATATTTTAAGAAAACCTTCAAAACTGACAAAGGCTGAATATGCGGAAATAAAAAAACATCCGGATTTTGCGGCAAACATACTCAGGTCAATACCGCAGCTTGAGAATATAATACCCATTATACGGCATCATCACGAAAGATATGACGGGAACGGTTATCCTGCGGGGCTTAAAGGCGATGAAATACCTTATTATTCCAGGATCATAGCTATTGCGGATACTGTTGACGCAATGACAACGGACAGGCCTTACAGAAAAGCGATGCCTTTTTCCGCAAGTATTAAAGAAATAAAAAAATGTTCGGGGACTCAGTTTGATCCGGACTTAGCGGCAGCCGCTGCCGCTGCGCTGGAAAAATATGAAAAAAAAAAGAAATAAGCAGAAAAACAGCTGATAAATAAAAACAAGTTGAAAATACGGTTTTTTTTTAGTATTATTGACCCTATGAAACAATAAAGAGGATCTCATTGTCCTAAAATATGATTTTAAGGAGAAGACATATGGCAGCATGGTTTCACAGGCCTAAATATACAATTATAAGAAAAGCGGAAAAAAAGGATACAAAAATACCGGAAGGTATGTGGATAAAGTGTGAGAAATGCGATTCCATACTCCTGAAAAAAGAACTGGAAGATAATTTAAGTGTATGCAGGAATTGCGGGGCTCATAAAAGAATAACGGCCCGGGCCAGGATTAAATTACTTGTTGATGAGGGTTCGTTTGAGGCGTTATTTGAAAACATAAAGCCGGTTGATTATCTTAAATTTCCGCAGTATTCGGAAAAGCTGGAAAAGGCCGCGAAAAAGACGGGCCTGAGCGAAGCGGTTGTTGCGGGAAAAGGAAAAATAAACAATATACCGGCGGCTGTTGCTGTTACGGATTTTTTCTTTATGGGCGGTTCTCTTGGATCGGTTATGGGGGAGAGGATCACTTCTCTTATTGAACTTGCAATAAAGGAAAAACTTCCCGTTGTTATTGTTTCCGCGTCAGGCGGAGGCGCAAGAATGCACGAGGGAATAATGTCGCTGATGCAGATGGCAAAGATATCCGCGGCCCTGGCAAGACTTTCAAAAGCAAACCTTCCTTTTATTTCGGTTCTTACCGATCCTACCGGCGGGGGCGTTACCGCGTCTTTTGCGATGCTTGGCGATATAAATATCGCGGAACCGGATGCGCTTATTATGTTTGCCGGTCCGAGGGTTATAGAAGGCACCATAAAACAGAAACTTCCCAAAGGTTTTCAGCGTTCTGAATTTCTTCTTGAACACGGCATGATAGATATGATCGTGGAAAGAAAGGATGTGAAAAATAAAATAGCGGAAGTTATAAGTGTTATGCAGAATGAAAAGCGGTATATGAGCGCCTGAAATATTGAAAAAAAAATCCGTGACAGCAGGGAAAAAAAACAAGAATTTTATGTATGCGGGCCGGGGAATAAAGGGAAAACGATCCGGGATATATGACTATATTGATTCTCTTAATGAATTTGTTTTTGATTTTTCACTTGAAAGAATAAAAAAAACCCTTGTTCTGGCGGGATCCCCCCAGAATTCTTTTGATGTAATTCATATTGCGGGAAGCAACGGGAAAGGTTCTGTTGCGGCTTTTCTGGCACAGGTGCTGTGTGAGTGCGGATATAAGACCGGGCTTTATACGTCTCCCCATATTAAAAACGTAAGAGAACGAATTGTTGTGAAAAAAGCAGGTGTGAAGAAAAATTTATGCCCGGAAGAACTCTTTGAACGCAATGCCCGTTTTCTTAAAAAACTGATTGAAAAAAATCAAATTAAACTGACCTATTTTGAGTTTCTTACGGTTTTGTCTTTTCTGGTATTCAGGGAGGCGGATGTCCGTATTGCTGTTGTTGAAACAGGGCTGGGCGGACGGCTTGACGCGACTAATGTGTCTTATGCCGGGAAGGTCTTAAGCATCATAACATCAATATCAAAAGAACATACCCGGATTTTAGGCAGTACACTGTTGAAAATACTTAAAGAAAAAGAAAAAATAACGGAAAAAGGCGACTGGGTGGTAAATCTGAACCGTTCTTTTCTGAAAAAACACATGATAAAAAACGGCAGGCGCGTGGTTTTTGCGGATGAAAAATGGCAGTGCCGCAGAACCGCGGCGGCGGAAAGATTAAAGAGGGAATATATATTTTCGGGGGAGAATGATGAAATACGGCTGAAAACCCGAATGATAGAAAATGTGCAGGCGGAAAATCTCAAAACGGTTCTGGCTTCAATTGATGTGCTTCGGAAAAAAGGCTTTAAAATAGGAAATAAAGAGGCGGCGAAAGGAATAGAAAAAGCAGAAGCTGCGGGGCGGCTTTTTTATGACCCCGGAGGTTTTTTTCTGAGTGTGGCGCATAATCCCGCCGCAATTGAAAATGTTTTTGATACACTGCGGGATATCTACGGAAAGAAAAAAATAGTATATGTTTTCTCCGGGCTTGCGGATAAGGATTTCGGAGAAATATTCAGGGTTGTTTCGCGGGCGGGGCGTGTTGTTGTTATTCTTACAAAAATAAATAATCCCAGAGCGGCGGAAATTGTGCATATGCAAAGATATGTTGAAAAATACGGTATTAAGTATTATATTGTGGAGGACAATACTGCTGCGCTTGAAAAAGCGGAGAAAATAAAGGGCACGGGGATTATAGCGGCCGGAGGTTCCTTTTATCTTGCCGGCGCTTATATGAGCCGCGGCATCTGAAATTTAATAAAACCTGGAGGCTGTTATGTTTTCTGATATAAAAACGGTATTTGAACGGGATCCTGCGGCGGGCAATATCATAGAAGTTATATTTATGTATCCCGGACTGCATGCTGTTATAAATCACAGAATCGCGCATTTCCTGCTGCGTATGAGAATTCCTGTTGTTCCCAGGATGATTTCCGCATTTTCCCGTTTTTTAACGGGAATAGACATACATCCGGGCGCGAAAATAGGGAAAAATTTTTTTATAGACCACGGGATGGGGGTGGTTATAGGCGAAACTGCCATTATAGGCGATAATGTTCTTCTTTATCAGGGTGTTACGCTTGGCGGTACGGGAAAAGAAAAAGGCAAAAGGCATCCAACCCTGGAAAATGATATAGTTGTGGGTGCGGGCGCAAAGGTGCTTGGGAATATAACCGTGGGCGCGAATACAAAAATAGGCGCGGGTTCGGTTGTGGTGTCAAATGTCCCCGAACATTCCACGGTAGTCGGTATTCCCGGAGTTGTTGTGAAACGAATGGGGGAGAATCTTCCCGAAGAAACGCTGAAGCACGGAGATCTGCCTGATCCCATAAAAGAAGCCATGGATGAAATGTACGGAAAAATAAGACATATAGAAAACCTGTGTGTCAGATGCAGGGAAAAAGATAAAAAATAATCAATGCCGGTATAAAAGAGGATTTTATGGCTGCGTCTTTAAGACAGGAAAAAGAGCGGGTTAAAGAACTGCGGAAGCTGATAGAATATCACAATAAAAAATATTATACTGAAGCATCCCCCGAAATATCCGACTATGAATATGATATGCTGATGAAAGAGCTTATTGAACTGGAAAAGAAATATCCTTCTCTTGATACTCCTGATTCGCCGTCAAAAAGAGTCGGGGGGCAGCCCCTCAAAGAGTTTAAAACTGTAAATCATACAACTCCGATGCTGAGCCTGGATAATACTTATTCGGCTGAGGACCTGAAGGAATTTGATCGGCGCATACAAAAAGTAATACGGGATTATACATATGCAGTAGAGCTTAAGATTGATGGTGTTGCGGTGGCTTGCGTTTATAAGGATGGTTTTCTGGACAGAGGCGTGACAAGGGGGGACGGCGAAAAAGGCGATGATATAACAGAAAATATAAGAACAATAAAAAAACTTCCCCTGAGATCCGGTCTGAAAAAACTTAAAGACTTTGAAGTTAGAGGAGAGGTTTATCTCTCGAAAAAACAGTTTGAGATAATAAATGAAGAAAAGAAAAGACAGGGGCTGAGTCTTTTTGCAAATCCCAGAAATTCCGCCGCGGGGACACTGAAACTTCTTGACCCCGGGGCCGCCGCGAAAAGAGGGCTGGATATCTTTATTTATGGCATGACTGAAGCTGAAAAGCAGGGGTTGAAGACCCATCGGGATGCGCTTGAAACTGTTAAAAAAGCGGGTTTCCCCGTAAATCCTCATATCAGTATATGCCGGAATATTTCTGAAGTCATGGATTTATGCGGCAGATGGGAGAAAAAAAGAGAAAGTCTTGATTATGAGATAGACGGTATGGTTATCAAAGTAAATGAACTTGAAAAACAGAAAATACTCGGTTTTACGGGAAAAAGCCCTAAATGGGCAATATCATATAAGTTTAAGGCCCGGAAAGTTAAGACAAGGCTTGAAGAAATAACCGTGCAGGTAGGGAGGACCGGCGCCCTGACTCCTGTGGCGGAGCTGGCTCCCGCAAAGATCGCGGGGACAACCGTAAAAAGAGCGACTCTTCATAATGAAGAATATATAGAAAAAAAAGATATACGGAAAAATGATATGGTTTTTGTTGAAAAAGCCGGAGATATTATTCCTGAAGTAACGGGCGTATCGCTTAAAGAAAGAAAAAAGGGGCTGAAAAAGTTTAAAATGCCGGATAAATGCCCGGTATGCGGGGAAAAAGTCTTTAAATATGAAGATGAGGCGGTAAGGAGATGCATAAACCTTAAATGCCCGGCAATAGTGGAGGCAAGCATATTTCATTTTGGATCAAGAGACGCGATGGATATAGAGGGGCTGGGAGCGGCAATTGTGAGACAGCTTATATCGTCGGGTGCTTTATCCGATATTGCGGGGCTTTATGAACTGGATATCTTTACGATCGCAAATCTTGACAGAATGGGGGCGAGATCCGCGGAAAAGCTTATTGAAAATATAGATAAGAGCAGAGAAAAGGATCTTTCAAATCTTATATACGCACTTGGAATAAGGAACGTGGGGAAACAGACCGCGGAAGTTCTGGCGGATGAATTCGGAGAAATTGAAAAGATTGCTTCCGCGGACGAAACACGGCTTGCGGAAATTAACGACATAGGGCCGATTGCGGCCAAAAATATAAAAGATTTTTTTGCGCTGCCTGAAACAAAACAGATAATAAAAAAGCTGCGCGGGGCAGGCGTAAATATGAAGCAGAAAAAAAGAAAAGTAAGAGATACAAGATTTAAGGGCCTTGTTTTTGTGTTTACCGGAGAACTTGAACAATATACGAGGGGCGAGGCTCAGAATATTGTAAAGTCTATGGGCGGAAAAACAAGTTCCGGCGCGGGAAAAAATACGGATTATATTGTGTATGGTAAAAATCCGGGGAGTAAACTGGAAAAAGCAGAGAAAAGAGGGATTAAAGTGGTTGACGAAAAAGAGTTTCTTGGTATGATAGGTGAGGCCCGCGGAAAGAAAAAAGAAAAATCCAGACAGGAAGAAAAGCAGGAAAAACTGTTTTGAACCGGGCGTGATAAAGACAGAACCCGCAGGCATGCGGAGTATCAAAAGTGTGCGGCGTATTTTAATTTCTGGAGGAGAAAATGGCAAAAATCTATGACGCGAAAATAAAAGGAGGTTTTAATATGAAGGATATTATGAAAAGTCTGCCTGCTATTATTATAGCGGTGCTGGTTCTTGCGGCAATGTCGTCTATCGTTGTTGTTCAGCCGGGAGAACGAGGAGTTGTTGTTAATTTTGGAGCGGTTTCTGAAAAGATCCTTGATGAAGGAATACATTTCAGAGTGCCGGTTATAACCGTGATAAAAAAGCTTACTGTGAGAATTCAAAAGGATATACTTACGGCAAGAGCCGCAACAAAGGATCTTCAGTACATAGAATCAGGCGTTATTGTGAATTGGAGAATAGATCCCGAAAAAGTAAACAGAATATTCCAGACTATCGGAGATGAAAGACAGATAAAGGACAGGGTTCTTCAGCCGGCGGTTGAAGAAGTTGTAAAAGCTTCCACTGCGTTAAGGAACGCGGAAATGATACTTGTTGAAAGAGCGGACCTTAAATCGGAAATAGAAAGAAATCTGGATGAAAGGCTCAGCAAGCACGGCATTGTTATGCTGGATGTTTCTCTTGTTAATTTTGAGTTTTCGGCGGAATTCAACAAAGCCATTGAAGAAAAGCAGATAGCGGAGCAGGAAGCGAAAAAAGCGCAGTTTGTCGCGGACAAGGCGGAAATGGAAGCCGAGGCCCAGGTGAATATCGCCAAAGGCGAATCAGAAGCCAAAAGGCTTATTAATAAAGAACTGACGCAGAATATTCTGGCGCTTGAATTTTATAAAAAATGGGACGGTAAACTTCCTGAAGTATATGTGATGGGCAAAGAAGACGGCACGAATCTGCTTCTTCCCATAGGCGGCAATAAGTAATTTCAGGCTGAATACAAAGATTTGAAAGGGCCGGGGCGCGGTGTTGAATGCTGTTTCCCGGCCTTTTTATTTGGGGCAAATGCAGCGTGAAAATATAATATGAATTGCACTGCATAAAACGTTTATAAAATATATTACCTATCCCTTTGCGGGCTGTCTTTTGCCCTTGAATCCGAGGCAGGATGCGTTTTAATATAAGTTAATGCTTGAAACAAGAGATGCGGGCAGGGGACGGTTTGGAAAGGCGGTGTTCTGTTCTGTGGGAAACATCAATAACCAAGCGCCCTGACAGATGCGGTAAAAGGGTTTTGATTATGTTAAGGCGCGCAATAAAACCTGCGATCCGGAGCGGGCGGATAATATAAAAAAACCGTTTTTTTTCGTCTTATTTATGTTAATATATGCCTGTTGAAAAACAAAAATGAGGTGAAAATGAGCGCTCCTTTGTATGTCACATTTTTGTGGCACATGCACCAGCCGTACTATAAGAATATAGAAACAAATAAATTCATCCTTCCCTGGGTCAGAATGCACGGGGTAAAGGATTATTATGATATGGTTTCTATTCTTGATAAATATCCTTCTGTTAAACAGAATTTTAATCTTGTGCCTTCACTGCTTTTGCAGGTGGAGGAATATCTGGAAGGTGTTACCGATATATTTCAGGATATGACACTTAAACCCGCTTCTGAGCTGAATGAGGATGAACGTGTATTTGTTTTGTTCAATTTTTTTATGGCAAACTGGCAGACCATGGTTTTTCCTCATCCCAGATATGCTTATCTGCTGAAAAAAAGAGGAGAGAATTCCCATCCCGATCATATTAAAAGTATTCATAAGTCGTTTTCGGAAGATGAAATAAGGGATCTGCAGGTATGGTTCAATCTTGCATGGATAGATCCTGATTTTTTTGAAATGTTTCCGGACCTTAATGAATTAAGGTCAAAAGGCGAAGGTTTTACCGAAGAGGAAAAACAGCAGGTCATGAAAAGGCATATGGATATACTCGCGCTGATAATACCCAAATATACAGAGGCGTGGAATTCCGGAAAGATAGAGCTCTCCACAACACCTTTTTACCACCCCATACTTCCTCTTGTATATGACGTTAAAACAGCAGAACAGTGCATGCCGAAGATGCCGCGGCTTGATTTTGAGTTTTCGCACCCGGAGGACGCGGAGATTCAGATAAAAAAAGGGATAGAGTATTTTGAAAAAAAGATGGGCAAGAGGCCGGTGGGTATGTGGCCTTCGGAAGGCTCGGTAAGCCCGGAAGTTATGGAGCTTGTGGCTAAAAACGGAATAAAATGGGCGGCAACGGACCAGGAAATACTTTATAAATCAATGTGGATGTCAGGGAAAGAGCATAGGGACGGCGCAATATACAGTCCGCATACTTTTTCGGCGCCGTCAGGGGATGTTGATATGGTATTCAGAAATCTGCGTCTTTCGGATATGATTGGATTTAATTATCATAACTGGAACCCTCTTGAAGCCGCAAATCATTTTATGAAGGAACTTAAAGAAGCGGGGCAGGCGGCCGGGAAAGGGAAGTATGCGGTAAATATAATTCTTGACGGAGAGAATGCCTGGGAGTTTTATCCGAACGACGGAAAGGATTTCTTAAATGCTCTATATGCGGGGATCGCCGCGGATCCGGATCTTGAAACAACAACCATAGGCCGTATGCTTGAGTCGGATATAAAGAAAGAAAAAATATCAAAATTGTGGCCGGGCTCCTGGATAAACCATGATTTTTATATATGGATAGGGCACGAAGATGACAGAAAATCCTGGAAACTTTTAAAAAAAGCCAGAGAGGATCTGACGGCATGGGAAGCGGAAAACAAGGCGGAAAAGGAAAAACTCAAGAAAGCCTGGGAGTCGCTGTATATTGCCGAAGGATC
Organism: uncultured Spirochaetia bacterium; assembly: GCA_964439215.1. Classification (GTDB taxonomy): domain Bacteria; phylum Oederibacteriota; class PGYV01; order PGYV01; family CAYTNY01; genus CAYTNY01. The sequence continues at coordinate 19,002 of CAYTNY010000007.1, forward strand.
GGACTGGAACTGGTGGTATGGGGACGACCATTCCTCAAAAAATGATTCTGAGTTTGATAATCTTTACAGGATGCACCTGATGAATATTTATAAGGTCATAGGCAGGGATATTCCCGGAGATTTTTTCATACCTATTACAAGAGGCGACAGAACATTTGAAACGATGCCTGAAAGATTTATATATCCGGTTATTGACGGGGAGGATACGGATTTCTATGAATGGAAAGGCGCCGGAATATTTGAACTCTCGGAAGGCGGCGCAATGCATAAAGGGGGGAAGTTTTTTCATCGGATGCATTACGGCTTCAATATGGACAATTTCTGCCTGCGTATGGATTCGGAAGAGAGTCTTGCCGAAAAAAACGGGCTGCGGCTTGCCGTGAAATTTTATCACGGAGAGAAAAAGGCGGAATTTGATTTTGATTTTGATTCAAAAAAGATATCAGGCGGAGGGATTGATGCCGCAAGGATCGAGTTTGCCGTAAAAGATATTTTTGAAGTAAAGATACCTTTTGACTGCTTTAATGAGTTTCATGAAAGCGAGAATATAAGGTTTTCGGCGGAGTTGTTTGAAGGCGGAGAAGAACTGGAAAAAATACCCGAGCAGGGAGAGGCTGTGATATCGGTCCCCGGCAAAGATTTTGTTTTATATAACTGGAAAGCCTGAAAAACAGGAGGTTTGTATATGAACGTACTGATTGTTGGAAGCGGAGGAAGAGAGCATGCGTTGTGTTACGCTGTTTCGAAAAGCACACTGGCGGAGAAAATATACTGCGCGCCGGGAAACGCGGGGACCGCTGAAACTGCGGAAAACGTAAACATAAACGCGGATGACATTGACGCACTGGCGGAGTTTGCCGAAAAAAATAAAATAGGGCTCACTGTTGTAGGGCCGGAAGCGCCTTTGGTCGGCGGGATCGTGGATATTTTTGAATCAAAAGGGCTTAAAATATTCGGCCCAAATGCCGATGCGGCGCGGATGGAAGGGAGCAAAGCATTTACTAAAAATCTTTTTAAAAAGAATAATATTCCGACAGGTGATTTTGCGGAGTTTGATGATTCCGCGAAAGCCGCGGAATATATAGAAAAAGAGGGCAAGTATCCCATAGTGGTCAAGGCGGACGGCCTGGCAGCCGGGAAAGGTGTTATTATATGCGCAAATAAAGCGGAGGCGCTCGGCGCCGTAGATGAGATCATGGATAAAAAGGCTTTTGGCGGGGCGGGCGACAGAATAGTGATTGAAGAGTTTCTGGAAGGCGAGGAAACAAGTATTCTTGCTTTTACGGACGGCGGCTCAATTCTTGCGCTTCCCGCGTCGCAGGACCATAAAAGAATTTATGATAATGATGAAGGCCCGAATACAGGAGGGATGGGAGCGTACGCGCCGGCGCCGCTTGTTACGCCTGAAATGATGGATGAAATAATGATGAATATTCTGGAGCCCACGCTGTCGGGGCTTAAAAGAGAAGGCATTGTTTACAGAGGCATACTTTATGCGGGCATAATTGTTACAAAAGACGGCCCCAAAGTTCTTGAGTATAATGTGCGGTTCGGAGATCCGGAGACTCAGGCAGTGCTTCCTCTTTTAAAAAGCGATATAGTGGAGCTTTTTCTTGCCTGCGCAGACGGAACCCTGCATGATAAAAAAATAGAGGTCTGCGAAGGTGCGGCCATATGTGTTGTTCAGGCAGCACCCGGTTATCCCGGAGAGTATAAAAAAGGAGCGGAAATAACGGGGATTGACGCTTTTAACGGCAGGGATGACCTTTTGGTTTTTCAGGCCGGCACAAAAAAAGAAAATGAGAAAACAGTAACTTCGGGCGGAAGAGTACTGGCCCTTACGGCTCTTGGCGGGGATATAGATTCCGCGGCCAAAAAAGTTTATGAGAATATTGATAAAGTAAATTTTGAAGGCGCGCATTACAGAAAAGATATAGGCGCAAGGGCTCTGAAAAAATAAGACGGCAGCATACAGGATGCTGTTTTATGATTTAGAACATAAAAGTTTTTATATACATTACAGAGGAGGTTTGTTATGGCAAAAGCCGCGGTTATTATGGGTTCGGATTCAGATCTTAAGATTATGAACGAAGCTGTAAAGATTCTTGGGAAGTTCGGGATAGAAGCCGGGGTGAGCGTGGCTTCCGCGCACAGAACGCCGGATAAGGTTGAAAAACTCGTTGAAAATTGGGAGAAAGAAGGTGTTGAGGTTATTATAGCGGGAGCCGGAATGGCCGCGCATCTTGCCGGGGTTATTACGGCAAAAACAACACTGCCTGTCATAGGAGTCCCGATGCCGGGCGGCGCTTTAAACGGTGTTGACGCGCTGTATTCAATAGTGCAGATGCCCAAAGGCGTGCCTGTGGGATGTATGGCTATAGGAAAGGCAGGCGCTGTAAACGCCGGGGTTTTTGCCGCGGAAATACTCGGGATAAAATATGAGGATATAAAAAAGAAACTGGATGATTATAAAACCGAGATGGCGGATGCGGTTGAAAAAAAGGACGCGGAGCTTCAAAGCAGGGGAGTTGAAAAATTCCTGAAAGACAACGCCTGAAGGAAGAATTCGTATACAGGCTTATGCGAAGGTGCGTATGAAAAGTTGTTCTGAAAAATCAACGATCAAAAATCAACAATTAAAAATTAAAATGTCTTTTCCCCGTATGAAAAAGAGGGATGTTGAGCGTGTTGCCGCGGTTCTTAACGCGGGAGGGGCAGCGGTTATGCCCGCGGATACTGTTTACGGTGTTTTCTGCAGGGCGGACAATAAGAAAGCGGTTGAAAAAATTTACCGTATTAAGGGCAGGGATTTTAAAAAACCGCTGCAGGTGTTTTTCTCGTCCAAAAAGGGTATATACAAAGCCGCAGCAGTCTCGGGGCACGGGGAAAAAATGGTTGAAAAGAACCTGCCGGGGCCGTATACGATGATATTTAACATAAAAAAGAATCCGGGAAGTTCTTTTCTGAAAGATACCGTTGGGGTCAGGCATATCAAGTATAAATGGATAAATGACATAATCAGACTGACGGGGCCGCTTGCCGCAACGTCAGCGAACATATCCGGAAAGAAAGACCCGCTGAGGTTCTCTTCTGTGGATAAAAAGATAATTGAACAGGCGGATGCGTTGGTCGTGTGCGACAGGATTGTGAGCGGGGAGGCGTCAAGGGTTGTAAGTTTTATCGGAGGGGAACCTGAAATCTTGCGGTAGAATATATCTGTCGGGGCGGCAAAAGCCGCCCCGTTTTATTTGAATACCGGATTTTTATTCCGCGTACAGGGTTATATTATCCAGTATTATCTCTTTGAATGAAGACGCGGTGCCGTCGCCGCCGGTTTTAAAGTAAAACCTAACCTGTGTTACGATTTCCAGAACTTCTGCTTGGGTTAGAGAACCGGCAGATGTGAAATCGGAAAGGTATACGGAATAGGCTGCCCAGTCTCCTGATTTGTCCAGTTCAATGTCATTTAATTCCAGTCTTTCCCCTGCTTCAGAAGTAAAGAACTTTATGTCTGTATATACGGTGTTTTCGGGCAGTGTATCCGTTTCTAATTTGCAATTAAAGTATATTATTTTGTAGGCGCTGAAATCACTGCCTGTGTCCGGCGCTGAATTTGTGTTCAGGTACACGGCAAACCACTGTGCGCCGTCATCTTCCGCGGTTGCTGATATGCTGTATGCTTTGGCTCCGTATTCGGCAGGTTCCCCGGAAAGGTCAATGCAGTTCCTGCTGAGGTTCTCGACGCCCGCTGACATTGCTCCTCCGACTATATTTGTGCATCCGCCGCACACTATTGAAGTGCGGCAGTTTTCAACTTCGAAATCCGCGACTGTAACGAATTCGGGTGTAGGGGTGGCTGTTGCGGTCGGTTCAGGCCCGGAGTCCGGAGCCTGGGGATTGCTGCACGAACAGGAAAAAAATGCGGGCATAATCAGAAAAATGGCAATTGCGGAAAACATAAAAAAATTATTACGCATAATATCACCCTCCTTTAAAATGTTAAAATTATGTTATCGCAAATATTGACAACAGGCAAGTTTTTTTTATGCGCTGATTATATTGGCGCGAAAAAACAATTGCAATAAGAATAAAAATATTATATATTTAGTTCGTTGTTTAAAATTTTTTTTAAAGGAGGATGAATTAAGATGGCGAGCAAAGACGGAAAAGTAGCGGAAAATGTTGACGGAAAATTTTATGTTGATGATCAGTGTACGGCCTGCGGCGTCTGCGAAGCAGAAGCTCCGGAGAATTTCAAGATGAAAGATGACGGGTCTTATGCTTATGTTTCGAAACAGCCCGAGAATGACGAGGAAACAGCAGCGTGCGAAAGCGCAAAGGACTCCTGTCCTTCTGACGCAATCGGCGATGACGGCGAATAATTAATTAATAACAACAAAAGCCCCTGTGTTTTCCGCGGGGGCTTTTTTGTTTTCTTGAGAACAGGAAAGCGGAAAAGGAGAATCTTTGAAAATATATCTTGTCAGGCACGGGGAAACCGAATGGAACAGCAGGCTGCTTTTTCAGGGGCATTCGGATATAAGCCTTAATTCCGCGGGGCGCAGGCAGGCTGCCCGTATATGCGGTTTCCTGAAAGAAGACCCGCCGGAAGTAATTGTGAGCAGCGACCTTAAGCGGGCGTATGAAACGGCTCTTATAATAAAAAAAGGGCTGGCGCATAAACCGTCTGTGATCAAGGAATATTCTTTCCGAGAGCGGAGTTATGGGAACCTTGAGGGGAAACAGTATATGGAAAAGGCCGGGCCTTTTGAATTTACGGGGGAAACGGATTTTTCTTTTTTCCGCCGTGTGAAAAGAGTCATGAAAAGATTTGTTTCGGAATATGCGGGCAGATATGAAACCGCAGCTGTGATTACACACGGAGGGGTCATAAGAGGCATTGTTAGGAATATGCTTAAAATTCCCGGTTTGAATTACAGGCATATACGTCTTTATAACGCTTCTGTCACAGAGTTGTTTTATGATGAAAAGAAAAAGTACTTTTACCTGACTCTTTTAAACAGCATCTCTCACCTGTCAAAAGCTGACAGAGCAAAGGCGGAGTTTCATATAAAGGGAGTGTGAGGGAGTAATAGTTCAAAGTTCAAAGTTCAAAAGTTCCAAGTTCAAAAGTTCCAAGTCCAAAGTGAGAACAAAACCGG
>CAYTNY010000007.1:24263-30357 GCA_964439215.1 uncultured Spirochaetia bacterium
AAGTTCAAAAGTTCCAAGTTCAAAAGTTCCAAGTCCAAAGTGAGAACAAAACCGGAATTTGCTGTTTGGAGTTTTATTATTTTGTTTTTGATTTGTTTTATCTTTGAACTTTGAACTGTTCTTCCCAAAACTCAATGTCTTCCGGTTTCCACAAATCACAAATCACAAACCACAAACCACTGTTCTCCGCTTTCCGCTGTTCTTCGCTTTTCCCCTTGACTCACGTATTTCTGTATGCTTAAATCTATATAACGTTTTGGCAGAGGAAGTCCCCGTTTGATTCGGGGCGCTGTCGCGCAACGGTAATCCGGATAAATATCCGGGAGCCCGGTCCACTGCCTGAAACGGAGAGTACCTTCGCGCAAAGGGAAAAAGACTTATATACGAGATGAATTGAACCCGGAGCGCGGTGCGCGGCCGGGTTTTTTTGTTTTTATGAGCAAAGAAGGAGGATGTTATGCGGAAAAAACAAAGAGGAATAATACAGATTTATACGGGAAACGGAAAGGGAAAAACAACCGCGGCTGTGGGTCAGGCGGTCAGGGCGGCAGGGAGCGGCCTGAAAGTGGTTTTTTTTCAGTTTTTTAAAAGCAGTGCTTTAAAGAGCGGAGAAGAAAAAACACTTAAAAACATAAAAAACATTGATTATATAAAATTTAATCAGAAGTCTCCTTTTTTTGATAAAGGGCTCGACCTTGACAGCCTGAAAAAAAGGGTTGTCCGGGATATGGGAGCCGTGGAAAGAGCGATTTGCTCGGGGGAGTATGATATGGCTGTTCTGGATGAAGCGGTATATGCCGCGGAGTATAATCTTTTTATGGAAAAAGATTTTATTAAAATTCTGAAAAAGAGAAAAGAAAAAACAGAGGTTGTGATAACGGGGAGAAACGCTTCTGAAAAACTTTGTGGCGCGGCGGATCTTGTCACTGAAATGAGAGAAATAAAACATCCTTTTAAAAAGGGAATTAAAATGAAAAAGGGCAGGGAGTATTGATGACTGATGAAATAAAAAAATATGTGCTGCTGTTTTTGTCTGCGTTTGTGTTTCCGGGAACGGTTTTCGGGTTTGTTATAACCGATGATGTCGGGAGGAAAGCAGAGATAAAAAAGCCCGTGGAAAGCATTGTCAGCCTGTCGCCCGGGCATACGGAGATGATTTATTATCTTGGCGCCGCGGAAAAACTTAAGGCAGTATCACTGCAGTGCGATTATCCGCCTGCGGCGAAAGACAAGGAAAAAGCAGGCGGTTTTCTCCATCCTGATACCGAGAAAATAGCCTCCCTGGGGCCCGATGTGGTAATATCGGGCGGCGGGATACAAAAGAAAGCCATAAGCGCAATGGAAAAACTGGGTATAAGCGTTATTGTGTTTTATCCGCAAAGCCTGAGCGATATAGCCGTAAATATGAGAACAATCGCCGCAATTACCGGGTGCGGGGAAGACAAAGCGCTGGAGTTTGACAGGAGGCTGAAAAAACTTGAGGGGAAAGCAGCGGCAAAAAAGGTATATATGGAAATCTCGGGCGAGCCCGCAATGGCGGTGGGCGGGGCGTCTGTCATAAATGAAATACTGCATTATGCGGGAGGAGTAAATGTTCTTGCTGACGCGAAAACAGAGTATCCGAAAGTCTCAAAAGAAGAGGTGCTGATAAGGGCGCCGGAAGCAATATTCTTTCTGTACGAGCCTTCCGGGAAGTATGATGAGAGTCCGCATATAAGAAATACTCCCGCGGGAAAAACAGGTATGATTTTTACGCTGCGGGGAAGGCTTCTTGATTCTGTTATGAGGCCCGGGCCCGGGGTTCTGGACGCGGTGGCTGAACTGCGGAAAATGCTTTTGGGCGGGGTGAAATGAAAAAAAATATTCCTGTGTTTCTTGTCCTGCTGGTTCTTTTGTCCATCGCGGGGCTTGCCGGTCTGAAGGCGGGAAGCGTGAATATTCCCGCGGATGATATTTTAAAGTATATGGCGGGAGAAAACGCCGGTGACAGCGGGTTTATTGTTATTATGAAGATACGCCTGCCCAGGATTTTACTGGCGGTTCTTATAGGAGGAATGCTTGCCGTGTCAGGAGCCGTGCTTCAGGCTCTTTTGAGGAATCCTCTTGTTGACCCCTTTATTACGGGAATATCGTCAGGCGCGGCTTTTGGCGCGGCAGCAGCCATAATAGCGGGTTTTGCGGTTATATCCATTCCCGCAATGGCGGGCGCTGTCATAACGGCTTTTGCTGTTTACCGGCTTTCTGTGAGTTCAGGCAGGTCGGATGTGACAAATCTGCTTCTTATCGGGGTTATGACAGGGTCGTTTTTCTCCGCGCTTATTATGATGCTCAACGCGGTTTTCAGCAGGGACCTTGCAAAAGTGGTTTTCTGGCTTATGGGAGACCTGTCGGGAGTTATGTCCGGGGAACTGAAAATTGCATGGATACTGGCGGGAGTAATAATTTTCGCGGGTGTTGTTTTCGCGAATGATCTGAATATCGTTTCCGCGGGCGAGGAAGAGGCCAAAGTGCTCGGTGTTAAAACAGAATCCGTTAAAGCTTTTTATTTTATAGGGGCAAGTATTCTTGCGGGGGCGGCTGTTTCGCTGTCGGGTGTTATTGGTTTTGTGGGGCTTATAATCCCCCACATTATAAGACGATTTACCGGGCCGGATATGCGGATACTTATGCCTGCCTCTTTTTTGGGAGGTGCTTTTTTTCTTCTTGCGGCGGATACATTTGCCAGGGTTGTTTTTCTTCCGGCAGAACTGCCGGTAGGCGTTATAACAGGGCTTATCGGTGCTCCGATGTTCATGGCGCTGCTGCTTGAAAAAAGAAGGAGACAGGCATGATTGAGGTAAAGAACCTTGAGTTCAGTTATCTGAAAAAAGAAAGTTTTAAACTTGATATCCCCTGTCTGAAATTCAGGGCGGGAGCAATAACGTCTTTGATCGGCCCCAATGGATCGGGCAAGACCACTCTGCTGAAAATAATTACGGGTATTATTGACGGGTTTAATGGGGAAGTGATAATAAACGGCCGCAGCAGCAGTGATTATACGGGAAGAGAAAAAGGCAGGATGCTTGCGTATATACCGCAGACAGGTTCGGATATTTTTGATTTTTCGGTTGAGGAATTAGTGCTTATGGGGCGCAGGCCTTATATGTCTTTTCTGGGAAATCCCGGAGGGTCAGGAAAAGAAAAAACAGAGTCTGTCATGAGGTCATTCGGGCTGCTGGATAAAAGACACAGGAAAATGTCCGCTCTTTCGGGGGGCGAAAAAAAAGCAGTATATATATGCAGGGCGATTGTGCAGGAAGCGGATGTTTTTGTTATGGATGAAGCAGCGGCATTTCTTGATATTCATCATACCGCGGATACCATGAGATCGGTAAAGAAGCTTGCAGGAGAGGGTAAAACAGTAATAATGGTTTCTCATGACATTAATATCTGTTCGGAAGTTTCGGATGATATAATAATAATGAAAAACGGAGCGGTAGAATACAGCGGCAGCCCTGAAGAAACACTGACGGAGAATAATATAAAAAAAGTATATGAGTTTGACCGATTTGAAATATTGAAGGGTGAAAGCGGCCCTGTCATAAAATTAAAATTTGACTGAAGGAGGAGAAAAGAATGAAAAAAGCAGGTTATATTGCCGCAGTATTGCTGATTTTTGCGGCAGCAGCGGGATTTTCAAGGGATTATAATACGATCAAAGAAACTTATTCGGAGCAGTTTAGAGAAATGCAGACTGACGGGAGCGCTGCTTCCGGAGGAAGTGAAAACACCGGAGTATATGAGTTTAAACCCGCGCAGGGGTCTGATGCGGGAAATTCCGAAGCAGAAAATTCTGAAACCGAAGAGGTTGTGGTTACCGCAAGGCAGATACCCGAAACACTGGGCGCCACGCCGAGAAATCTTATGATTCTTGACGGAGAAGATTTAAGGGCCGAGGGGTTTATTACGCTTAAAGATGTTCTTGATGACGCGCCCGGAATTATTGTCACGCGCAGCAATGCTTGTGAGGGTGTTGCGGGAGTTATGTTCAGGGGAGCCAGGTCAAACCAGACAAAGGTTATGGTGGACGGAATACCCGTAAATGACATAACCACAGGAATGGCTGATTTGAATCTTATAGATATTTCCAATGTTCTTAAAATAGAGATTGTGGAAGGGGGCCTCTCGTCAATTTACGGGGCTGATTCCTCATCAGGAGTAATAAACGTAATTACAGGCTCCAAAGAAATTTTTTGGGCGCAGGGTGCGGTTTTTTACGGTTCAAACAACACTCAAAAGTATTCGCTTTCTTCAAACAACAGAATATACGGTGTTGATTACGCGGTTTCGGCGGGCGAGGAAAAAAGCGGCGGATACATACGTGAAGAAGACCGGGAATATTTTGACGCTGCGGGAAACAATGCGGATTATCTGAAAAGATTTCTGAACGTAAAGGCAGGTTTTTCCGGAGATGCTTTTGATACGGTCGTATCGGGATCTTATTTTTCAAGGGAAATGGGCGTGCCTTACGACGCGGCGGGGACAACAAGCTCCGCAAGGCAGTGGGATGATAATATTTCCGCGGGCGCGGATATTTATACAAGCATTGGCAGGATCAATTTGAAAGCAGGCGGTTTTTACAGGCAGGCAGAGCTTAAATACGTGAATGAACCTTATGTGAATGATAAACACATAAAGACCCATATACAGGGGAATCTTATCGGTGTTTATGAAGAGAGCGAATATGTGTCGCTCATAACGGGATATGAAATAAGCGTAAAAGGAGTAGACAGCACGACGATAGGGGAAAAGTCGGTTTTAAACAACGGGGCTTATTCAAATGCGGTTTTAAAACTGCTCGGCGGCAGGCTCGTGATAAATACAGGCGCAAGAGCTGATATAAACGAAGCTTACGGAACAATGCACAGCGAAAATATAACGGCAAAATATGATTTCGGAGGCGGGGTTGAGGTGAAAGGTTCTTTTGACCGGGCGTTTTCCGAGCCGACGCTGAACGACCTTTACTGGCCGGAAGATATGTGGACCGCGGGGAACCCGGATCTTGTTCCGGCACAGAGCGCCTCTTATGAAATCGCGCTGCATAAAAAAAGCACAGGCCTGAATTACGGTATAACGCTCTTTAAAACAGAGACGCAGGATCTTATTGACTGGCTGTTTGATGTTTCGGATTTTAAATATAAACCTATGAACATATCAAAGGCGGACTTTTTGGGCGTGAATATCGCGGGAGATGTGCGGCTGTTTGGCTTTATGGAAGTCAAAGCAGCTTATAATTATCTTGAGGCCCGCGATGGAGAAGGAGACGCGCTTGCTTACAGGCCGAAAGACAAAATCACCGCGTCGGTAAAAATGGAGCTGCCTTACGCGTCGGAAGTGACCCTGAAAGGAGAGTATGCCGGGCCGCGCCCGGATGCGGCGGGAGAAGAAATGGATGAGTATTATACGTTTGATGTATCGGCATTGCATAAAGTGAATAAGAATTTTACTCTTTTTCTTGATGTTTCAAACATACTTGATAAAAAGGATTATCATATAACCGCGAAGTATCCCGTCCCCGGCAGGCTTATAATGAGCGGGGTGAAGGCTGTGTTTTGACAGCCGCCCGGGGAACGCGGTGCGGGAAGACAGGGAATGGAAACCTGAGGCTCGGATGCTCAGATGCTTGGATGGTTGGCGAAACCTGATATCTGAAAAATGATGTTTTAAAACCTATATTATAGGTTTAATTATTTTGTCTTTGCCCCCTTTACATAAAGGGGGCAGGGGGGATTTGGTTTTTAACGCCGGGCCCGCAAACCCGACTTCAAAGCAAAATCCCCCTGTATCCCCCTTTTGCAAAAGGGGGGTGAAAAAAACCAAAATCAACAACACAGGATAACGTAATAGAGAACAGCAGGAAGAATAAGATTTATGATTTTGCTGTCGTCACCCCTTCCTCGCAGAGGATAAGAAATGTTAGTAGTTTTTACCCCCTTTACATAAAGGGGGGCAGGGGGGATTTGGTTTTTTACGCCGGGTCCGCAAACCAAACGCCAGCCCTTCACACTCGGGACTTGGAAATTGGAACTTGGAACTGTTCTTCGTTCTTCCCAAA
>CAYTNY010000007.1:30457-43133 GCA_964439215.1 uncultured Spirochaetia bacterium
TTCACACTCGGGACTTGGAAATTGGAACTTGGAACTGTTCTTCGTTCTTCCCAAAGCTCAAAACTCAAAGCTCAATGTTTCCCGGTTTTCACAAACCACAAACCACAAACCACTGTCTTTCGTTCTTCCCAAACCCCACTGTGTTCAGCTCTCTATTCCCTGTTTTTTTCTGTTGCATAAAACAGGGGGTTTTGATAAAATTACTATGCTTTTATACAGCGGGTTTTAACGTGAATTTTAATATTTTGAATATAATAAATAAGATAATTTAAAGGAGGAAGTCTATGGTTGGTGTAACTCTTGGAGCGCTTTTGTTGTTATTGCTTATAGGACTTGTTGTTTTGCAGGGGCTTATTGAATGGGGCGGTTTTGATTTTGATAAGATTATAAAAAAGAAAACCGGAGATACGGCGGAAAAAGCAAAAGAGATACAGCCTGCGAAAAAGAAATCAGGCGCTAAAAATGCGCGGAAAAAGGCGGCTCCGAAAAAAAAGGCATCCCCGAAGAAAAAAACCGCGAAAAAGAAAGCGGCGCCAAAGAAGAAAGCGGCCAAAGGAAAGGGGAAAAAATAGATGATCTTTGATTATTTTCTCGGATTGTTTTCATCGGATATGGCGATAGACCTTGGAACCGCGACGACTCTTGTTTATATAAAAAATAAAGGGATCGTTCTTAAAGAGCCTTCAATTGTCGCGCTTTTAAGAGGCAGGGAAGTGATTGCCGTGGGCAATGCCGCAAAAGAGATGGTGGGAAAAACGCCGGGTGACGTTCAGGCAATAAGGCCTATGAGGGACGGAGTCATAGCGGATTTTAATGTGACGGAAAAAATGCTCAGATATTTTATTGTTAAGGTTCATAACAGGCATTCTATGGTAAATCCGAGGATCGCGATATCAGTGCCCAAAGGTGTTACGCCGGTTGAAAGAAGAGCAGTGAGAGAATCAGCGCTTCAGGCAGGGGCAAGGGAAGTTTATCTTATTGACGAACCCATGGCCGCGGCGATAGGCGCAGGGCTTCCTGTGGAGGATCCGGTTGGACATATGGTCGTTGATATAGGAGGCGGAACAACTGAAGTTGCGGTTATTTCGATGGGCGGACTGGTTGTCTTTAATTCAATAAGAACCGCGGGTGATAAATTTGATGAGTCCATCATAGCTTATTTGAAAAAAGCATATAATCTTAATATCGGGGAAAGAATGGCGGAAAAAGTAAAGATCAATATAGGATGCGCCCAGAAACTTGAGGAAACTCTTGAAATGGAAGTAAAAGGCGCGGATCTGACAACAGGGCTTCCCCGGACAATAAAAATAACATCAGATGAGATTGCTTCATCGCTTGAAGAGCCGATAACCAAAATTGTGGACGGCGTGAAATCAACGCTGGAGCATACAAAACCCGAACTTGCGGCGGATATTATAGACAAAGGTATTGTTGTTACCGGCGGAGGAGCGAAGTTAAAGGCTTTTGACAAGAAACTCAGGGAAGAAACCGGTGTGCCGGTTCATATTGCCGAAAACCCGCAGGACTGTGTTGTGAAGGGCGCCGGCAAGATGCTCGAAGAGCAGCTTGACGCTTTAAGACGGCTTTCTTTTGAGGGTGAAGATTCGTATCCGGCAACGTAGAAACTCATGAAAACAAAAAAAACACTGCCGGATAAAATTTATTATGCGCTTATTGCGGCGGCTGTTGTTTTTATTGTTCTGGTTCTCTGGAAAAAAGGAACCCTGGATCCTGCCGCCGGATTTATGGCAAAAACTTCCAATGCGTTTTCTTCTTACGTATATTATGTTAAGGGGTCATTTAAATCCATCAAATATGTTTCGGCCGCAAGGACAGGTATAAATGCTTTGAAAGAAAGAAATATAATTCTTGAAACGGAAAATGCATCATTAAGATACGAAAATAATAAACTGAAAAGACTGCTGGAGCTTAAGGAGAATAAGAAATTCCGCGGCCATATAAAGGGTTATGCTGATGTGATCGGTGCAAATACCGATGGTTTTATACAGTATTATGTTATTGGCAAAGGGGCCAATGACGGTGTGAAAGAAGGGGACGGGATAATTGCGCGGGGGAAAGCATTCGGAAGGGTGCAGAAGGTTTTTTCTTCATCAAGCAGGATCCAGCTTATAACGGATATCAAAAGCAGCGTCAGCGCCGGAATCTTAAGAAATGATATAGCGGGAATTCTTGCCGGAACAGGCGTGAACGAGTGTTCGTTAAAGTATGTGCCAAAAGAAGAAGACGTGAAAACCGGAGATGTTGTCATAACATCCGGATTGGGCAGTTCATTTCCCGGAGGGATTGAAATAGGCAGGGTTGCCGCGGTAAATAAAAATACGGATGGGCTGTCAATGGAGGTTGAAGTAAGGCCCTTTGTGGATCAGTTTTCGGTCAGGGAAGTTCTTATTCTCAAGAAACAGCGGTAATGTGAGGTGCTGAAATTAAAAATGTTTTTTTATTTGCGGTTCTTACAGCGGCAGTAATAACGGATAGTGCGGTTTACTCGGCGAAAACCGCTTTGGCTTTTATTGATATGATTTTTATTGCGGGCGCGCTGCTGCTGATTTATGAACGTCGTATTGCGGCGTTCGTTTTTTTTCTGGCCGGTTATACCGTGAAAGATGCTTATGTGATGCCTTTCCTGGGGATAAATCTTGTATCGGGCATGGCCGCGGCCGCGGCAATTATGGTTCTTGCGGAAGCGCTTTATACAGGAAATTATATAACGAGAGTTTTGATCCTGTTCTTGGGATACTGCGTGAAATTAATTATCCATACTGCTGCGGTATGGATCTTTTATGCCGAATTTAAATATTTTATGATACCTGCGGAGATATTTTATTCGCTGCTTATGACAACAGTGGCAGGCGCCGCTGTTTTGGTTTTTTCAGGGGTAAATATAAAGAAAGGTGTATTATGGCTGAAAATGAAATACGGAAAAATATAAAAAAAACATACAGACGTCTTGTCAGGATCAGGGTGATGGGAGCTGTTATTGGTGTATGTGTTGTGTTTTTGGGGATGCGTCTTTTTTATCTTCAGATCATTAAAGGGTCTTATTATAAAAAATTGGCGGATACCAACTGTGTCAATCTTGTTAAAGACAGGGCGCCGCGCGGATATATTTATGACAGAAATTACAGAAAAATTGTAAACAACGCTCCTTCTTATACCGTGAATATAATTCCTTATCATTTTGCGCTTAATGAAGACAGAGATGATGCGGTAAAAGAAATAGGCAAGATCCTGGGAATGACCCCGGGAGGAATCCGGGACAGAATAAGCACGGCAAGGGAATATATACTGGAGCCCGTAGCCCTGAAAAAAGACATAAGTGTGGAGGAACTTTCTTTGATCAGCGAAAAATCCCTTGAGGTAAGCGGGGTATCCGTTTCTCAGGAGCCGAAAAGAGTGTATCCTCATTCATTTCTCGGTTCTCATATTCTGGGTTATATAGGGGAAGTGACGGAAGGGCAGCTTAAAAGCAGGAAATACCGGGGCTATAAACAGGGAGATATAGTGGGACAGACCGGGATTGAAAATTATTATGACAAAGAAATAAGGGGAAGCGACGGTGTTGTTTATATACTGACCGACGCCAAAGGCAGGCAGAAGGATGTTATTGACAGGATAGAGCCTGAAAAAGGAAAGGATCTTATCCTTACAATTGACTATAGGCTCCAGAAATATGCGGAAAAAAGAATGGATGAGTCCGGCCATAACGGAGTAATAATAGTATCAGAACCGGCAACCGGAGAAATTTTATGTATGGTTTCAAAACCGGACTATGATCTTAATTTTTTCAGCGGCAGGATCAATATTGCTGAATGGAAAAAACTTATAAGGAACCGGGACCGCCCTTTGAACAATAGGGCGGTACAGGGGCTGTATTCTCCGGGATCTATATTTAAGATTGCGGACGGGCTGGGCGGTCTTGCCGAAGGTATTGTGGATGTCAGGGATACCTTCTCCTGCAGCGGTGTTTACTGGATACAGACGTGGCCCTATAAATGCTGGAAACATTCGGGGCACGGAGAGGTTGATTTTGAAAAAGCAATAGAAGAATCCTGTGATATATATTTTTATAAGATGGGAATGAAGATGAAAGTGGAGCTTCTTAATAAATACGCTAAAATGTTCGGGCTTGGAGTGAAAACAGGAATTGATCTGCCGAGCGAGAAAGCAGGTGTTGTTCCTTCAAGAGAATGGAAGAGAAGAGTTGCCCGCTCATCCTGGTTCCCGGGGAATACGGTCATGATGTCAATCGGACAGGGCTTTATCACATCAACTCCGCTGCAGATAATGAATATAGTATCGGCTATAGCGAATGGAGGGTATGTGATGGAGCCTAAATTGCTTAAAGCGATAACGTTTGATGACAGAAAAATACACAAAAGAAATCAGTCTAAAAAACTTTTTGAATTAAGTGTGGATAAAAAATATATAGAAATAATGCAAAAAGCAATGCGCCGGGCTGTGGGCGGAAGGCACGGGACCGGAGCTCTGGCGGATCTGGAGAATATCAGGGTTGCGGGAAAAACAGCTACGGTTGAAAATCAGCAGGGTGAGAACCATGCTATGTTTTCCGGATATGCACCTTTTGAAGCTCCTGAAGTTGTGATCTATGTTCTTGCGGAACACGGCGGCGGAGGCGGTGCGGCTGCTGCTCCGATAGCGCACGATGTGCTTGATTATTATTTTGAATATATAAAGAAGGAAAACAAATGAAATTCAGACGAATGTCAAAAACCGGAGAAAAACTGCGCGGTTATTACAGAAACATGAATGCCGTGATATTTGGGGCAATGCTTATGCTTATGGCCGCAGGGCTCATCGCAATATACAGCGCAACATCCGGTGCTGCAACGTCTTTTTTTATGAAGCAGTCAGTCTGGTATGCTATTGGCCTGGTTGTTATGATGATCTTTGCCAATATCAATTACAATATTTTTATAAATGCGGCGAACTGGCTGTATGGTATATTGGTATTTCTTCTTGCCGGCGTATTGGTGTTCGGGACATCAAAACTCGGAGCCACGAGATGGCTGAATATAGGGGGATTTGTTTTTCAGCCGAGTGAATTTATGAAGATCGTAACGGCGCTTGTGGTCATAAGGTACATACTTGTGAAAAACAAAGAGGCTTTTACATATAAAGGTATCTTTGTTATGTTCGCGATAGTGAGTCTGCCGATGGCGCTTATTCTGAAACAGCCGGATCTGGGCACAACAATACTTCTGATTCCCGTGGTTCTCACCGTGTTTTTTATCGGCAATATGCCCATGAAAAGATTTCTGGTAATTATAGGTGCGGGAATTGCGGTTCTTCCGGTTGTTTTCTTTTTTCTGAAAGGCTATCAGAAACAGAGGCTGTTTACTTTTCTGAATCCGGAGCTTGATCCTCTCGGAGCCGGATATAATGTGATTCAGTCCCAGATGGCCGTTGGTTCCGGCCAATTTCTGGGAAAAGGATGGCTGCAGGGAACCCAGAGCCAGCTTCATTTCATTCCCATACGATATACTGATTTTATATTTGCGGTTATTTCCGAGGAATTTGGATTTGTCGGAAGTATGGCTGTTGTTCTTATTTATTTCATACTTATTATGGAGTCGCTCAGGATAGTGAAATTATGCAGGAATCAGAGCGGGAAAATGTTTGCGGGAGCAATCACCGTGATATTTTTCTCGCAGTTTTTTATTAACATTGGCATGAATATTGGTATAATGCCTGTTACGGGCATTACTCTGCCCCTTTTGAGTTACGGCGGAACATCTGTGGTGGTTACCATGGCTGCGCTCGGCATGCTGCAGAATATTTACAGAGAATACATGAAAGCAGAGGAGTGAAATGAAAAAATTTTATATTAATGATGAAGATTTTGATATTTCAGTGGCAATTGCGGATGATACAAAGATTGTTAATTTTTTCCATGAGAAAAATATATATGCAAAGGCCGGCAATATATGCAAAGGAAAAGTTGAAAAAGTGGTTTCAAATATGAATTTTGTGTTTGTGGACATAGGGGACCAAAAACCCGCGTTTCTTTCCGAACGGGAATATTTTGATCTTTCCAATAATATTTATACTGAAATGCTTGACGAGGAACCGGAGGGGATGGAAATTAAACCGATGGATACGGCTGCCGGAATGTTTGAAAAAGGGCAGGAAACGATTGTCCAGATAATAAAAGAGCCCTACAGCACCAAAGGCGCGCGGCTCACCACGAATGTAATGCTTCCCGGTTATTACATCGTTTACAGCCCTTTTCTGCGCGATACCGGGGTTTCCAGAAGAATATCCGATGACGGTGAGAGGACAAGGCTCAAACAGATAATAGACGGAGTAAGGGGCGATATGAATGCTGATTTCGGGATTATTGCGAGAACCCAGGCAGAAGGGGCCGATCCGGAAGAGATAGAAAAAGAAATACGCGCGATGAACGAAAAATGGAACAGTATAAAAAAGAATATAGATGAATCAAAGACGCCTTCAGTTGTTTACAGAGAAGAGGAGCTTCCTGTTAAAATACTCAGAGAATACATGGATGAAAATACCGGATCCATAATCACGGATTCAAAAGAGTCGTTTGAAAGCATAAAAAAATATCTGGAAACCACATATAACAGGAATGTTGATCTGAATCTTTATGAGGGCGCGGAGCCTATTTATGAGTATTATGGGTTTCAGAATCAGGTTGAAGGGCTGTGGAACAATATTATTCCTTTTAAAAAAGGCGGATATATAAAAATTGACGTGACTGAAGCGCTGACAGTGTTTGATATAAACAGCGGGAAATTCAAAGGTGTTGATGATGTTGACAGCAGCCTTCTTATGGTTAATATAAACGCAGCCAAAGAAATTGCCAGGCATATAATACTCAGGAATATCGGCGGCCTCATAGTGATAGATTTTATAGATATGAAGACGGAAGAGCACAACAAAAAAATAAAAGATGTTATGGAAGAAGAACTCGGGAAAAGCAAACTTTACTTTAAAGTGGGGGATATAAGCGGTTTTGGCCTTATGGAGCTTACAAGAAAGAGGGATGTAAAGAAGATAGATGATATGTATTTTGAAGAATGCCCGAAATGCAGCGGGCACGGCAGGATCATGACGGAAGAAAATGTCTGTATTAAATACATCAAGAAAATCAAATATGAATGCAGAAAAAGTATTGAAGAAAATGTAGTTTTTGTAATACCGGAAAAAATAAAGGAAATGATAAAAAAAGATTATCAGGAAAAACTGCACGAATATGAAATAAAATATAAAAAAAATGTTATTCTGAAGGTTGAAGGGTAGAGGTACGCGCGAAACAGGCGGGAGGCATAAAGGAACAGCGGTTTGCGGATGCCGGAATAATGAATATGGAGGTTTATATGATAGCGGTAACAGGAGGAGCAGGGTTTATAGGTTCGGCGCTTATATGGGGGCTGAATAAAAGAAACTGCAGAAGTATTATGGCGGTTGACGAGCTCGGTGAAACGGAAAAATGGAAAAATCTTGTAAACTTAAAATTTGAAGATTATGAGGAAAAGGACGCGTTTTTGAAGAGGGTGATTTTTGACGATAAAAGCCTGCGTTCCGGAATAGACGGCATAATTCATATGGGTGCATGCAGCGCCACAACCGAAAAAAACGCTTCCTATCTGATCGAGAATAATTATAAATATACTCAGGTTCTTGCAAAATGGTGCGTGAAGCACGGGAAACGTTTTGTATACGCGTCGTCTGCCGCCACTTACGGCGGCGGCTCCGCGGGTTTTGATGATGATGAATCGCTTCTTGATGAATTAAAACCGCTTAATATGTATGGTTATTCAAAACATATTATGGATCTGTGGGCGTACAGAAAAGGGCTGCTTGGGAAGGCCGCGGGAATAAAGTTTTTTAATGTTTTCGGCCCAAATGAGTACCATAAGGATGATATGAGGAGTGTTGTCCATAAAGCATTTGAGCAGATAAATGAAACAGGCAGGCTTAAACTCTTTAAATCGTATGACGAAAAATACGAAGACGGCGGACAGCTGCGGGATTTTGTGTGTGTTAAAGACGCGGTGGAGATGACGCTGTTTATTTATGACCGCGGGCTTGCGGGAATTTACAATGCGGGCGCGGGAAAGGCAAGGAGTTTTGCGGATCTCGGAAAAGCTGTTTTTAAAGCGATGGGCAGAAAAGAAAATATTGAATACATAGATATGCCGGAAAGCATAAAGGATAAGTATCAGTATTTTACCGAAGCAAAAATGGACAAGCTGAAAACCGCCGGGTATGACAAAACGCCGGCATCCCTTGAAGAAACGGTAAAAGATTACATCCAAAACTACCTGATGGCAGAGGATGCGTATTTGGGGAATTAAAACCTGAAAACCTTTTGAATGCGTAATGCAAAATGCAGAATGCGGAATGGAGAACCGGAGGCCTGGCAGCTTAGCGGCTTGGCAGCCTGGCAAAGACTGAAACCCGATGAACGCGGAATTGAGACCCGGAGGCTCGGAGGTAAGGGAAATTACCAATTGTCAATTATCAGTTTTCAATGAAAACCATATAAATGCGTAATGCAAAATGCATAATGCGAAATTAAAACCTGAAAACTTTTTGAATGCGCAATGGAGAGCCGGAAGCCCGGCTGGTTGCTGCTGCCTCTTCCTCGCAGAGGACAAGGACTGTAATGTTTTGACCCTGTTCTATGTATTTTGTTTTTTGTTCTCTCCCTCTCCCTCGATGGGAGAGGATAGAGTATGTTACAGGCGGTTTTATGCCTGTTACATACTCTTGGAGAGGGTGATGCAGCGGCAGGACACTTTGTAATACAAGCCAACGCTTAAAACAAGAGATGTGGATGAGGAACAGGGGGCAAGGGGGATTTAGTCTTTAATGCCAAACCTGCAAGCTAAACGCCAGCCCTTCACACTCGGGACTTGGAATTTGGAACTGTTCTTCGTTCTTCCCAAAGCTCAAAACTCAAAACTCAATGTCTTCCGGTTTCCACAAACCACAAACCACAAACCACTGTTCTTCAGGTCTCGCGCCCTTTTTCCTTTACAAAATATTGTTTCGGATTTATAATAAAATTCAGTTCATAAAAAAATCTTTATGGAGGCATTGTTTATGGCATCTTTTATGGAGGAAATATTCACAAAAGCAAAAGCAAACCCGAAAAAGATAGTTCTTCAGGAGGGGGATGATGAAAGGACTGTTGAAGCCGCTGTTGAATCCGTGAAAAAGGGCATTGCGAAAATAGTTCTTATCGGAGACCCGGGTTTTATAACAAAAACAATAAAGGAAAAAAAGGGAGATCCGGATAAACTGGAAATAATAGACAAAAACAATTATCCCAAACTGGAAGAATACGCCTCTGAATACTTTGAGATGAGAAAACATAAAGGCATAACAAAAGAAGAGGCTGTTGGAAAAATAAAGGATCCGCTCTGGTACGGCGCGATGATGGTCAGAAAAAATGATGTTGACGCTTTTGTGGCGGGTGCGGTTTATTCCACGGCTGATGTCTGCAGGGCGTCAATACAGGTTGTGGGGCTGAAAGAGGGAATCAAGACCCTTTCAAGCTTTTTTGTTATGATAGTGCCGGATAAATCTTTCGGGAGAAACGGCGTGCTTTTTTACGCGGACTGCGGCGTGGTAATAGATCCCGATGATAAACAGCTTGCGGATATAGCCATAGCCGCGGCAGAGAGTTATGAGATGCTGATGGGCGAAAAACCGAAAGTTGCGATGCTTTCGTGTTCCACAAAAGGTTCGGCGTCTCATTCGCGTATAACCAAGGTTGTAAACGCTTTAAATATAGTAAAGAAAAAAACTCCCGGCATTATGATCGACGGAGAGCTGCAGGGGGACGCGGCTCTCATAGAAGCGGTAGGGCAGAAAAAGGCTCCTGATTCAAAAGTGGCGGGAAAAGCGAATGTTCTTGTGTTTCCGGACCTTGATTCGGGAAATATCGCGTATAAATTAACGGAACGGCTTGCAAAAGCGGAAGCGTACGGCCCCATACTGCAGGGCACCGTGAAACCGTGCTGTGATCTTTCCAGGGGATGCAAGGCATCGGATATAATGAATGTTGCGGCGATAAATGTTGTAAGGTTTCAGTTTCTCGACAAATAAAATTTTTTTATAAAATCCTGCATACCGCCGGGCGCGTTATGCATAACTTGCGGAGGCGCGGAAATGAAAGTAATGGTTATTAACTGCGGAAGTTCATCGCTTAAGTTTCAGCTTATTGAAATTAACGCCGGAAACAGTGTTATGGCAAAAGGTTCTGTGGAGGAAATAGGACACAAGGAATCTGTTCTTCATTTTAAGACGAATAAAATGAAGAAAGACACGGAATTTACAAAGAAAGTCACTGCAAAAGATCATACCGAAGCGGTTGATCATATAAAGAACATACTGATAGACCCGAAAGTGGGTCTTTTTAAGGATAAAATACAGGTGGATGCGGTAGGGCACAGAGTTGTCCACGGCGGCGAGAAGTTTTCAAAATCAGCAATGATAACAAAGGGAGTAAAAGAAGTTATTAAGGACTGTTTTTCAATTGCGCCTCTGCACAATCCTCCTAATTATTCGGGAATAGAAGCGTGTGAACGGATATTCAAGGATATTCCGCAGGTTGCGGTTTTTGATACGGCCTTCCATCAGAGAATGGAGAAAAAAGCATATATCTACGGCCTGCCGTACGAATTATACGAAAGGTACCATATAAGAAAATACGGGTTTCACGGAACATCCCACGAATATGTTTCTCAGCGGGCCGCAAAACTCTTGAAAAAAGACAGAAAAACACTCAACATAGTAACCTGTCATCTGGGGAACGGAGCGTCTATAGCAGCGGTAAAGGGCGGCATATCCGTGGATACTTCAATGGGATTTACCCCGCTTGAAGGGCTTTTGATGGGAACAAGGACAGGGGATATGGACCCTGCTGTCGTAACCTTTCTTATGGACAAGGAGCATCTTTCAGTTAAGGAGATGGACACACTGCTGAATAAAAAAAGCGGGCTTAAAGGGGTTTCGGGCGTTTCAAACGATTTGAGAGAGATAAAGGAAAGAGCGGAAAAAGGACACAGGCGCTCTATTTATGCCATAGAAATATTCACGTACAGAATCACAAAATATATAGGGTCCTATGCGGCGGCAATGGGCGGGCTCGATGCGGTTGTTTTTACCGGAGGCATCGGGGAAAATGCCGCGGATCTGAGAGAAACTATTCTCCGGCCGCTTGGGTTTATGGGAGTCAGTATTGATCCTTTAAAGAACAATTCAAGAGAAAAAGAAAAGTTTATAACAAAGCCGAGGTCAAAGGTCAAAGCGCTTGTGATACCCACGAATGAGGAGCTGGCTATAGCGAGAAAAACAAAAAAAGTAGTTGATGAAATAATTCATAAGTACAGATAATTTATTCTTATGAATCAAAAATCCCGCGGTTTTGAAGTCGTGACAGTTGGGGAAATACTTGCGGATCTTACGCCGGAAAGGAACAAATATATACTGAATTCCGGCGGGGCCCCGGCAAATGTCGCGGTAAATCTGGCGCGCCTGGGCATTAAAAGCGCGGTTTTGGGAAAAGTAGGGGATGATTTTATAGGGCGCGGCTGCATTGATTTTCTGAAAAAGAACGGGGTCGGCGTACAGGGGATAAAAAAGATTAAAAAATACAGAACCGGTCTGGTCTTTGTTTTTATAGACGGGCGCGGAGAGCGTGATTTTTCTTTTTACGGGCATCCGTCGGCGGATACAATGCTTGGCCGCGGGGATATAAATATTCCGATGATAAAAAAAAGCAGGATCCTTCATTTTGGTTCAATCAGTATGATGGCGCCCAAAAGCAGGGCCGCCACACTGGCGGCAATAAAAGCCGCGCGCGGATACGGAAAATTAATTTCTTATGACCCGAATGTGAGGCTCAATTTATGGGAAGGCAGATATTCAGAAGCAAAAAAACTGATAAGATGTTATTTTAAATACGCGGATATAATAAAAATATCGGATAATGAGTTTGAATTTCTTTTCGGCAAAAAAGCATCGGCTCAAAGCATTGATTCGGTATTTGGCCCCGGAAAACTTGTCTTTGTAACTCTCGGGAAAAATGGATGCATAGTCAAAAGAAACGGATTCTGCAGGCGGGTTCCGGGTATAAAGGCAAAAACTGTTGACACTACAGGAGCAGGGGATGCTTTTATGGCGGGAGTGCTGTATGAGATGAGAAAGTTCAAAGGAGTAAACGAGCCTGATGATAAACAGCTTGTCCGGGCCGCGGTTTTCGCGAATAAACAGGGCGCAAAATGCGTCTTGAAAAAAGGCGCGGTGTAGCTGATAGTTCAAAGTTCAAAGTTCAAAGTTCAAAGTTCAAAGTGGGAAGGCAGGGAATGCGTAATGTAGAGCCGGAGGCTCAGACGCTTAGATGCTCGGATGTTTGGTAAAACTTCAAACCTTGAAAATGATGTTCTGAATTTGGAACTTGAAACCCGGAACTATGAACTTTTTTTTCCACGAAACTCAAAACTTATGTTTTGTTCTTTTGAACCTTGAACAGCCTTATCTTTGAACTTTGAACTACCATTCCTTTGTTTTCCGTTTTTCACAAACCACAAACCACAAACCACAGTTCTCCGTTTTTCCCTATTCCCTTATCCCTGTTTTTTTTAAACCTTTCTGTACA
>CAYTNY010000008.1:0-42776 GCA_964439215.1 uncultured Spirochaetia bacterium
GTCACTGTTTCTGTCATTGTTCCGGTTATTGTTTCAGTCGCTGTTCCGGTCACTGTTTCGGTTACTGTTTCAGTCGCTGTTCCGGTTACTGTTTCTGTAGCAGTTTGTGTTATTGTCGGAGTTGATGTAAGAGTCGCATTTACGATCGATTGTGAATATGTATTTTCAATATCCGATGAACCAAAACTTCCTCCATTTAAAAACACCGCACTGCCTGCCTCAAGAACAAATCTCGTAAGATAACCATCGCGGGGTGATCCCGCAATATCGATTGCAGCATAAACAGAACTTCCTTCAACAACATTCAGTGACAATCCTGTATTTATCCAGGTATCTATGCTGTCAAATAAAAGGTTTCCTGCAAAAACCGAAGAATCCGGATCAAAATCTCCGCCATTTTCATTATAATAAAGTTTAACAGACGCAATTTCCGATAAATCTTCGGCATTCTGAAGATTTTTAACGGCAAAAGAATTTAAAACATCCCCGCTGCCGTTATCAGAGATATTTATCCTAAGTACAGGATTATCACTTGTCAGCGCATACATATTATATGGCTCTATATCTGTTTTTGATATACCCGTTACATCGGCATATACGCAAAAACCGAAAAAAACAGCTGTGATAACTGTTAAAATCCTGAAAATCGCAGACACAAATCACCTTAAATAAATTGGTACGCTTTTTACCCGCCTAAAAGGGTCTTTTCCTTAATTATATATACTATACAGCAATATCTGAAATTTTCAATTATCAATTACATTTTTTAAAAAAACCTGTTAAATACTCAATACCTGCCGAAAACTTGGATTTTTAAAGGTTTAGGCCGCCGGGGAAACCAAAATAAAAATTTGTTCCCCCTGTTGTTTCCTTCTCCCTATTTCCTGTTATCTGCTGCTTTTCCCTGCTGCCTTTTTGCCCGCGGATGCGCTTTATCATATTCTTTTTTGAGTTTTTTTATGGAAAGATGGGTATATATCTGCGTGGTAGAAAGATTGGAGTGCCCCAAGAGCTCCTGAACAGAGCGCAGATCCGCGCCTCTGTCAAGAATATGGGTGGCAAAAGAATGCCGCAGAGTATGAGGTGTTACTGTTTTTGTTATGCCCGCAGCAGATGCGTATTTTATTATCATACGTTCAACACTTCTGGCGCTTAATCTTGTTTTGTTCTTATTTATAAAAAGCGCCCCGCCTTCATAAATTTTCTTTAATTCTTTAATATATTTCCTTATCCAGTCCAGTGCCTGTCCTCCGACCGGAATTATTCTTTCTTTTCCGCCTTTCCCCAGTACTCTTACCTCTTCATTTACATAATCAATATTATTCGTGTTTAATTTTACCAGTTCATCCACCCTCAAACCGGAAGAATAAAGCAGCTCCATTATAACTCTGTCCCTGAGAGATAATAGGTTTTTCCCTTTTGCGCCTTCAATAAGCTTTCCCGCTTCGGTTTCACTCAACACGCCCGGAAGTTTTTTCTCCCCTCTGGGAGTCAGTATATACTCAAAAGGATTTTTGGCTATTTTGTCTTTCTTTAAAAGATATCTGTAAAAAGTCCTTATGGCCGCTACTTTTCTTATTGCCGAGCTTTTTGAATATTTTCTCCTGTCCATTTCCCCCAGAAACTCTCTTATTTTCAGTGCATCAACTTCTATATTATTGCCGGTAAATTCAAGGAACTGCCGGATATCGTTTTTATAACTTTCAATGGTTTTGAGCGAATAGTTTTTTTCATACAGAAGGTATTTTAGATATGATCCGAGAAAATCGTGCTCCCCGGAAAAGTTTTCATTCATCCGCGGCCTTATCTTCTTCCGCCCGGTATTCGCATTTATTGCAGTAAACCGCCACTGTGTTTTTTTTCCACTTTTCAAGCAGAAAAGGCGCATCGCATTTCGGGCACTTTTTATCTATTGGTTTATCCCATACCATGAATTTGCATTTCGGATAGTTGCTGCATCCGTAGAATTTCCGGAACCTTTTAAATGTTCTTTCAATCACATCTCCGCCGCATTCAGGGCAGTTTACTCCTGTCTTAATAACTATCTGCCTCGTATATTTACATTCCGGATATGTTGTACAGGCAATAAAACTTCCGAAAGGCCCCTGTTTTACCATAAGTTCCTTCCCGCATTCCGGACAGGGTTCATCAATTTTATGTTTTTCCCTGTTTTCTTCAAGAGGTTTTGCGGTTTTACAGTCAGGATAACTTTCGCAGGAAAGAAATTTTCCGTAACGCCCCCATTTTATTATCATATTCCCGCCGCATTTTTCGCATTTTTCCTCAATATTGCCTTCTATTTCTTTTTTAAGCTCTTCTATATGGGGTTCTGCTTTTTTTATAAGGCTTTCCAGTTCTCCGTAAAATTCCTTTATAAGGCTCTTCCACTGTATTTTACCTTCTTCAATACGGTCAAGATTGTCCTCCATCTGTGCGGTAAATTTTTCATTTATTATTGGTGAAAAATTCCGCTCAAGAATCCCGGCCACAAGAATTCCAAGCTCTGTGGGCATAAATCTGGAACGTTCCCTTTCTATATATTTTCTATAGACAAGTGTTGATATTATAGGCGCGTATGTACTCGGCCTTCCTATATCTTTTTCTTCCAGCGCCTTAACCAGTGTGGCATCCGTATAATAAGGCGGCGGCTGGGTAAAATGCTGTTCAGGCAGAAGTTCTTTGAGCTGAAGACTGTCGTCCTTTGTCAGATCGGGCAGTGTGGAATCTTTTTCCGGTTCATCTGTTTTTGTGTTAAGCATATCATAAACCCTGAGAAAACCGTCAAATTTTCTTATGGAGCCGCTTGCCGAAAAAATACAGTCTGCCGCGCTTATTTTTACTTTTGTATCATCAAAAACAGCCGGCGTCATCTGCGAGGCCATAAAACGCCTCCAGATCAGAGAATAAATTTTATACTGATCCGCATCCAGGCTTGATTTTACTTTTTCAAGGTTCCTGTAAGCGGAGGTGGGCCTTACTGCTTCGTGCGCATCCTGCGAGCTTTTTCTGCTCTTATATACATTGGGTTTTTCAGGAATATATTCTTTCCCTATATTTTCATCAATATACTTAACCGCTTCTATCCGTGCGTCTTCGGATATTCTAAGAGAATCTGTCCGCATATAAGTTATTAATCCGACCTGGCCTTCCCCTTCTATGTTCAGTCCTTCATAAAGCTGCTGGGCAAGCATCATTGTTTTCTGTGCCGTAAACCTGAATCTTCTTGCCGCTTCCTGCTGAAGAGTACTTGTAATAAAAGGCGGAAGAGGTTTTCTTTTTCTTTCTTTTTTCGCAACATCAGAAACAGTGTAAGAAGCATCCGCCAGCGCATCCACTATTTTTCCGGCATCCTGTTCGTTATGAAGCTCTGTTTTTTTTCCGCCCCTTTCAACAAGCTTTGCCTCAAATATCATCTTATTTTCTTTAGACAGCAGTGCTTTTATGCTCCAGTACTCCACAGGTTTGAAATTATCTATTTCTTTCTGGCGGTCAACTATCAGTTTAAGGGCCACTGACTGAACCCGGCCGGCTGACAGCCCTTTGCGTATGGCTTTCCACAAAAGAGGGCTTATGGAATAACCCACAAGCCTGTCAAGAACCCTTCTTGCCTGCTGGGAATTAACAAGGTCCATATTTATGTCTTTCGGGTTATTAATGCCGTTCAATACCGCTGTTTTTGTTATTTCATTAAAAAGCACCCTGTATACTTTTTTTTCGGGATTTTTGGCGGATATTTTTTTCTTCATTTCTTCGGCAATATGCCAGCATATGGCTTCCCCTTCACGGTCAGGGTCGGTAGCGAGATATACCTCATCCGCTTTTTTTATTTCTTTTTTTATTTCAGTGAGTATCTTCCTTTTATCTCTGAGCACTATATAATGCGGCTCAAAATCATTTTCAACATCAACGCCCAGCCTGCTTTTGGGAAGGTCCATAACATGTCCCTTTGTCGCAAGCACCCTGAATCTTCCCGGAAGAAACTTTTTTATTGTATTAACCTTTGTAGGGGATTCCACCAGAAGTATTTTTGCACCGGGAGCTTTCTTTTTTTTGGATGTTTTCTTTTTTGCGGTTTTCTTTTTTTTCTTTATTTTCTTTTTTACTGCTTTTCCCTTCGTTTCCGAAGTTTCAGCTTCCACAGGATGCCTCCTTATTTTTTACAATACCCTGCTTTGTCAATCCGGTCTTTTTTTTTGACTTTAAGTGGTAATACAATAACCTTTAATTCTGTAATTGTCAACACGGAACTTGGTATTATATCCGCATAACATCAAACCCCGGCCGGTGCACAGCTGCTTTTTGGTGCTTGCGGGTTTACGGCAGATAACCTCATCAGGCCGCTCCGGCGGCCCCCGGAAAAATTCCGAATTTTTTACCCTTTAGCTGGGAAATAACGCCTTTTAATTCCATAAGCGTAAGCACAGAGCTTAATTTTATTATGTCAATTTCTGTTTCAAGCGCTATAATATCAATATGCTTTTCCCCTTTTTTCAGGACGTGAACTATTTTCTTTTCCTCTTGGCTTAATCCGGATATATCAATCTCAATTTCCGCGGGTTTCTCCGGCTGCTGTTTCTGTGTTTTATTCCGTATAAAGCCTCTGCCGCCTTCAAACTCTTCAATTACATCATTTATATCCTGTATCAGTTTAGCGCCCTGTGCTATCAGCCTGTTGGCTCCTTTTGATTTGGGCTTTAATATACTCCCCGGCACGGCAAAAACCTCCCGCCCCTGTTCAAGGGCACAGTCCGCTGTAATAAGCGTCCCGCTTTTTTCACCCGCTTCAATTACTATAACACCGTTTGAAAGCCCTGATATTATCCTGTTGCGCCGCGGAAAGCTCTGTTTCGAACCCTGCATTTCAAGCGGAAATTCCGATATAAGCGCGCCCTGTTCTTTTATTTTCCGCGCAGTATGATTTTTTTCAAACGGAAATATCCGGCCGAGCCCGAAACCCAGAACCGCTGCTGTATATACACCGTAGCGCAAAGCTGCTTTATGCGCCTCTGTATCTATTCCCCGGGCCATACCGCTTATTACACCGAACCGTATTCCTGAAAACGCCATTTCATGTATAAGTTTATGCACTGCCGAAACACCATATTCGGTCAGATCCCTTGTTCCGACCATTCCAACGGTAAATATTTCCTCATTGAAAATATCCCCTGCAGTATAAAGCACGGGAGGCGGATCATATATTGTTTTTAATATGCCCGGATACTTATCATCATATAATGTGATTATTTCTATCCCCATTTCTCCGGCGCGGCGCATTTCCTTTTCCAGAGAAACTCTTTTAAAATTCAAAATACCCCCGGCAATCTCTTTTCCTATTCCGTCAACCGCAAGCAGTTCCTTTTCACCGGCATTAAAAACCCCGGAGGCAATTTTAAACCGCCCTATAAGGTTATTCAGTTTTATACTTCCGATACCGTTAACCATATTAAGCGCAATAAGAGCTTCCCGTTCAGTCATAAAAACCCCTCTGTTTTTTTTTATGCGGAAATTTTATATTTTTACGCGGAAAAAGTCAAGAAAGGATCCCATAAAATCACAGGTGTATAATACTTTTTCACTTCACGCTGCCGCTTAAATAAACCTTATTTCTATTTCATCCCCGGATTTTATGGGTGTCGTATATCCTGCGCTTTCCCCATTAACTCTCATATCAAGCGCTTTTCCTTTCGCGTCGGAAACATCCATATTAAAATTCCTGAAAACAGACGAGAGAACCGGCCTGTTTTCGGATTCCTGCACGGTTATTTTTGCTCCGTTTATTATGAATTCTTCATCGGATACTTTTCTGCCGTTCATATATATGTCATATACGTCCGCTTCTATTTCATATTCTTTTTTATTTATTAAAAGTTTCATTTTTTGTTTTGCGGAGCTTTTAATAACATCTTTTATCCTGTAATAGGACGGCCGGTCTATAAATTCTATTTTATCCATATTCTTGACTTCAAAATCCGGGGAAACCCCGCAGCCATTGACCTTCATTGTAAAATTACGCTGTTTCAGCACTACAGGCTCTCCCATAAATGTTATTATTATATCCCTCTCTTCGGAAGCCTGTATTGAATAACCCAGATAAACCAGTATTTCTTTGATATTGTTTTTAACCCTCATCTTTAACTCTGACCGGTCCTTTAAGACATCATCCGGAGATATTTGCCTGCCCCCGGAAAATATCTCCGGATACAGTATCTCATTTCTTCCGTTCACCGATACCTGCAGAATAAAATCATGCGGAATAACATCTTTTATAACAGCAGACGCGTTATCTCCGTTCACGGGCCCCGTTATATATATTTTGTCATTATTCTTTATCTGTGTATCAAGTCCGGCTTCTTCCCGGTTAACATAAATTCTTGAATGCTCCCCTTTTGAACCGCGTATTATCTTCACATCGCCGTTTATACTGTATGTCAGTGCTTCTCCCGGCTTTGCATAGAGCCCTTTCAGCTCCATTCCGCGGGCCGCAAGAGCGTCAAGAACGGTTAGCTTCTGATTCATATTTATTATATAATGCTTTTCATCATTTATTTCAACTTCAATAAAACCCATCCCTTTATTAAAAAGTCCGGTTTCTAAAATACCTATCGGTGTAATACCATTTGTTCCTTTAAGCGTTTCCGGCAGATTCTCAATATTTGTTATGCTTTCCGGCAGCCTTGTTCCCACACGGTTTTCAGGCAGACCCAGGTTTGCCGCCACTCTTTTCCGCAGAAGTTCAAGCCCGCTTCCTCCACCGACCATGACAACGGCTTTTGGCTGTTTTTCATTTAAAATAAGTATTTCATCCGCGATATCTTTTGCAACTTCATCTGTTTTTTCCCGGATTGCTTTTTCAAAATCCCCGGATGTTATGGTTATTTCATTATTGAAAATATCATATGTTTTCATTGTTTCTGTTTCTGCTCTTCTTTTTACCTTTTCGCCGCCTGAAAAATCCAGAAGAAACTCATTGCATATTTCCTCTGTTATTTCATCTCCGGCCTTTGGTATCATTCCATAGGCAATAATTTTCCCTTTATCCGTTACCGCAATATCCGATGTCCCCGCACCGACATCCGCAAGCACCAGATTAAGCAGTCTCATATCCTCCGGTATGGCCACATAAAGCGCCGCGATAGGTTCAAGGGTAATCTGCTTTAATTTCAGCGAGCATTTTTTCAGCACCGATATCATGCTGTCAAAAACTATTTTGGGAAGAAACGTAACTATAATACGCATGCCGATTTCCGCTGCCGCAGTCTGCTGCATAAGCTCCTTTATCGGGGCGCCGTCCAGGCTGCAGTCAGAAACAGAATATCCAACACAGTAAAAATCTTTTTTATTTCTTTCTTTTATTCTCTCATGGGCCTTTTTCAGCCCCTGTATTTCAAGTTCAAGTATATCTTCCCGTTTAACCTCTCCTTTTTTTTCCGCGGCTGTTTTTATGATTTCTGTATGAAGACTTCTTCCGGCAAGCGCCGTAGTTGTTTCTTCAATTTTTAATCCATTCCGCTGTTCAAGTTCACTGACAATCTTTTTTACGGTTTTTGATACTCCGTCTATATTATGAATCTGTCCGTCAAGCATTGCCCTTTTTTCGTGTTCGGCTACGGCACAGTCAATTATATGAACCTTATCACCGCGGAGTTCCCCCAAAAGCCCTGCAACTTTTCTGGTTCCTATATCAAGCCCGAATAATATCATGATTACACCTTTATTGAGTCCAGAAGCACTTTTACGGAAGGAATATCCGGCACTAAAAGGAGATAACCGTTTATGACCTTGTCATCAGCTTCCGCAAACTGCGTTTCTATTGACAGTATATTTGTTGACATTCCTTCAAATCCATCCGAAACAGACGAGAGTATCGCGCCCGCAACGTCATATACCAGACTGGGAACAGAAGGCAGCAAAAGCATTCCCAGAAACTCATTAAGCGCGTTCATATAGGCGCCCGCAAGGATATTCCCCGTCTCTTTTATTGCGGAATTCGCCACTTCCGAAAGAATCTTTGTTGTCCCTACTTTCTGCTGCAAAAGCATGTCCGCAAGTGACAAAGCGCTTTCCCTTGTCAGAAGCAGCAGAATCTTTGCGGTAACATCCCCAAGCACGTTCATTATAATGCCCGCAACAAGGGAATTGGCATCGCCTAAAAGCGTTTCCGCTTCCTCAAGTTTTATCACTTTTACTTCCGGCACTGAGATCATTATCTTTTTTTTAATCAGCTGAGACAGCGCTGTTGCCGCGTGCCCCGCGCCTACATTGCCTACTTCCTTTAAAGCATCTACCTGAGCATCACTTAATGTTGTCAACGAATCCGACATTTTTTCTCCTGTTCTGTATTAAGCCTATAAAAGCGACGGAATATCAACAATAAGGCTTATTCTTCCGTCGCCCAGTATTGTTACTCCGGAAAATCCTTTCGCAAATTTAAGAAATTCACCGAGGCTTTTTATCGCAACTTCCTGCTGTCCAAGCACCTTATCAACCTGTACAGCCACCTTCTTGTCCCTTACTTCCGCAAGAACAAGTTCAACAAGATCCCTGTCTTTCTGCTCTTTATTCAAAAGCCGGTTCAGAGAAAAAACCGGTATAACCTCTTCCCTCAATACAATAACTTCTTTTCCCTGAACTTTTTTTATTGCGTTTTTTTCCACTTCCATTGTCTCTATAGTATGTATTATGGGTATTGCATAAGTATCTTCATCTGATTTTACCAAAAGAGCCTGTATAATGGCAAGCGTAAGCGGAAGTTTTAATATGAATTTCATACCCTCTCCCGGGAAATTTTCTATTTTAAAAACACCGCCGAAAGATTCAACCTTGGTTTTTACAACATCAACACCCACTCCTCTCCCCGAAACCTGCGTTATATTATCCTGCGTGGAAAAACCGGGCATTGCTATAATATTTACTGCTTCATCCTGCGCAAGAGAAGCGGCTTTTTCCCCGGAAAGAATCCCTTTTTCAACCGCTTTTTTTCTTACTTTTTCAACATCCACTCCGGCTCCGTCATCCGAAATTTCTATTACAACAGAATTCTTTTCTCTTCCCGCGGAAAGCCGTATAACACCCATGGGATTTTTTCCCGCCTTTTCTCTGTGCTCGGGAGTTTCAATACCGTGCCCCGCGGAGTTTCTTATCAGATGCATTATGGGTTCATTTATTTCCTCAAGAACCGTTCTGTCTATTTCAATATCACCGCCTTCAATCTCAAGCTCTATCTTTTTGCCTTCCCGGGACGCAAGGTCCCTTACCATTCTCGGATATCTGTCAAAAATACTTGAAACCGGGAGCATCCTTACGTCCGTAACTTCAATTTGAAGTTCATCTATCACTCTGTCAAATTCATCAACGGTTTCCTTGAGCATATCATATTTTTTTTCTCCAAAAATAGAATCAAGTCTTATTTTGTTTATTACCAGCTCCCCCACAAGATTCATCAATACATCCAATTTGTCCACATTTACCCTTACACTGCGCGAAAGAACCGTTTTCTTTCCGTCCTTGTCTTTTTGCGGCGCGGAGACATTGTCTTTTTTATCTTTTTCGGCGCTTCCCGCATCATTTTCCCGCTCCGCCCCGGTCTTTGCCTTTTGGATAATAACATTTTCAATCTCGGCAATTTTCCTCACAGCCTTTTCTATTTCTTCCTGCGCAGCATCTGATATCAGAATAAATTCTATTTCTTTTTCAAAATTACCCTCTTCTATATCTTTCCCGGCAGGTATTGAGCCTATTATTTCGCCTTTTTCCGATAGATTCCTCACCGTCATAAACGCCCTTACGTTTTTAAACGCGCATTCATCTTCTATAACAACTTTGATCCTGTATGTATTCATGCCCTGTTTTGCAGCTTCATCAACAAGAACATCATCTGTTTTTATATCAAAAATACCGTTCTTTATTGTTTCCGCAGGAGCCTTGTCCTTTTCTGTATTTGTTTCGCTCTCCGCCCGGCGGGTGTCATTATTTTTAAATGCTGCTTCCGGAGGGCGTATAACAGTTCTGACCTCCGCGGCGGTTTCATCCGCCTTTACCGAAATATCCCTGCCGGTAGAGGCGATATTCTCCACAAATTCATCCATAGCGTCCGCGCTTTTATACAGAACATCCACTGATTTCTGATCTGCTTTTATTTCGCCGCTTCTTAAACCGTCAAGAACCTCTTCCACAATATGCGTGAATCTGGCAAGAGCGTCATATCCCATCGTGGCGGACATCCCTTTTATTGTATGAGCGGCCCGGAACAGTTCATTTACGGGGGTAAGGTCTTCCGGATCTTTTTCAAAAACAAGAAGAGTCTTGTTCATAAGATTCACGTTTTCTCTGGCCTCTTCCAGAAATACATCCTTGTAATTTTCCATATCCATAATTATTTTTCCGCCGTCTTCATTATTTCTTCCACAAGAGCTCCGCTTATGCTTTCAAGCGGAAGTATTTTATCCGCGATTTTTCTCTCCGCCACAGCTTTCGGCATACCGTATATAATACTTGTTTCCCTGTCCTGGGTTATCACAACGCCGCCTGCATCTTTTATCCTCTGAGAGCCTTCCGCTCCGTCCCTCCCCATACCGGTAAGAACAACACTTATTATTTTACCGGGGAACAAAGATACCGCGGAAAACATACTTATATCGGCGCAGGGCCTGACTCCAAGCCTTGTCGGGTTGGTATTAAGGCTTATTTTACAGGAGTCACCTGATGCTTCCAGTTCCATATGATTATTTCCCGGCGCGAGATACGCACAGCCCGCCTTTAATTCATCCCCGGACTCAGCCTCTTTTATATTTATAAGCGACTGATTATCAAGCCGCTCCGCAAGAGTTTTGGTAAAACCCGCGGACATATGCTGGATTATAAGAAAAGACGCCGGCAGTTTTCTGGGGATCCGGGGAACCAGCTCCGTGAGAGCCCTTGGTCCGCCGGTTGACGCTGCTATTATTACAAGAATGCTGTTTTTCTCCGGCACAGATACAGAACTGTCTTTTTCTTTTATGTTTTCCGGAGCCATAAATGCCAGATTTTTTATATTTGTCGAATAAGCCGCTTTAATTTTTTCAACCAGTTCATCTTTTACTTTTTTTATATCTATTGAGATTGTTCCCGAAGGTTTGCATACAAAATCAACAGCGCCGTATTCAAGGGCCTTTAATGTTATTTCAGCGCCTTTGGGAGTGTAAGCGGAAAGCATTATTACAGGCGTCGGCCTTTCGCTCATTATATATCCCAGAGTTTCAAGACCGTCCATTTTCGGCATTTCAACATCAAGCGTAATTACATCCGGCTCCAGCTCCATGACTTTTTTAAAAGCTTCATTTCCGTCCCTTGCCGTACCTATGATTTCTATTTCTTTAACATCCGCAAACATCTGCGGTATTATTTTCCGCATAAAAGCAGAGTCGTCAACAACAAGAACTCTGATCTTGGACATTAAATCATCCATCCTTCAGCGTTCTGTCAACGGCCTCAAGCACTCTCGCCGGCTGAAACGGTTTTATCACAAAATCTTTTGCCCCCGCCTGTATTGCCTCTATCACCATTGCCTGCTGCCCCATCGCCGAACACATAAGGATCTTTGCGTCAGGGTCCTTTCCAACTATGGCCTTTACTGCTTCTATGCCGTTCATTCCGGGCATTATTATATCCATTGTAACCATATCAGGCTTTAATTCATCATATTTTTCAACCGCATCCTGTCCATTCACGGCTTCACCTGCTATTTCTATATCCTTTTTGACAAGTATATTCTTAAGAATATTTCTCATGAATTTCGTGTCATCAACTATAAGAACTTTCTTCAAACTCTCCTCCCTCTTGTTCTGCTATATTATTGATTTCATCCTGTTCTTCATTTGAAAATATCATTTCTATATTCAGAAAAACTATTATTCTTTCATCCCGCTGAACAACTGATTCTATATATTTTCCGCCCACACTTGTTATTGCGGACGGCGCCGGCATTATTTCCTCTTCTTTAACGGAAAGAACATGTGAGACCCTGTCAACAATAACACCCACAAGCTGTTTTTTTCTTAATTCAACTATAATTATCCTGTTTGCTTTTTCCCTTTCCGTTTCAGGCAGCTTAAAACGTTTTCTAAGATCAATCACAGGTATTATTTTCCCGCGCAGATTAATAACCCCTTCTATAAAAAGCGGAGCCGTAGGCACTTTTGTAATGTTTTTATGCCTTATTATCTCAACCACTTTCATTATGTCAAAAGCAAACTCTTCGTTCTGAAGAAAAAATACAACTATTTTTTTTTCCATTTAATCCTCTACCCTGAATTTCGCGACAGCTTCTCTGAGAATCTCAGCCGTCTGTGCCAGTTCCTGGGCCTGGGCCGCGATTTCCTGCATGGAAGCAGTCTGCTGCTGCGTGGAAGCGGAAGCCTGCTGGGTGCCGGCTGCTGTTTCTTCGGATACCGCGGCGATTTCTTCCACCGCTCTTACAACTTTATCCGTATCCTGAGCCTGGGCCTTTGTCAGCCCGAATATCTCATTTGCAAGCACAACAACCCTGCTTACGACCAGATTAATGTTTTTCAGCGCGTCACCGCTTTCCTGCACGACTTTTCTGCCTTCTTCGGTTTCATTGACGCTTTTTTTAATATCATTAACCACCTGCTGTGTTCTGTCGTGTATATCCTCAACAAGCCTTGCAATTTCTTTGGCGGCATCTCCGGATCCTTCGGCCAGTTTTCTGACTTCTTCAGCAACAACCGCAAAACCTCTCCCCGCATCTCCGGCTCTTGCAGCCTCAATATTCGCGTTAAGAGACAGCAGATTTGTTTCATCCGCGATCTCGGTTATTATATTTACAACTTCCTCTATTTTTTCCGAATAACTTTTTAATTCCTCTATTGATCCCTGAGCGCTTGAAGTTACCGTTACTATGTCATCAATTTTTGTCATTGTTGATTTTACCGATGCCATTCCTTTTTCAGAAGCATCTTTTGCGTCATTTGCCACACCAAGCACTTCTTCGGATTTTTGAGCTACTTTTTGTATTGAATCGGACATATTTTCCATGATCCTTGAGGTCTCAACTGTTCTTTCAGCCTGCTGTTCAACGCCTTTTGCTATCTGCTGAACAGTGGATGATATCTCCTCTGAAGACGCATTTATCTGCTGCGTAGACGCCGAAAGGTTTTCAGAAAGCATAAGCATATTTTCAATGGACCGTTTAATATTTACAACTATCTGCCTTATTCCCGAAACCATGTCATTTACGGCTTTTACCACTACCGGCAGATAACCGTTTTTTTCTTTAAGTTTTACCGTAAGATCCCCGCCCGAAATTCTGTCAAACACCCGCGAAATTTTCCCAAAAACAGTCTTCCCCGCGGCAGCGGTAATAGACATATTAACAGCGGCTGACGCCGCTGCCAGTAAAAGCAATATAACAAAAAAACCTGCTTCTCCGGTTTTTATCTTTAAAAATACCATAATCAGTCCGGCTGCGGCAGAAAGCAGAATTATTGCCGCGGCATTTATCAGTATCAAACTCTTTGTGTCTGTTTTATCTGTTTTTTTCATAATACTTTTGTTTCCCTTCCGTAACTTCTGACATACGCTTTTTTATTTTGAACCAGAAACTCTATTGTTCTTCCGTAATCATTTCCTGTGTCCTCTCCCTGTATCTCTATATTTTTCGCCGCCAGCGCCTCTTTTGCCGCTTTAATATTCCGTTCTCCTATAGAATCCGAAGAGGTTCCCACTTCAAACATCTTTGCGCCGCCGAATATTTTTGCTTTAAGCTTATTAATACTGAGTTCCTCGCTGATAAGGCATTTGACCAGAAACTCTATGCCTGTATCCATATATTTCAGCGGCTCGCCCGGCTTTCCCGCGGGTTTTTCAGGAAGTATTCCGTGGAACATGCCCGCTATTTCTTTTCCCGGATCATAACATACAACAACCACACAGGAACCTATTCCAAAAGCCGTCATTTTATCTTTTCCGCGTCCTATTTCCAGCCGGCTCATTCCAACCTTATGATTTTTGGGTGTTTCCAAATTTACGCACCATTTACGGTATTGTCCAATGCTTCCAGTATTTTTTCCATAGAACCTTCATCCGGTATCAAAAACAGTGAACTGTTTACTTTTGTAATTTCTTCGGTCATTTCAGTTTCAACTAAAAGCGCCTGCCGCCCGGTTTCGGCCATTTCCGCCGAAACTGTCTGAAATATGGCTTCCACCATATCAACCGCAAGAGCCGGCACGGAAGGAACCGCATTCAGTCCTATAAATTTCGAAAGTGCGTTAAGATACGACGAAACTATAATATTCCCTATTTCTTTTACCGCAGACTGTTCATTTTCCGTAAATTTCTTTGTTGTGCCCGGCTCCTGCTTAAAAAGAAGATCCAAAAGCAAAAATACTTTGTCCTGAGGAAAAATAATAAGGGCCCTTGCCGGAATTTCCCCGAATATTTTAAGATAAACAGCCGCTACGATTTTTCCTTTTCCGGGAACTCTTGCCACCAGTTCTTCAACCGGCAGAACATCAACTTTAGGTATGGACAGCGTAATATTTCTTCCCAAAAGCTGCGAAAGCGCGGTTGCGGCATTTCCCGCACCGACATTTCCCAGTTCTTTAAGAGCATCGGACTGAAATTCCGTTAAACGGCCCTCCATATTATCCCCCTAATATTTTTGACAGTGTTTCAAGGACATTTGACTGTTCAAAAGGTTTAACTATATAGTCTTTTGCCCCTGCCTGTATCGCCTCTATAACAAGAGCCTGCTGTCCTATCGCACTGCAGATAAGTACATTTGCGGAAGGATCCTCTTTCATAACCTCTTTGAGCGTGTCAATTCCGCCCATTTCCGGCATAACCATATCCGTTATAAGCATATCCGGTTTAAGCTCCCTGTATTTTTCAACCGCAATTTTTCCGTTTTCAGCCTCGCCGACAACTTCATATCCGCCCTGTGTCAGTATATTTTTCAGCATCATACGCATAAAAGCAGCATCATCGGCTATCAGTATCCGTTTAGCCATTTTATTCCTCCTGTGTTTTTATTTCCGGCCGGTTCATATCCTGCAAACAGCGCCGGAATCATAAAGCATCTTCGTTTTTTTCTCCGGTCCTTATTCTTACGGCTTCATCAATTGCTGACACAAATATCTTCCCGTCTCCGATTCTCCCTGTTCTCGCCTCATCAATGACAGTATCAATTATACCTGCATACTCTTCATCTTTCAGTATCATTTCTATTTTTACTTTCGGCAGAAATTCAATAGAAAGTTCCTGTTCTTTTAATGATTCCACTTTTCTTTTTTGTATTCCGAAGCCCTCGCAGTTTGATACTGTCATTCCATTCACTCCGGATTTAATAAGCCGTTTTTTTATGTTTTCAAATTTTCCCGGCTGAACAATAACTGTTATTTTTTTCATTTTATTTTATTATCTTTTTCCTGCCCGCCGACGGGGACAACAGGAGCTCCTTTTTCCAGATTTCCGCCATTCTTATATTTTCATGGGCCTTATTCGCGAACTCGCTTTCAGGGCTCTTTTGAATATATTTTTTCCACATTTCAATTGCTTCATCCCACCAGCTTTTATGCCTGTAAACTTCACCCAGCTTATAATATGCTTCTGTAAGATTTTCGTTAAGTTCAAGCGCTTTATGATATTCTATATCCGCTTCATCCCACCATTCCTTCATATAATAACCATTCGCAAGGAACAGATGAGAACTGCTGTCTTTTGCGTTCTTTGAAACAGCCGCAATAAATATCTTTACGGCGCGGTCATAATCCTCAGTTTCAAAATAAACCTCACCCAGATTTTTAAGCGCATTTACGTTTTCCGGCTCTATTTCAAGTACTTTTTGGTATTGTACAATAGCTTCTTTCAAATGTCCAGTATTTCTGTATGCATTGCCCAGATCGTAATACAAAAACGCGTTCAAAGGCTCTTCTTCGGTTTTTTCTTTCAGTTTCTCTATTGTTTCCTTAAATACCACGTCCTTTTTTCTGGCCGCGTCCAGATTTTTTTTCGCAACCGTATAATCAGGATTGATTTCCAGGGCTTTTTTGAAGTAATCTTCGGCCTCGTTGAAAAAATTCTTTTTATAATAAGCCACACCAAGATTATTGTACGCCTTAAAATATTTTCCGTCCGTTTCAACAGCTTTCTTATAATTTTCTATTGCCTGATCCAGATTGCCGGTATTTTTATATGCAACACCCATACTGTTGTACGCAACCGCGTTATTCGGCTGTATAGATACTGTTTTCTGATATTCTATTATTGCCTCGTCATATCTTCCTTTATCGGTAAGAACAAGCCCCAGATAAAGATTAACTTCCGGTTTTTTTATATAGTGGGGAATAAGCTCCAGCGCTCTTCTGAATTCCTTTATTGCCTCATCAAATCTTTTTTCCCTGTAATAACATACGCCCAGATAATAATGAGCATCATCATCATATGGTTCATTTTTTATATGAGTCTCCAGTTTTTCAACGGCTTCTTTTATTTTTTCCTCTTTATAATAAACAACCCCTCTGTGCAGTTCTACTTTTGAAAACTCCGGGTTTTCCTCCTGAATTGCGTCAAGAACAGCTTTTGCTTTTTCAAACTCCCCCATTTCCCTGTATGCCACAGCTATATTAATTTTCGCGTCAGCCATTTCAGGGTCAATTTTAAGGGTCTGCTTGAAAATCTCAACCGCCTCGTTCAAAAGCTTTTTCTTAATAAGAAGCTCTCCGAAAAAATTATAATATTCGGGCTTTTTTCTGTTATAGGTTATAGCCTTTTTTATCTCCTTTATGGAATCGTCAATATATCCCTTCATTTTATGGACCCGTGCAAGATTAAAATAAGCATCTTCTTTCTGGGAGTCTCCCAGTTTTTCAACTTCAAACTCTCTTTTCTCGGAATTTTCCGAAACATCAATTAAAAGACTCTTGTTTGACTGCATAAACGCGGGGTTTAATTCAACGGCTCTGTTATAACATGCCTGCGCTTCATCGTTTTTTCCTGTTTCGCCGTAAACAAAACTGAGATTGTAATAGGCTATCGCGTATTCTTTGTTGATTTTAACCGCCTTTTTCAGTTCTTCTTCCGCTTCATCATACATTCCTTTTTTATAAAGTGTTTCCCCCAGATTATTTCTCACTTCCGCATAATTCGGGTATTTTTCAGAGGTCTTCCTGAAATACTCCTGCGCCCTGTCATAGTCCCCTTTATTTTTATAAATAACGCCCAGAAGATTTCCGGCCAGCAGATGATCGGGATCAAGTTCAAGCGCTCTTTTAAGATATTTTATGGATTCATCGTATTCTCCCGTGTAACTGAGTGCGCTTCCCAGGTTATAATACGCTTCAGGATCCGAGGCATAAAACTGTACACCTTTGCGGTAAGCCTGTATCGCCCTGTCATATATTCCTGTCTGTTTATTTATGGCTTTAAGGTTATCCCTGGCCTGAGTATATGACGGATTTATTTCAAGCGCTTTTTTGAAATATTCTATTGCCTCCTGATACATTCCTTTTGAATAATTATAAACCCCCAGATTGTTATGTTCTATGGCATCGTCTTTTGACCCGTCATGAAATTTCACTTGTGTATCCTTCAATTTACCGCCCTTCCGTTAAAACGTCAGATTTAAGCAGAGTTATAAGCTTTTCCCCGTCTCTTATGACCCCGGCAACATATTTTTCCCGGACTTTAAGGCTGTATTTTCCGGAATTTTCAAAACATGAAGATCCGAAATTTTTCACGGCATGCACCCTGTCCACAAGTATGCCTGTTTTATTATCTTTAATTTCAACTATTATTATGCGTGTTTCATCCGTAACCTCTTCAGCAACATCAAAAATTTTTCTGCTTATGCTTATGACAGGTATAACTTCCTGCCTGACGCTGAGCATCCCCAGAATAAAATCCGGCATGGACGGAACGGATGTTATTTTTTTATATTTTAATATTTCGTTCACGGATACGACTTCCAGCCCGAAAAGTTCATTGTTTATTTCCACCACAACGGTCTGCAGCCCGTTTAATACAGAAACTATATCCGCTTCCGCAACAATGCCGTTTTTTACAAGTATTTTGCCGAGCGGCTCCTTTGACTTCTCCTGCTCTTTCAGGGCCTCTTCCAGTTCATATTTGGAGACCCGGCCTGATTCCACAAGCATTTCACCAAGCGA
The DNA here is from genome assembly GCA_964439215.1 of uncultured Spirochaetia bacterium. GTDB lineage: Bacteria > Oederibacteriota > PGYV01 > PGYV01 > CAYTNY01 > CAYTNY01. The sequence goes on from CAYTNY010000008.1 coordinate 18,165, forward strand.
CTTGTTCTGTCTTTTGTTCCCATCCATACGTTTTAACCTTCCAGAAGTTTCAGATTTTTCTTTACTATTTCATTTTCGGGATTTAATTCAACAGAACGCTTCCAGTATTTAACGGCTTCCTGCGGTTTGCTTTCCTTCATAGCAATATTTCCGAGTTTATAATATATATCGCCGTTTTCCCTGCCTTTTGATATACATTTCTCAAAATATGTTTTTGCTTCCGAATAATTTATTTTTTTATAATAAATATTTCCGATATTCTCATATATGGATACGTCATCGCCTTTTTTATCAAGAGCTTTCTTGTATTCCACTATTGCTTCATCTATCTGCCCTTCTTCCATATAAATAAATCCAAGCGCCTTATGCACTTCAGAGTCCGCGGCCCCCAGTTCCGTCACTTTTTTGTATTCTTCCATTGATTCCTTTTTCTTTCCGAGCTTTGAATACACCTCGCCGGTAAGAAGATAAACGTCACTGTTTAAAAAACGGTTCTTTTTGGCCCGTTCAAGCTCCCTTAATGCGTCCTCATATTTCCCCATCTCAAAATAAAGCACCCCAAGATTATAAGCGGCCCCGGCTTCTTTGGGGTTTATACGCGTGGCATTTTCATAACATTTGATCGCTTCATCAAATTTTTTCATATGTTTGTATACATTGCCCAGCATTGCGTTTATTCCCGGGCTATTGGGGTTCATTCCAAGGACCTTTTCATATTCTTTGGCGGCGTTCTCGTAATTCTTTTCATTTTCATATATATATCCCAGTTTAAAACCAACTTCTGTATTTCCGGGCTCCAGCGACAGTATTTCCCTGTATATTTTTTTTGCCTCGTCATATTTTTCTTTCTTTACGTATAGATCCGCGATCCCATGCTTTAAATTCGTATCTTCGGGTTTTATTTCCAGAGCTTTTTTATATTCTTCCATTGCGCTGTCAAATTTTCCCATATTGGAATGAAGCCCGGCAAGCTTTATAAGCACATTTATATTCATAGGATTTATTCCAAGTGCTTTTTCAAACGATTTTACGCCTTTGTCAAACTCACCTTTGCTGATATACGCATTTCCCAGATGCGCATAAACCTCTGCATCATCCGGATTGAGCATCAATGCCTTTTCAAATTCCGCTATGGCCTGTGCATGGTTTTTGCTCATGGCAAAAGCAAGCCCCAGATTAATGTGATCCTGCGCCGTTTCCATTATTCATCAACCTTCCTGAACATTCTTTCTTTTATATTTATGCATTTGAACCTGTTCCTGAATCCCAGAAGCATTGTTTCTGTTTTCCCCAGTATCAAAATACCGCCGCTTCTTAAAGAATCATAAAACGTCTGCATAACTTCTTCCTGAAGTTCTTTTGTAAAATATATTATAACATTCCTGCAAAAGACTACATCAAAAAAATTTTTTTCATACGGTTTCATAAGATTCAGCCGTATAAATCTTATTTTTTCTTTAATACTGTCATTAACCCTGTACTTTTCATTTCCTGCATCAGTAAAATATTTAGCCCTTCTGTTAGGCGCGATATTTCTCATTGTTCTTGCTTCATATACGCCTTCAACACCGGCGCGAAGCACTTTTTCATCAATATCAGACGCGTATATTTCATAAGTTAAATTTCTGACTCCCATAGCGTCCTGCGCCTCTTCTATTGACACCGCAATGGAATACGGCTCCTCGCCCGTGGAGCATCCCGCGCTCCATATTCTGAATTTTTTTTTGCCTTCATTTATAAGCGCCGGAAGCAGTTCGTTTTCAAACTCTATATACATTTCAGGATCTCTGAAAAACTCCGTAACATTAATAGTAAGCCTGTCCAGAAGAATATTCATTTCTCCGGGATCTGCTTTTATTTTTTCAAGATATTCACAATATGTTATCTTATGGAGCGCTCTCATACGGACAGCAAATCTTCTTTTAAGATAATTTTCTTTATACTGATTTACATCAAGACCTCTTTCATTATTTATTGTTTTTTTTATCTCCGCAAAAGCCTCCTGTTCATCCATTAGTCTTTATTGCGGGATACGGGATCCGCTTTTCCTTCTTCTTTCAGTATATCCAGAAAAACATCAACCACTTTTTTATCAAACTGTGTGCCCGCATGTTTTTTCAGCTCCTCTACCGCGGCTTTTTCCGGCATTTTCCCCCTGTAAGGCCTGTCCGAACGCATTACAGAATACGCATCCGCAACCGCACATATTCTGGATCCAATAGGTATATTGTTTCCTTTGAGGCTGTAAGGATAACCATTCCCGTCAAAACGCTCATGATGATGAAAAATTATCGGTATTATTTCCTCAAATCTGTCCATTTTTCCGAGTATTTCCGCCCCCTTTCCGGAATGCTTTTTTATTTCCTCGTATTCTTCCCGCGTAAGCGGCCCGGGTTTATTAAGAATCGCGCCGCTTATATTTATCTTCCCTATATCATGAAGAAGGGACGCATATTTTATTTTTTCTTTTTCTTTTTCATCAAGATTCATTCTTTCCGCGATTTTCACCGCAAATCCCATTGTATCCATGGAATGTCCGGGCGTTTCATGATCCTTTGTATCAATTGCAAGAGCAAGAGCCTCTATTGTTTTTTCATAATTTTCTTTAAGCCTGTCATAAAGGCCGTTTTTTTCCAGAATAACAAAAACCTGAGCGGAGAAGAACTCCGCTATATATATATCACTGTGGTCAAATTCATTTTTCCTGAAAAGAATAACAATTTCTTTTATTTCATTATTTTCTTTTACCGGAACTATTACGCAGTATCCGGGCGGCTTTCTATTTAAAATACCAACGGACGATACATTCAGATTCTTCAGAAATTTTCCTTTTAATTCTGCCGCTTTAAGTATTTCCGGCGGCGGCACAGAGCTTTTGTCCGACTCATAAGCAAGCTTCATTTCGCCGTCCGTATCAGTCTTTTCATAGATCCAGACCATTTCAACATCAGAAGAATTTTTAATATTGCCGGCAAACAGACCGCGTATATCTTTTTTTGGCAGCCCTTTTTTTATATCCCACAGCATATCATGGGCAAGCATAAGAGAATTGACTATTTTTCCCAAAAAAACTTTTTCTTCAGAAAGACCGTATTTTTTTGTTTCTTCTTTTTTCAAAAGTTTCAGTTTATCTCCCAGAACCGCAAAAACAGCCAGAACCGCGGTATTAATAATAAAATCAAGCAGTATAATTTCATTAACCGCGTAATATGTAAATGAAAATAAAAGTCCGGCAAATAAACCGTTTATCCGGTTTTTCCGGAATGATAAAAAAGCAGTAATTACCGCAGCCGCGATAAAAAGAAAATTAACCGGAATTGAAAAAGGATTTATTCCCAGAAGAACAACTATTATGCTGCCGATTATAAGAAGACTGTATCTGCTGTCTATTTTCATTACACCCTCATCAATTGCGTATGGACCTTACTATATACCCGGGTTTAATCGGCTGTTTCTGTTTTATTATCATCCCAACCGATGTTCTGCGCATTGAATTAATGACCAGAAGATATCCGGCCGTATGATAAGCTTCAACAGGGCCCTCGTCCGTATCCGCTTCCGGAACAAATATTTCAAGCCTTTCGCCGGGGATAATTCCCTTATTAAGTCCCGCATTTATGTATACTATGTTTTTATAATGTATGTTTTCCCTGTTTTCTTTTCCTTTTATTATTTCCGCATTCACATTCTGTCCGGCGCCTTTTACCCTGTTGCTTATTTTTCGGTGATAATTCATTATATCGCTGCGCATCTTTATTTTTGAACTTTCCTTTATGGCGGTATTTGCTCTTTTTATTTTTGCTCTGTATCTGTTGTTTGAAATACGCTCCTGAATATATCCATGCCCCTGAATATTTATTACATTTCCCATGAATTCGTCGCCGTCTTTTGAATATATCTCTTCCGAATCATCGTATATGACAAAGAACATGCCTTCGCTTGCGGGCCTTCCAACGGTAATATCCACATAAACTTCATCGCCCTGCGTAAGGATAAATTTATTGTTTTTTGAATATAAGACACCGTCCTGTACAAAATTATCGCTTATAAACCCTGCTTTTTCCACCATTATATATCCGGCGCGCTGTATTCTTCCGCTGTCTAAGTCGTCAACAAGTATTACTGACGCCTCATCGTCTTCCTCATAATCTATCCTGAGCTCCGCTTCCCCGCCGGAATAATCAATTTCATCCCTGATATCTTCAGCAGGTGCTATTCTGCGTCTTTGAAGTATATACCTTTCAAGCTCTTCCGGCTCTGTCTGGCCGGGATTTATTATTATTATACCGTCCGTATCCCCCGGATCGTCATCTATCTCTATTGTACGGCTGTCAGCCGCATATAAAACAGATGCCGCAAACAATATAAAAATAAAACTTAAAACCCATCCGTAAAAAAAACGCGCCTTTTTATCCGCGCAAATAAAATTATCACTGCAGTATAAATACTGTTTAAATTTCATGCACCACATCCATTTATTTTCAAAGTATCTCCCTGATCCTTTTTTTGGCTTTTTCAACATTTTCAGCGTTGGGAAACCTTTCTATGTACTTTTTATACTGAAATTTCGCTTTTACATTTCTTATCTGTCTGTCATAGACCTGCCCAAGCATAAAATGCATAAATGCCACCCTGTCTCCAAGCGGATCATCTTCGCTGTATTCGTCATACCTGTCATATTTATCAAGAAATTCCTTTATCAGCTTTTCAGCCCTCTCATATTTACCCGCTAAATATACATATCTTATGTTCTGTACTTTCAGATGCTGTTTTTCATCTTCATCCGTTACTTTTTCCTGTATATAGTTTTCAAATTTTTCACTTACATTTTCTGCTCCTACGACAAAAAACAGAAAAATTGCCGCTACAACAGCAAGAACACTCACCAGACCCTTCATCATATACACTGCCCCTTTACATATAAATTTATGCTTTAATAAATAAATATTAGCATTTTAAAAGTATTTTGTCAATTTTTTATGTGTTTTAATAGGCTTGTTAGTTTTAAAATTAATACGAAAACAACCGCCGCCAAAAAAATCTGTTCAGAACCGCAAAAATATCAAATTGTGTTTTTTTCTTTTTTAACTGTTTCGGTTACCCGGTCAAAAACCTCTGTTTTTTCAAGAAGTTCAAATCCGCTTTCACGTCTTATTTTAAACTCAACTTTCCCGTTTTTAAAATTCTTTTCCCCCACTACTATCCGCAGCGGAAATCCCACAAGATCCGCGTCTTTAAACTTAACTCCCGGGGATATATCCCTGTCATCCATAATCACATCCACTCCCGCGGTTTTAAGTTTTCCATAAAGATCCGACGCATAATCAAAACCTTCTTTATATTTGGTATTCACGGGTATTATTACAGCTTCATACGGCGCTATTGCCATGGGCCATATTATCCCGTTTTCATCATGATTCTGTTCTATTGCGGCCGCGGCTATTCTTGTAACTCCTATTCCGTAACACCCCATTTCTATTTCCTGTTCTTTTCCGGATTCATCCTTGAAAACAGCTCCCATTGCCTTTGAATACTTTTTTCCGAGATAAAACACATGCCCTGTTTCAATACCTTTCTGCTCATCAACAGCGCCTCCGCATTTCGGACATATATCTCCTTTTTTTACCTTTAATACATCAATAATGCGGTCCGGTTCAAAATCCCTTTTAATATTCACTCCCGTATAGTGATAATCTTTTTCATTTCCTCCGCATACAATATCATTCATCCGGGCAACCGTTGAATCTATATAAACAGGCACACCTTTATCTTTCATTCCTATGGGCCCGGCAAATCCAACCGGCGCGCCTGTTTTTTCCATGATCTCTTCAGGCGACGCAAGCCTTATTTCAGAAACATCAAGAGCGTTTTTTAGTTTTATTTCATTTATCTCCCTGCCGCCTCTCATCATAACCGCAGCAGGTTCGTTATCCGCAATATATAAAATGGTTTTTGCGGTTTCTTCCGGTTTTTTTTCCAAAAATGCGGCCAGCTCCTCTACCGTTCGTATGTCCGGAGTATGCACCCTTTTAATTTTTTCTTTGGGAGCAATATCCTCATTCTTTCCGGCTCCGCTCTCTGCTTTTTCAACATTGGCCGCATATTCGCAGTTTTTGCAGAAAATTATGGTTTCCTCTCCGGTATCCGCAAGCACCATAAATTCAGCTGATGACGACCCTCCGATTGCTCCGGGATCAGCTTCAACCGGCCTGAACTTAAAACCAATTCTTTTAAACACCTTATTATACGCTTCAAACATCTGTTCGTAACTCTGCCGCGCAGATTTTTCATCGCGGTCAAAACTATAGGCATCCTTCATTATAAATTCTCTGGCCCGCATTATGCCGAAACGCGGACGTATTTCGTCGCGGAACTTCACCTGTATCTGATACAAATTAAGAGGAAGCTGTTTATAGGAATTTATCTCTCTTCTTACAAGATCCGTTATTATTTCTTCATGAGTGGGCCCCATTGCAAATTCATTTCCCGCCCTGTCGGTTATGCGCATCATTTCTTTTCCGTAAAGGTCCCAGCGGCCGGTTTCTTTCCAGAGTTCAGCCGGAGATAAAACAGGCAGAAGCACCTCCTGCGCGCCCGCTTCATTCATCTCTTCCCTTATTATTCCCGTTATTTTATTTACGACCCTAAAACCCACCGGCAGAAAATCATATATCCCGGACGCAAGTTTTTTTATCATACCGGCGCGCATCATAAGCTTATGGCTTACCGCCTCCGCCTCTTTCGGGGTCTCCCTTACTGTATTTATCAAAGCCCTGCTCCAAAGCATAAAAAAACCTCCGTTTACTTTTTTCTTGTAATTGTTTTCAGTCTGTTAATTTTTCTGTCCCGGACGCAAATAAAAGCCCGCCCGCATGCCTCTTTTTTTCAATTATACCGTTAGTCTGGCCTTTTTTGTTTGAATCATTTCTTTTTTAATACTCTGTCAAGTTCTTTCATAAAAACTTTGAGAAGCTCTTTTTTTGCGGTTCTTTTTATCACTTTTCCGTCTTTTATTATTATCCCTGTTTTTCCGGCTCCGGTTATTCCTATATCAGCGTCCTTTGCTTCTCCCGGTCCGTTTACCGGACAGCCCATAACAGCGATCTTAACCGGTTTTTTAACATCTTCCGTTAATTTTTCAACATCTCTCGCAAGTTTTATAACGTTTATGGATGTCCGCGCGCAGGTCGGACAGGATATTATTTCAGCACCTCTTTTTCTAACACCCATTGAACCAAGTATTTTATAAGCGGTAAATATTTCTTTTACGGGATCCGCAGTCAGCGAAACCCTTACAGTATCGCCTATGCCTTCATAAAGCAGCACAGCAATACCCGCAGCTGACTTTATTGCTCCTGAAAATTCCGTTCCTGACTCTGTTATCCCTATATGCAGGGGATAATTCCTGTACTTTAAAAACAGCCTGCACGCGTCAACAGTTGTGATTATATCAGATGCTTTAAGCGACACAACGATCTTTTTAAATCTGTTTTTTTCAAAAAACACAATATGCTCCATTAAACCGGCAACCATCAAGTCGGCTGTTTTATTTCCGCTTTTTACGCCTAATTTATAATCCGGATCTTTTTTTAAAGAACCGGCATTGACACCTATTCTTATTGCCGCTTTATGCATTTTAGCGGCATCAATCACGTTTTTCACTTTCCCCCTGCCGCCTATATTTCCGGGATTTATTCTTATTTTATCCGCTCCGTTTTCAAGCGCAGCAAGCGCCAGATTATGGTCAAAATGAATATCCGCAGCCACAGGTACGCGGGCTTTGGATACAATCTTTTTCAGCGCTTCTGCCGAAACTTTATCCGGAACAGAACATCTTATCAGTTCACATCCGGCATGTTCCAGTCGTTTTATCTGCTGTATTGTTTTTTCTGTGTTTTTTGTAGCCGTATTCGTCATTGACTGAACAGCCACCGGATTTGTTCCGCCTATTGACAGGCCGCCTATTTTCACTGTACGGGTTTTTATACGCTTCATTGCCGGGCTCCATCCTTTTAAAAATTCATTTTATAAACCGCTTAATCCCCGCCAAACAGCCTTAATATATCTTTATATGTAAAAAATACGATCAGTATTATCAGAAGATACCATCCCGCCTGCATCAGTGCTTCCTGTATTTTCAGCGGAACCGGCCTTTTTATTATGCCTTCCACTGCAAAAAGCAGAACAAGCCCGCCGTCAAGCGGAAGTATAGGAAGTATATTTACAAGCGCAAGGTTTATATTGATTATGGCAAAAAGCATAAGAAGATTAACAAATCCTGTTTTTGCAACCTGATAGGTTATATGCATAACACCTACCGGTCCCGCAACATCCGGCTCCATTTTCCCGGATATCATTTTATATACCGCTTTTACGGTTATTGCAGTAAAAAATACTGTTTTTTCAACGGATTTTTCCGCGGCTTTCACGGGACTGTATGTTTCTTTTATAAAGTTCCCCTTCGGCATTATACCAAGCACCGGTGCTGTTTCTTTCTCTCCATCGGCTGTTTTGCGTTCTTCCATTTTTGGTTTTATGTTAAAGACCTTTTCTTCCCCGTCTCTTTTAACATCAAGTTTTATCCCGCCTTCTGCTTTTTTTATCTGCTCGGCAACTTCATCCCAGTAATCTGTTTTAACATTATTTACCGCGGTTATTTCGTCCCCCGGTTCTAAACCCGCCTCAAAAGCAGGGTATTTTTCATCAAGGCTTTCCACAACATTCAGGTAAGCAAGCGGTTCAATGCCGATAACCGGCCTTGTTATTATGTCATTTATTATATTTTCGGTATCTTCAACAACAGGATAAACGGTTGCTGTTATTTTTTTTCCGTCCCTCAGTGCTTTTATTTCAAGAGGTTCTCCGCCGTTTTCTTTTATGGCCCCGGTAAGCTGCTCCCAGTACATAACTTTGTCCCCGTTTATTTCAGTTATCAGATCCCCTTTAATAATTCCGGCCTCAGCCGCGGGATATCCCTGTTTCACTTTACCCACCTGTGTTTTCAGCGTATCTGTCCCTGCAGTCAGAACCACCCATATAAGAACAACCGCCAGAACCATATTCATCGCAACTCCGGACACCGCCACTATTATTCTTTTATATACAGGCTGGTTTAAAAATCCTTTATCTCCGGCATCCTGTATTTCCTGAGGATTTTCCCCTTCCATTTTTACATATCCGCCGAGAAAAAGAAGCCAGGAGATCTGATACTCTGTTCCGCCTTTTTTAAAGGCCACGATCTTCGGCCCCCAGCCTATTGAAAATTTTTCAACAGAAATACCCATTAATTTCGCCGTGGCAAAATGCCCCAGTTCATGTACAAATATTGTAATTCCAAGCACTATTATTATAAAAAGAATTTCAACCATTTATCATCATCTCCGTTTTTTCCCTGGTTTCAAGGTCTGTTTTAAGTATTTCCTCAAAATCCGGTTTTTTCACAACACGATGCGCACGCATTGCTTTTTCAATATAAACAGGTATATCGGTGAATTTTATTTTTTTCTTCAGAAAGTTCTTTACCGCGGTTTCATTTGCCGCATTCATAACCGCGGGCATTGTACCGCCTGTTTTCCCCGCTTCAAGGGCAAGCGAGAAAGATCTGAATTTTTTAAAATCAACAGGAAAAAACGTAAGTTTACTGAGTTTTTCCAGCCTCAGCGGTTTTATTATGCCGTTCCGCCTCTCGGGATATGTCAGGGCATACATTATGGGAAGCCGCATATCCGGCATTGACATCTGAGCAATAACAGAACCGTCTATGTATTCAACCATTGAGTGTATTATACTCTGCGGATGTATTACAACCTCTATTTTTTCATAAGGTATTCCGAAAAGATAATGCGCCTCTATAACCTCCAGGCCTTTATTCATCAGCGTTGCTGAATCTATTGTTATTTTCCGTCCCATCTTCCAGGTCGGATGATCAAGCGCCTGCGGCACAGTTATATTCTTCAGCCTGTTTGCCGCAGTATTCTTAAAAGGCCCTCCCGACGCGGTAATAATAAGTTTTTTAACGTACTGTTTTTTATTTCCCTTCAGAGCCTGAAAAACCGCATTATGCTCGGAATCCACCGGCAGAATACAGGCTCCGTATTTTTTTATTTCTTTCTGTATTATTCTGCCGGCTATTATGAGCGCTTCTTTATTTGCGAGCGCTATTTTTTTCCCCTGTCTTATCGCTGACATCAGCGGAATAATACCCGCGGCCCCCACAATACTTAAAAGAACAACATCGGCTTTTTTTAATGATGCTATACGCACCAGCCCTTCTGTTCCCGCAAGAATTTTTGTTTTTCTGAAACGTTTTTTCAGTCTTTCCGCTTTTACCGGATTCTGCATAACCGCATATTCGGGCCGGTATTTTTTTATCTGCTTTGAAAGCTCTGCTTCGTTCTCATTAGCGGACAGGGCAATTACCTTTGTTCCGGACAGCGGCCCGTCAATAAGTTCAAGCGCTGATTTCCCTATAGATCCCGTTGAACCCAATATAACAATATTTCTCACAGTTATACCGCCAAAAATGATTTTATATAAAAATACAGTACAGGGGCATTAAACAGCAGAGAATCTATGCGGTCAAGCACCCCTCCGTGCCCGGGCAGAATATTTGAGGCATTTTTTACTCCGGTAAAACGTTTTATAACAGAAACCGAAATATCTCCGCCCTGTCCCACAACAGACATTATTACGGAAAGTATAATCAGATGCATTAACATATCCGGGATATCAGAGAGAACTTCCGGCAGGACAAAAAAATAAAGAGCCGTTATAACCGCCGCATTTATGATCATCCCGCCCGCGGCGCCTTCCACTGTCTTTCCCGGAGATAATTCAGGTATGAGCTTATGCCTGCCCATTGCCGAGCCTATAAAATAAGCTCCGGCATCATAGGACATCGTAAGGGCAAACAATACAAACAGCCACCAGCTTCCGTTCTCAAGCTGTCTGAGCAGTATCCCGAATGCTCCCAGTGTTGATATAAAAAACACCGGCGCAATGGTATAAATTATTTTCGGAAAACTTTCCACATCCCTTGTTATCAAAAGCAGCGCAAAGAGCCCCATTATAAAAAGCGCAACAGCATAAAAATAGAGCCACATTTTAAAATCAAGTATAAGCATGGCATATATGACGGCGCCGAACATCAGCCCTACCATTCTGAAATTTTTCATGTTTTTCTTATCAAACATCACATACATTTCATTAAGGGCCGCAGTCAGAGCAATTGACACAAATATAAGGAATGGATACCGGTTTTCCATAAAAACCAGAATCAGCGAAACAGGAAGAAGCACCGCTGCCATAAGGATTCTTTTTATCATTCTATACCCCCGAATCGTCTGTTCCTTTTTGAATACGCGTCAAGCGCGGCAGCAAGATCTTTTTTTCTGAACTCGGGCCACATTACCGGCGTTACATATATTTCTGAATAGGCAAGCTGCCACAAAAGATAATTGCTTATTCTCATTTCGCCGCTGGTTCTTATCAAAAGATCCGGATCCGGCATTTTATCCGTATAAAGCCTGCGTGATATAAAGTTTTCATCAATATCCTTTATTTCTGTTTTTTTATTCTTTACTTCTGATGCTATTTTTTTTACCGCTCTTGTTATTTCCGCCCGGCTTCCGTAATTAAGAGCAAGCGTCATAACAAGGCCGGTGTTTTTTGAGGATTTTTTTTTCAGTTCTTTTATTTTTTCCCTTATTCCGGAATCAAGCGCTGAAATATCTCCTATAGTATTAAAACGTATGTTGTTTTTCATTATTGTCTTTACTTCTTTAACGAGATATTCATTTAAAAGACGCATTAAAAATTTTATTTCTTTCTCCGGGCGCTTCCAGTTTTCAGTTGAAAACGCATAAAAAGTAAGGTATTTTATTCCTTTTTCAGCACAGGCTTCGGTTATTATGCGCACTGATTTTGCGCCTTCTTTATGCCCCATTATCCTCGGCAGGTTCTTTTTTTTTGCCCATCTTCCGTTTCCGTCCATAATAACGGCAATATGTTCCGGAAGGCTGCTTTTTCGGTTCATTAAACATCCCTTCAAAAACCGCGGACTCCGCGGTTAAATTGTCATTAAATCCTCTTCTTTTTCTTTTACTATCTCATCTATTTTCTTTATATATTTATCCGTAAGTTTCTGCACCCGTGCTTCCGCGGTTTTTTCGTCATCCTGTGATATTTCTTTTTTCTTCTCAAGTTCTTTTACTTTTTCATTCGCGTCGCGCCTTATGTTTCTTATATCCACTTTTGATTCTTCCCCGAGTTTTTTTACTTTCTTAACCATGTCTTTTCTTGTATCCTCGGTAAGGTCCGGAAACCTTATTTTCAGCGAATCTCCGGTATTTGTCACGCTGAGCCCCAGATTTGCCGTATTTATGGCTTTTTCAATTTCAAGAATGCATGATCTGTCCCACGGTTTTATATCCAGTGTTTTTGCTTCTATCACAGAAACACTTGCCACCTGATTTACGGGGGATTCCTGTCCGTAATATGAAACTTTAACACCGTCAAGCACCTGTATATTTGCCCGCCCTGTTCTGATTGTCAGCAGCTCCCTCTGAAAAACATCAATGGATTTTTTCATTCTGTCTTCAGCGTCTTTAAATATTTCTTCCATACCTGCCTCCGTTTTTAATAAATTATTGTCCCTATTTTTTTCCCTTTAACAACCTTTTTTATATTGCCCTTTTCGTTCATATTAAAGATTATAACGGGTATGCTGTTTTCCATACACAGGGATATAGCGGTTGAATCAATGACTTTCAGGTGTTTGTTCAGAACGTCAATATATCTTATTTCGGAAAACTTTTTTACATTTTTTTCTTTTTCAGGATCTCCGCTGTATACACCCGCTACTTTTGTGGCTTTAAGCATAACTTCCGCGCCTATTTCAATGGCTCTTAAAGCCGCAGCTGTATCCGTCGTAAAGTAAGGATTGCCCGTCCCCCCGCCGAAAATAACAACTCTTCCCTTTTCAAGATGCCTCTGGGCCCGTCTTTTAATAAAGGGCTCGGCAAGCTGCTGCATTTCTATTGCCGACAAAACCCGTGTTTCAACTTTCATCTGTTCAAGTACATCCTGAAGAGCAAGCGCGTTTATTATCGTGGCAAGCATCCCCATATAATCCCCCACGACCCTGTCCACTTTGAAATTTTTGCCTCTTCCGCCGCGGAATATGTTCCCGCCGCCTATTACAACACAGACCTGGGTTCCCATTTTTTTCACTTCTTTGATTTCTTTGGCTATGCTGTAAACAGTATCATAATCTATTCCGCTTTTTTTCTCGCCGGCAAGAGCTTCACCGCTTATTTTCAGCATTATTCTTGTATATCTGTTTGCCGCGGATATTTTCTTTACAGCCATAAAAGCCTCCGTTCGTTTAAAAAACTCTCTTTGTTCCGTCTTTATTTTTCACCCAGGGCGTATCTGGCAAATCTTTTTACTACAATATTTTCCCCTATAGTGGCTATGTTCTCTTTTATCATTTCCTCTATATTCTTTTTATCCTCTTTTACATAAGCCTGTTCATAAAGGCATATTTCCTGAAAAAACTTCCCTATTTTGCCTTCCACTATTTTTTCAAGGACATTTTCCGGTTTTCCGGAATCTTTCATCTGCTCCATAAAGATTTTTTTCTCTTTTTCAATAAGATCCTCAGGCACTTCGTTCCTTGTCACATACAGAGGCGACATTGCGGCTATCTGCATGGATATCTCCTTGCACAGATTCTGAAAATCCTCGGTTCTTGCGACAAAATCAGTTTCACAATTAACCTCAACCAGCACACCCACTTTGCCGCCCGAATGTATATAGGAATATATAAGCCCTTCTTTTGCGGTTCTTGCGCTTTTTTTAGACGCGCCTGCTATGCCTTTTTCTCTCAGCCATTCAACGGCTTTTTCAGTATCACAATTATTTTCTATCAGGGCCTTGCGGCAGTCATTCATCCCCGCACCCGTTTTTTCTCTCAGCTCTTTTACAAGCTCTTTTGTTACTTCAGCCATTTTAGCACACTCCTTTATTTTTAATATACTTATTTCTCTTCGGTTTTCTCTTCGGTTTTTACCGTGTTTTCGGCGGCTGCGTCTTTATTTTCTGCGGTATCCGCGGATGTTTTCTTATCCTCCGGCTGTTCTTCAGCAGCCGCGTTCTTTTTTTCTTCCGCATCCGGTTTCTGCTCATCGGCAAACACTTTTTCATAGTCCGTATTATCAGAAGCAATTGCACTGGCTTCTTCGGAATTTTCAGCATCCGCCGCTGCCTGTTGTTTTGCTTCTTCTTCTTCCTGTTTTTTTATTTCTATTTCTTTTTCTTTCTCTATGGCTACTTTTTCCTCTATTATAGTATCCGCCATTATTTTGCACATAAGCCTGACAGCTCTTATAGCGTCGTCATTTCCCGGAATTATTTTATCAATATAATCCGGGTCACAGTTGGTATCAACAACAGCAACAACAGGAACTCCCAGTTTATTTGCTTCTTTCACGGCGTTTTCTTCTCTTTTTACATCTATCACAAACATACATCCCGGCATTTTTGACATATCTTTCAGGCCTTCCAGATTTTCCGTGAGTTTTTTAAGTTCTTTGCGCATTGATATTTTTTCTTTGATAGGATATTTTTCAATGATCCCGGTAGTTTCCATTTCCTCAAGCTGTTTCAGTCTTTCAACCCTTGATTTAATCGTCTCAAAATTCGTGAGTGTTCCGCCGAGCCATCTTGAAGAAACATAAGGCATACCGCACCTTATGGCTTCTTCCTTTACGGAGTCCTTTGCCTGTTTTTTCGTCCCGACAAACATGACTTTTTCATTGTTTCTGACCACTGTACGCAAAAACGCAACAGCTTCCCGGGAATAACGGAGTGTTTTCTGAAGGTCAATAATGTAGATTCCGTTCCTTGCGGCGAAGATATAAGGCTTCATTTTGGGATTCCATCTTTTGGTTTGGTGTCCGAAATGGACCCCGGATTCAAGCAGAGCTTTCATGGTGATTTGCGGCATAACTGTTCCTCCTGGTTTTTTTCCTCTGCCTGCTTCATCTTTTAAGCGCCCGCACCGCTGCGGGACCCGCTTAAAAATCAACAGGCATGCGGTTTTTTAAAACTTTAAAAATATACCAAACAAAAACTTTTATAATACAAGACTTTTATTTTATTTAACTTGTTTTTTCTCTACTGATTATCCTTACTGCTGCTGCTGTTGCTGCTGTTGCTGTTGCTGCTGTTGCTGCTGCTGCTGCTGAAGCTGCATCCCTTCCAGCTGTCCGGAATTATCAGCTTCCGCTTCAATAAAATCTTCATTAACTGTTACTTCAGCTTCTTCTTTCAGGTTCTCAAGCCATTTTTGTCTTGCTGTAGCCAGTCTTATATCCTCTTTAACATCGCTGTAAGCTGGTATTTCCGCATTTGGATCCCTTGCTTTTGAACTGCTTACATAGCTGTCATACTGGTCGCGTATGTTTTTTTCTTCCACTTCCACGTCTTTAAAATCCCTTGATTCTATCAATTCCTGAATTGCTATCTCTTTTTTTGCCTCTTTTTCAGCATTTTTTTTCTGCTTTTTAAGACGTTCTATTTCTGTTTCCGCATTTGCGATTATTTCAGCTTTCTGCGTTTCAAGTCTTTTTTTAACTTCCGAATCATTAAAAAGCTCCTGTTTTTCAGCTTCCTGCAAAAGAAGTTCCGCCATAACAAGATTTTCTATTATGGCTCTTTTTATTTCCGGGCTCGAAGACATTGCTTTATACTGCTCGGGAAGATTAGCCACATCACTTTTAAAATCCGCTTCAGTAATTTTTTTGCCGTTTACCTCAGCAACTTTTTCACCGGCTTTTTCGCATCCTGCAAATAAAAACAAAACAATTAAAAAAACAACAATTTTTCTCACGATATTTCTCCTTAATTTTATTTTAATCCCGCCTGCAGCCGGATTAATTTCATATTGTTTAATAATATATAATAATCAGAGCGGATAATCAACCCTAAACTTTATTTATAACGCTGCCCGGTACAAATGTGCGCTTTTTTATAAAGGGTGCCGCCCCTCTTTAAAATTTTCTAAAAAGAGGGCCGCTTATAAACAGCCCTCAGCATTAAGCAGCCGGCCGCAATATATTATCCGGACTGTTTTAATATTTACAATAACCGCCGCCCTTAAACAGCAAACAATCTCTTTTGTTTTTCAGGCTTTTTTATCCTGAAACTTTTAAAAACCTCCCAAATATTTTCCTGCCTGGTTCTTTTTCCCATGTTACATTTGAGTGTTTTCTTCTATTTTTTCCGAAGCTTTCTGAAAACCGTCATTAACCTTTGATCCAAAAAGCCTTACGCCCGCGATAACCACAATCGCGATCAGAGCAATTATCAGAATGTATTCTGTCATGCCCTGCCCTTTTTTTTTCTTAAACAACCTCCTCATTGCTCTTTCCTCCTCTTTTTTCCGGGATATAAAACACTTTTATCCCTGCCTTTTAATCTACTGTATTATAAAAAAATAAATAAATGTTTTTTTATAATACCCCCTGTTTTTAAACCATATTATATCAATTTATGTTTTAAAATATTCCTGTTTTTTATTTAATCCAGCGTCAGCGTAACTGTCCTGTCTTCATAAAAACATTCCAAAATACCCCATTCAACAAATCTATCATTGGTGGGCCCTTCAAATTCCAGACATTCCCCGGAATTCAGTTCAAAAACTTCAACGTATCCGGGATCAATCTCTCCTAAAAGTTCGGGGTCTTTATCTGTTTTTATCAAATATACACTTACGTACCAGTCATCGGTGTTATCGGTGTTATTTTCAATAGTCGCGTTAACAGGGCCTCCCGAAGAATAAATTCCGGAATCACAGCCCGCCAATGCCGCTGCCATAATAATAATCATAAGCAGACATATTTTTTTCATGGTTTGTCTCCTTTTATATTTATAATAAATTATACATTTCTTTGATTTATTGTCAATATTCTATTTTTTACTCGCTGACCTGTTTTACAAGATATGACCTGATTCTCTCTGTCACCGAAAAATCTTCGGCAAAACTTTTTGCCTGTCCGTAAGTGTCAAAACGTCCAAGCTGAACAAGATAAAGACTGCCGGATTTTCTTATGATCATGCTGTATCCTTTATCTTCATACCGGTTTTTCATTTTTTCGGCATTTGCGCGCGTGGAAAAGGCCCCCAGCTGAACCGAATAAAATTTTTCATTTTTTTCTTTTGCGGGCGCCTTTACAACCGGCTGCGTTTTTATTTCCGGCGTTTTGGCATCCGCTGCATCTGCATTTTTCCGCACCTGTTCTTTAACCTGTTTTGACTCTTTTGAACCCGGATATTTCAACTTTAATTCTTTTAATATCCTCTCTCTTTTTTCGGATTCCCCTGTTTTTTCATAACAATCCGCCAAACGCGCGTAAATATCCGGAGCATAAATATACCGTTCCTTTTCGTCATATCCGGAAAGAATTTCATTATATACTTTTGCGGCTTTTGAATAATTTTTTTTCCGCATCAGCATATTCGCATACGCGAGATCCATGCGGCTCTTGTACATATAAAACTGATTGTTTGAGTTATAATCCCCGTAAATATTTTCCGCCTCGCCGTAGTGCTCCATTGAAATCAGAGTAAGCATAAGATAATAATAAGAAGGTTCAACCCAGAATGAATTTGAATGTTTTTTCAGCATTGCCGTGAGATATTTTTCCGCTGATTGGTAATCTTCTCTGGCATAATAGGCCCTGCCGAGAGAATAGGCGGCTTCCGCTTCATATTCAGAGTTCTGATAATCAAGTATGACCTTTTCATACAGGGCCTTTTTTTCAAAAAAATCATCCGCCAGTTCTGCCTGTTTTAAAAGAATATTCGGTTTATAAGAACTGTCCGGGAAATTCTTCAGGAATTCATCAAATTTCCCGGATGCCTCGTCATATTTTTTTTCATTGAACGCCTCCATTGCCTCAAGATACGCGTCTTCTTCCAGCAGCGGCGCTGCATGCAGAACCGGCGCAATCACGGCAAAAACTATGCACAACACTGCCAACAATGACTTTTTTTTCAACATTAAACCGCCTCTTTTTTATTCCTGGATTATACCGCCTTCAAACGACAGACCTCTTGGCCTTAAAAGTCTTACTTTTATCATTTTCCCTATAAGTTCATTTCCGCCTTTTACAAATACTTTTTTTCCGCTTTCAGCGGACGTTTCAACCTCATCGGGCCTTTTAGAACTGATATGAAGCCCCAAAACAGACACAACTTTTCCTGTTTCTTTACTTATTATATCATCGCTTATTTTTTTCTGCAATTCAAGTATATAATTGATCCGCCTTGTTTTTTCTTCCTTTGGGACATCATCCGCAAAAGATTCGGCTTTTGTGCCTTTTCGTTCGGAATACTTGAAAACAAAAGCCGAATCAAAACGCACTTCCTCCAGTATTGCCGCGGTTTCATCAAAATCCCGGTCTGTTTCGCCGGGAAAGCCCACAAGTATATCCGTAGTTATTGCGCATCCGGGTATCTTTTCTCTTATTGCCTTTATTCTTTCTTTATACTGCTGTACGCTGTAGCGCCGGTTCATTTTTTCAAGCACGCTGTTGGAACCCGACTGGACCGGAAGATGAAAATGACGCGCAATCTTTTCTTCCTGTGCAGCCGCTCTTATAAGCTCATCGCTCAGATCTTTCGGGTGCGAAGTCATGAACCGGAGCCTGTCAATGCCGTCAATACGGCTGAGCTCCCTGAGCAGTCCGGGGAAACGCATACCTGCCGCTTTATCGTAATAGGAGTTCACATTCTGCCCGAGCAGCGTAACTTCTTTAAATCCTTTTTCCGCCATGCTCCGGACCTCAGCCTTTATCTCTTCCGCTCCCCTGCTGCGCTCTCTGCCTCTTACATAAGGCACAATACAGTACGAGCAGAAATTATTGCATCCCTGCATTACCGTTACGAATCCGGAAACCTTTTTTTTCCGCAGAATTTCAGGCAGATATTTTTCATTTTCCGTATCCGTATAGGCCTTTTTTTCTCCGCTTTCAATAATACCGGCTATTTCGGAAAATTTATATGTCCCGACAACCGCAAACAGACGGGGGAATTTTTTAAAAAGGCTCTCCTTCATATTCTGAGCCATACATCCCGCCGCGATAACCTTTTTTCCGGCAGCTGCGGCCCCTATAAAAGAAAGTGCTTTTTCCTCCGCAAGTTTCCTGACGCTGCAGGTATTTACAATTATGTAATCCGCGCTTTTTTTATCCGGCGCTATTTCGAACCCTTCCGCCTTAAGCGCTCCGGCCATACGTTCAGAATCATATTCGTTCATCTGGCATCCGAACGTATGTATAAAAACAGATCCTTTTTTTCTGTTCATTTATGCTTCGCCTCCATGAAACACATTGTTTCCGTATGATATGTATGCGGGAACAGATCCAGCGGCTGTATTTCCTTTATTTCATATTTTTCCCCGAACTCTTTCAGATCCCTTGCAAAAGTAACCGGATCGCAGGAAATATAAATTATTTTTTCAACACCGCTTTTTTTCACTTCCTCAATAACCTCTTTATGTATTCCTTTTCTCGGCGGATCAAATATGATAATATCGGGGTCTTCATCCGCAATAATTTTTCCGGCATTTTTTGCCGCGTCCCCGGATATGCAGCGCGCGTTTTTTATGCTGTTTTCTTCTGTTATTTTATTTAAAATTTCTATACTGCGCGGGTTTATCTCCGCGATCAAAATACTGTCCGCTGTTTTATGAAAAGGCAGCGACAAAGCGCCTATCCCGCCGTAAAAATCCAGGAGCTTTGCCCCCTGATGCAGATTTTTTCCTATAAAATCAAGCATTTCTTTCAGCATTTCCCTGTTTACCTGAAAAAACGTATCTCCGGCAAGTTTGAATTTTATGCCGTTCACCTGTTCTTTTAGATAACCTTCCCCCGCCAGTATAATCTCCCGCGCGCCGAAAACCCTGTTCCCTTTATCAGGATTTATATTCAAAACAACACTTTTAAGCCCTTGGATCTTTTCCATAAGTTCAGAAGCCGCTCTTTCCAGCACCTTTTTTGCTCCGGCATCAGCCGCGACAAAAGTAACAAGGACATTGTTTTCCTTATTTATTCTTATGCATATATGCCTTAAAGATCCTGTGTGTGTTTTTTCATCATAAACACTCACCTTTTCTCTGAGTGTTGTTTTCAGCATTTCCTTTATTGTCCGCGCGGTTTCATTTATTTTTTCGCCGACTATGCGGCATTCATTTACATCAATAACTTCGTGGGACCGCTCCCTGTAAAAACCCATTTTTAAAACACCGTCTTTATCCGAAAGTTTATACTGGGCCCTGTTCCTGTAATATTTATTTTTTTCCGCCCCCTTTATTTCCGCAATACGCGGCGCAGCGGCTTCCCTTTGTTTTTCAATATTTGTCCTCACAAATCCGGCTTTATGCTTCAGCTGGGCTTCATATTTCATATCCAGCCACTGGCATCCGCCGCAGCCGCCAAAATAAGGACATTCAGGAGGAATATAATCAGGGGATCGTTTTATTATGTTTTTTATACGGGCCGCGGCATAATTTTTTTTAACATCCTCTACCACGCATATTACCCGTGACCCCGGAGCCGCTCCGCGGACAAATACAGAAAACCCCTGTATCCTTCCCACCCCGCCGCCTCCGTAAAGAGGATTTTCCACTGTGATTTCCGCTTCATCGCCTTTTGCCACAGGCACTGTTTTATATTTTTCTTTTGCCATTTACCGCTTTATTCCTTTTCACGGCACGCTTCAGGCATACCGCAGACTTTCTTTATCCGTATATTTTTTTTCTCAGTATTTCATTTACTATTCCGGGATTGGCCTTTCCTTTTGATTCTTTCATCACCTGTCCGACAAGAAAACCTATACCCTTATCTTTTCCGCCTTTTATTTCCCGGACTGCTTTTTCATTTGCGGCTATTATTTTTTCCACTATTGCAGCAATTTCCCCTTCATCTGAGATCTGGATAAGGCCTTTTTCTTTTACTATTATTTCAGGATCACCGCCTGATTTAAACATATCATCAAAAACGCCCTTTGCGATCTTTCCGCTTATGGTGCCTTTTTTTATCATTCCTATAAGTTTCCCGAGATTCACGGACGTTATTTTGGAGCTGCTTATATCTTTCATGTCCGCATCCTTCATCCTTGCCGGAAGTTCAACCATTATCCAGTTTGATGAAAGCTTCGGCTCTCCGGACTCTTTTACGACAGTTTCATAAAAATCAGCGGTATTCTTTTCCCGCGTGAGCACAAAAGCATCATACAAAGGTATGCCGTATTCTTTCACAAAGCGCTCCATTTTTTCAACAGGCAGTTCGGGAAGTTCAGTCTGTATTTTTTCAACATAATCATCTTTAATTTCCATCGGAGGAAGGTCGGGTTCGGGAAAATACCTGTAGTCATGCGACCCTTCTTTAGTGCGCATGGAAAAAGTTTTTCCTTTTGCCGTATCCCACAATCTCGTATCCTGTTTTATTATCTCACCGTCATCAAGCGCTTTTATCTGTCTCTGCACCTCATATTCAAGCGCTTTTTTAACGTTATTAAACGAGTTCATATTCTTTATTTCCACTTTTGTGCCGAATTCCGCCGCACCCTTAAGCATCACGGATACGTTTGCATCCGCTCTTAACGACCCTTCTTCCATATTACAGTCGGATACATTTATATATTTAAGTATGGCTTTCAGCGTATCCAGGTAAAGCCTCGCCTCTTCAGGGCTTTTAATGTCAGGGTCGCTTACGATTTCAACAAGAGGAACTCCTCCTCTGTTATAATCAACAAGAGATTCTTCGGCATCGCCGATCTGCCCGGTTTTGGTAAGATGCAGAAGTTTTCCCGCGTCTTCCTCCATATGTATCCTGGTTATGCCTATCTTTTTTTTGCTTCCCTCAGAATCAACTATTTCAACATATCCTTTGCCGCATATCGGCATATCAAACTGCGATATCTGATAAGCCTTCGGCAGATCCGGATAATAATAATTTTTTCTGTCAAATTTGGACACTTTTGCTATTTCGCAGTTCATTGCCAGTCCGGCAAGAACAGCGTGATGCACTGCCCGCTCATTTATAACAGGAAGGCTGCCCGGCAGCCCGAGGCATACTTCACATATATTTGTATTTGGTTCTGCTCCGAATTTCACCGAGCACCCGCAGAACATTTTTGTATTTGTATTCAGCTCCGCATGAACCTCTATCCCTATTACAACTTCATATTTTTCCGATGCATTCATTTATTTTTCTGCTCCCTGCCTTAAACTTTTATTTCTCTTTGGCTTCTTCTTCTTCACTTTCCTCTTCTTTGGCTTCCTCTTCACTTTCCTCTTCTTTAGCTTCTTCTTCACTTTCCTCTTCTTTGGCTTCTTCTTCATCTTCCACTTCTTTACCTTCTTCTTCTTTCTTCATCTCATTCATCTTTTCTTCCCATTCACCGTCGGATAAAACAACAAGCGGCCTTTCTGTGTATGTTTCCGTATTAAAACCTTCCATATCAATCTCATCGCTTCCGCAGACCCCGCATGTTATGCTTTCATCTTTATCGCCCGCATCCTGCTGGCAATAACGTGTAAGCGAACCGTTTAAAAACTCCCACATTTCAAGGGGCTTGTAATCAGTCACCATAGTAAGAAATCCTTCTGTGTTTCCGCATTTAGTGCATTTCATCTTTTATTCCTCCTTCATAAAACCGGATTTTTTTTATGCCACTGTGTATTTTTCTGATATGCATATGCTGTATTATATACATCCTGTTCCGCAAAAGCACGCCCTATGATCTGCATTCCTATGGGCAGGTTTTTTTCATCAAAACCGCACGGAATGGATATCCCGGGCAGCGCCGCAAGATTCGGGGCTATTGTAAAGATGTCCGAAAGATACATCGTTAAAGGATCCGAACTTTTTTCCCCCACTTTAAAGGCAGTAGTAGGCGATGTCGGCGTCGCAATAACATCCACTTTTTCAAAAGCTTTTTTGAAATCCCCCGCCAGAAGCGTTCTTGCTTTCTGCGCCTTTTTATAATATGCGTCATAATAACCTGACGATAAAACGTATGTTCCGAACACAATTCTTCTTTTTGTTTCGGGTCCAAAACCTTTCTGCCTGCTTTTTTTATACATCTCTATCAGATTGCCTGCTTCCGTATCCCTGAGCCCGTACTGAACTCCGTCAAAACGCGCCAGATTGGAGGACGCTTCAGCGGTTGCTGCTATGTAATAAACATCCAGGGCATATTTTGTATGGGGAAGGCTTATTCTTTCGATTTTTGCGCCCAGTTCTTCATAAACTTTAAGCGCTTCCATCACACTTTCTTTTACCCGGGGGGCCGTACCCTCAATAAAATACTCATCCGGTATCCCTATAACTTTTCCTTTTATATTATCCGAAAGCTTTTCATAATAATCCGGAACTTCCACGGACGCTGATGTGGAATCTTTTTCATCACAGCCGGCTATATATTTCATTATTATTGCGCTGTCTGCCGCGGTTTTGGCAAGCGGCCCTATCTGGTCAAGAGATGAACCGAATGCAACAAGTCCATAGCGCGACACCCTGCCATAAGTCGCTCTCATTCCCGTAACTCCGCATAAAGAAGCAGGCTGTTTTATGGAGCCGCCGGTATCAGAGCCAAGAGCCGCGGAAGCCATGCCTGCCGCAACCGCAGCCGCGGAGCCTCCCGAAGAGCCTCCCGGCACTCTCTGTGTATCCCACGGGTTCCGGGTCGCGAAAAAAGCCGAATTTTCAGTAGAAGATCCGAATGCATATTCATCCATATTAAGTTTCCCGGTAAAAACAGCACCGGCTTCTTCAAGTTTTTTAAGCACTGTCGCCGTGTAAGGCGGCCTGTAATTTTCCAGCATTTTTGCGCCGCAGGTTGTGGGCACGCCTTCAAGCACCATATTATCCTTAAGTCCTATGGGTATGCCCGTAAGACGGGTTGCTCCTTCTCCGGAAATTATCATTTTTTCGGCTTTTTCAGCCATTTTATAAGCAATTTCCTTTGTGGGAAGTATATAGGCTTTTACCTTATCCTCAACAGTATCAATTCTTTCATATATACTGTCAAGAATATCCGCGGGCTTTATCTCTTTTTTATTCAGCTTTTCATAAAGGCTTTCTATTGTTTCTTCGTAAAGCTCCAAATTCCCTCTCCAATCATATTTATATTATTTTCGGCACCTTAAAGCCGTTATTCTGTATGCTCGGCGCCGCATCAAATACTTTTTTGTTGTCAATGCTGGTTTTAAGTTCATCTTTTCTGAAAACATTTTTCAGATCTATCGCCATATACGTAGGCTCCACATTCTCAGTATCAAGTTCATCAAGCCTCTGTACATGTTCTATTATTTCAGACAGCTGTTTGGTATAGACCTCAGCCTCGTCAGGAGTTATCTCCAGCCTGGACAGATGTGCTATGTATTCCACGTCTTTTTTTGTTATTCCCATTTTATACCTCTGGTTTCAAGCAAAAAACATACCGCATTTTTATGCCTTTTAATACTGTCTTTTTCTTGGTCTGAAGTTTTCACGAAACAAACAGCAATGTAAATTTAGCACAAATAAATTTATGTTGCAAGAA
>CAYTNY010000009.1:0-40543 GCA_964439215.1 uncultured Spirochaetia bacterium
TCGTCCCGGCCTTAAATACTAAATCCCCCTTGCCCCCTTTTGGAAAAGGGGGTAAAATCTTATAAAGTATAGAGGGGTGATTTATGAGCAAAAGAAAAATTATTTATAATAATAGATTGAAAAAATTAGCACGTGATTTGCGAAAAAATATGACGCCGGCTGAAATAAAGCTCTGGTACGGTTTCTTATCAAGCTGCGAATACAGATTTCTCCGGCAAAAACCCATCCTTGAATATATCGTTGATTTTTATTGCCCCGCTTGTAAACTAATTATTGAAATTGACGGCGAAAGCCACTTCACGGAAGAAGGAAAAGAAAAAGACGTAAAAAGAACACGGAAACTATTGAATTTAGGCATAAAAGAAATACGATTTAATAACCACGAAGTATTCAATCATTTTGAAAGTGTATGCGAGTCCATAGACACTATTTTAACTGAATCAGAATAATTCCCGGCCTGCAGCCGGAATGTTTGATTTTCCCCAAGTTCAAAGCTCAAAGCTCCGCATTGTGTATTCAAAAATTTATCTAAATATAAGTCCTCCCGTTATTCCCCACAGCAGATCGGTTATTGCGCGGACGGGGGCGGTTACTGCGCCGAGCAGAATTCTGTTTCCCACTGACTCGGCGAATTTGTCCCCGTATATTTTCAGGACCCTGTGAAGGTCCTGTTCCTTAACTTCAAAACTGAAATCCACGGCAAAATTGCCTTTGCTGTCGCTCAGAAAATCCACCATCTGTTCAACAGATATGCCGAACAGATATTTTATATCCATCGGTATGTCTTCTTTTATTTTTACGCCTTCAAACCGCATTATATTATTAACATTCACCCTTCCGCCGGATACCGCAAACTGAGCCGCAAAATTCATCCTGCCCCGCTCTATGACAATATTATTTTTCCTGAAGAACGCCTCAAATTCCTTTATGTTTATTCTGCTGCCGTAGACATTAAAAAGAAAATCATTGCGTTTATACGGGCTGTGAATCAGTTTTATAAATATTTCTTCATTACTTTTGCCGTTGATCTTTCCTTTTGCGTCAAATACCACCCTGCGGCCCTCAACATCCGCGCTTTTTTCATAAGTGCTCTTTCCGTTTATTTTATTTACAAAGAACAGTTTTTTTTCCCCTTTCCAAAACGATATTTCCGAATGCCTTATTTTCAGATACCTGAAATACGGCATCACAAAAGCCGCGGCAGGTTTAAGGTTCTTTTTTTTCCCCGCGGCGTCAAACCTTATATCAAGCCCTGTAACAGCAACTCCGTCCAGCCCTTTTGAAAAGTCTTTCTTTATTATATTCATCATCTGCGTATCAACCGTAACAGAAAACGCCCGCGCTTCCCCGGACCTTACTCCGAAAAAAGTCACTCTGTCGGGTATAAAACTTACACAAAAAAGAAAATTTATATTATCGCTGAATCCCCTGATCCCGTCCCTGATATAAAAATTCAGAGCGGTGTTCACGCATACAAAAATCACAACCAGCAGAACAAACAGGTCCTTTAATACCTTTTTCATTTCTTCCTCTTTCCAAACAGGTCCAGCTGCATATTTGCCGAGGCTTTCTGCGCGTTTTCAATTTCCCTGAATATTGATATTTTTCCGAACTCTCCGTCATATCCCGGAACCAGTTTTACATTTCCTTTCCTCATTCTTATTATCGCGTCCGCGGTTCCGGAGTCCCCTATTTTAAGCAGTTCTTCGCGCGTCCGGTCCAGAAGTATCTCAAACTCGGTTCCCCCTTTTGACAGCATCTTTTCATACTCTTTTTTCACCTTTTTGCTTGAAGGCGCCGCTTCTTTCACATCTGAAATTATCTCTTCCAGCTGTATAATGCTTTTGTAAGGCACCGCGTTTTTCGGACGCGTGTTCCAGGGCCTGTCCGCAAGCTCCTTTACCCGGTGAAGAACCCCGGGCGTAAGCGCTTTCCCGCACACGGGGCAGATGCCGCCGGTTTTTTCCGCGTCTTTCGGGTGCATATTTATTCCGCATTCCCTGTGCCCGTCATTGTGGTATTTTCCTTCTTCCGGAAAAAACTCTATGGTATAAAGAAAACGCTTTAGATCCTTTTTATAAAGTATATCCTTAACTTCGTAATAAGACAGCCCGCAGTCAAAGACATTCGCTTCCCTGCCTATTTTCTCGGGCGAATGGGCGTCGGAATTTGAGATAAGCGAAATATTATCAAGCCCGGATATCATCCAGTTCATGGCGGGATCCGACGAGAGCCCTGTTTCTATTGCCCGTATATTATGCGTTTCTTCCTCAAAACACTCTTCCAGAGAATCGTATCCTGATTTGGCGCCGAACACAGAAAACCACGGCGTCCAGGCATGAGCCGGTATTACCATTGCCTCCGGACATATATCAAGCGTAAACTTAAGCACGTCCTTTGCGGGCATTCCAAGTATGGGCCTGCCGTCGGATGCGGTGTTGCCTTTTTCCGCGAGTTTTTTAGAAAAAATCTCAGCGTTCTTTAATCCGGGCAGCATAACAAGAGTATGAATCTTCCTCACCTTATCTTTATGTTTATATATGCTGGAAATCTCGGTTGTGAGCATAATACGGGCCTTTGAACTTCCTTTTCTGAGCATACACAGCCCTTCATCCGCGTCTATGATCCTGTTTTTCAGTTCGCCGAAATACCCCGGGTGCTGAAAATCCCCGCTTCCTATTATGCCGATTCCCTTTTTATCGGCCCACCGTACAATTTCCTCTATGTTCATTCTGGGGCTGGTGGCCCTTGAATATCCTGAATGGATATGAAGATCCGCAATCACTCTCATTTTTTTCCGCCTTTATAGATTCATAAAATGATCCGGATGCCGCCGGGAGGCAGGCTCCGGGCGCCGCAAAAACAGGATCTTAACAGAGTATACATCAGACAAGCCGTCCGTATTTTCTTTTTCCCGCCTTAAAATCAACGGGCAAAAGGCTTTTTTTCACGGGAAATCTGAAATCCGTTATCTTTTCTCCGTTCAGCGCGAAACCTCCCTGTTTCACAAGCCTGTTGGCTTCCGAACCGCTGGATGCCATGCCAAGCGCCGTCAAAAGCTCCGCCGGGTTTATTTCTTCCTTGTCCGGAAAATTTTCATCCCAGCTGAAAATATTATCCGCATAAGGCACTTCTTTTTTCGCAAAAAGCGCTTCAAAATGAGCTCTTGCCGCGGCAGCTGTATCTTCTCCGCAGTATTTCGCGGTAATCTCTTCGGCCAGCCTCTTTTTTATGTTTACCGGATTCTCCCCCGCAGCCATTGAATCCATCATGTTTTTTATCTCCTCCGCCGGAACATCAGTAAGAAGCTCAAAATAATCCTTCGTCATATCATCGGTTATTGACATTACTTTCCCGAACATATCTTCAGG
Source organism: uncultured Spirochaetia bacterium (assembly GCA_964439215.1). Lineage (GTDB taxonomy): Bacteria > Oederibacteriota > PGYV01 > PGYV01 > CAYTNY01 > CAYTNY01. The sequence goes on from CAYTNY010000009.1 coordinate 3,372, forward strand.
TGCGTCATTCAGGCCTATATAATTATTGAGGGACTTGCTCATTTTGTTTTTTCCGTCCAGCCCCAACAGTATGGGAGTAAAAAGCCCTGCCTGCGGCTCCATTCCGGATTCTCTCTGCAGATATCTGCCCTGTATAACATTAAACCTCTGGTCCGTGCCTCCCAGTTCAATATCCGCTTTTATCATAACAGAGTCGTAACCCTGCATAATGGGATAAAACATCTCGTGCAGCGAAAGCGGCGCACCTTCTTTAAACCGCTTGTCAAAATAATCATGCTCCATCATCTGCGCAATGGTAAATTTTGATACAAGTTTTACAACTTCACTGAAGTCAAATTTCTCAAACCAATCACCGTTAAAAACAATTTCAAGCCTGTCCCCGTCAAGTATTTTCAGAGCCTGCTCTTTATAAGACTCCACATTTTTCATTATCTCATCGCGGGTCAAAGCCGGCCGCTCAGACATTCTTCCGCTTGGATCCCCTATCATCGCCGTGTAATCCCCGATAATAAGCACGGCTTTATGCCCGAGATCCTGAAACTGCCTGAGCTTATTAAGCGCAACACTATGCCCAAGATGTATGTCCGAAGCCGTGGGATCTATGCCGAGTTTCACTCTCAGCGGCGCGCCTTTTTTCAGTTTTTCCGCAAGGTCCTGCTCCGTGACAACATCAACAACACCGCGTTTTATTATCTCCATCTGTTGGGCAGCACTTTTCAATTTTTCTTCTCCTCCTTCAATAATATTAAAAATTATTATACCCCAAACCCAAAGGTTTTTAAACATTACTTTTGGGTCATTGTATTAAAAAGCATAAGAACCGCAAAATCATCCGCATTATTTTTTGTTTTTACAGGGGCAGGCCCCTGTGCTTGTCCGGGTTTTAAATTCAAAAGCGCGGAACACGGCAGGGCGTGTTCCCTACGTAAAACATAAGATTAACCGATTCATACATTAAAACAATGCAGGGACAAGCCCCTTTGCTTGTCCGAGGGTTTTAATTTTAAAGGCGCGGAACACGGCAGGAAATGAAAACTTATCTCAGCATTTGCTCATACTTTTTTTCCGTTTCTCTGCGTGCGCGTTTTTCTGACAAATATTTATCCGTTTCTTTTATAACGCCCAGCATAATATCCCGGGGAGGAATCTCTTTTTTCAGAATCTTTTTCATGGAAACCGCGGGGATATTGACATCTTCCGGAACGGGGTTGTTTACGTTTATACCTATGCCCACTACTGTTTTTTTATCATACGCGCTGTGCTCGGCAAGTATTCCGCATATTTTTTTTCCTTCTGCCAGGACATCATTTGGTTTTTTTATCTGCGCACGGATCCCGAATTCCCTCAAAACCGTACATACGGCAATAGATGACACCATAACATAAAACAGCGGTTCAGGTTTTTCTTCCTTTATAAGATACGAAAACCATGCCCCTCCTTTTTTTGATTCCCATTTTGCGCCGTATTTTCCGCGCCCGCCGGTCTGTTTTCCGGCCGCTAAAACCGTACCCGATGAAAAATCCCCCTCATAAAGCACGCTGTTGGTGGAGACTGCCTCAGGCAGTATTATGAGTTTCTTTAAAACCCTGCCTTTCAAAACAGTTTCTTTCATTGCATTCTACGCTTCCATCCTCAGGCTTATATCCATGGAAGGCGGAGAATGAGTAATAGAGCCGATGGAAATATAATCAGGTTTTTTATTCAGGACATCCCGTATATTGTGGAGCCCTATCCCCCCCGAAACTTCAATTTTTGTGGGAATACCGGATCTTCTTATTTTTTTTATGCATTTTTCAAGCATGTTCGGGGGCATATTATCCAGCATTATTATATCCGGCTGAAGTTTTATTGCTTTTTCAAGCATATCCATATCATGAACTTCTATTTCTGTTTTCATATTTTTCGGTATCCACCTTTTCAGGTCAACATACTCTTTTTCAATGTCAGACACTATCCAGTGATTGTCCTTTATCAGCACCGCGTCATACAGCCCCATTCTGTGGTTTTCCCCGCCTCCTATTTTTACCGCATATTTTTCAGGAATGCGGAAAAGCGGCGTTGTCTTTCTTGTATCAAGGATCACGGCCTTATAAGGCCTTGCCATTGCCGCAAATTTTCCGGTGAGCGTGGCGATCCCGGAAAGACGCTGCATCATATTAAGAGCGAGCCTCTCACCCGTCAAAATAGCCCTTGCCCTGCCTTTAACGGAAGCCAGAATCTCGCCGCTTCTGACAAGAGTTCCGTCCTTTTTCTTTGTTTTCATTTTTATGTTTTTATCCAGTTTCTGAAAAACTTTTTTCGCAATAGGAAGCCCGCATACAACGCCGTCTGCTTTCGCGATAAAAACAGCTTTCATCGAGGCTTTCTCAGGCACGATTATATCCGTCGTTACGTCTCCTTCGCCTATATCTTCCTTAAGCGCGAGTTCTATTATCATATCTATTTCTTTGCTGTATTTTTTAAGTATGTCCATTATCTGAGCCTTTCAAGTTTATTTTTTATTTCTTCCAGCTGCTTTATCTCGCCGGTATATTTCTCAAGTTTTGCTTTTTCTCCCTCTATCACTTTAACCGGAGCGTTTGCGGTAAACTTTTCATTTGACAGTTTTTTATTTATTGCGTTTATTCCGTTCCGGAGTTTTTCTATTTTCTTTTCGGTTTTTTCAATTTCTTTATCCGCTTCAACCGCGCCTTTTACATCAATGCCTATGTAACCCAGCCCTTCAACATCTTTCCCCGCCGCGGTTTCAGGCGGTTTTTTTCCCGTATGCACACCGGATGCCTTGGCCAGCACTTTCAGAAGTTCTTCGTTCCGGGTTATTATTCCGGCCTCCTTTATATTTACATAAATTTCGGCTTTTTTGCCGGGCGGCACTGTCAGCTCTCCTCTTATGTTTCTTATATGGTATATAACATCCATAAGCATATCCATTTCATCTGTTTCAAAACAAAGTTCTTTTTCAACAGCCGGCATGGATTCGAGCATTATGCTTTCTTTTTTGTCTTTCAAGGGCAGAAAAGAATATATCTCTTCCGTAATAAACGGCACGACAGGGTGAAGCAGAATCATGCTGTCATGAAGCACTTTTGCCAGCACGGTTTTTACATAAGGCTTGTATTCCGGATCCTCTTTAAAAAGTTCAATCTTTGCCGCTTCAATATACCAGTCGCAGAAAGAGTGCCAGAAAAAATCATACATGGCAAGCGCTGTTTCCGCGAATTTATAGCTGTCAAGGCCGGCTGTTATTTTTTCGTTGAGCTCCATAAGCCCGGCAAGTATCCATTTTTCCGGAAGCTTCAGTTTATCCTTTTCTTTCACAAGATCCACGGGTTCGTAATCTTCAAGATGTGATATTACAAACCTGCTTGCGTTCCATATTTTATTCATGAAATTGCTGTAGCCTTTGAGTCTTTCTTCGGAGAACGCGATATGCCTGGTCTGGGTTTCAAGAGAAGCCATGGTAAATCTCAGTGCATCCGCGGAATAATCTTTTATTATGTCCAGAGGATCAACAACATTGCCCGTTGATTTGCTCATTTTCTTCCCATGTTCATCGCATACAAGCGAATTTATTACAACCGTATGAAAAGGCGGTTCCTTCATAAACTTCATACCGCTCATTATCATTCTGGCCACCCAGAAAAACAGTATGTCCCAGCTGGTGACAAGCACCGACGTCGGATAAAACACCTGCAGGTCTTTTGTCTGCTCCGGCCAGCCGAGAGTTGAAAACGGCCAGAGTGCGGAAGAGAACCAGGTATCAAGAACGTCCTCATCCTGAGTCAATCCGGCTGAACCGCATTTCGGACATTCGGAAGGCGGTTCCTTTGAAACCGTCATTTCGCCGCAGGAGCAGTAATAAGCCGGTATTCTGTGCCCCCACCACAGCTGCCTGGAAATACACCAGTCTTTTATGTTATACATCCACTCATAATAAACCTTCTCCCACATCTGAGGGACAAATTTCACTCCGCCTTTTTTTACGATATCTATGGCAGGCTGCGCCATGGGCCCTATCTTTACAAACCACTGAGTTGAAACATACGGTTCTATTATGGTATCACACCGGTAACAGTGCCCTACCGCGTGTTTATGATCCTCTATATCCGTAAGAAAACCTTTTTCTTTAAGCACGGCGGTAATTTTTTTCCTGCATTCAAATCTATCAAGCCCTTCATAACCGCCGTTTTCGCCCGCATTCTCATTCATTGTTCCGTCTTCATTCAGTATATTTATAATCTCAAGTTTGTGCCGCATACCGATCTCAAAGTCATTTGGATCGTGCCCCGGAGTTATTTTAACCGCACCGGTCCCGAACTCCATATCAACATAATCATCCTTTATCACAGGTATTGTTCTGCCTGTTTCCGGCAGTATAACCTCAGTGCCTTCTTTAATGCCGCTGTAGCGCTCGTCCTTGGGATTTACCGCAACCGCGGTGTCCCCGAGCATTGTTTCGGGCCTTGTTGTCGCAACTTCTATAAATTTCTCCGGATCATCGGCAAAAGGATATCTAAGATGATAAAAATGCCCGTCAATTTCCCTGTGCCCCGTTTCAATATCCGACAGCGCGGTCCTGCATCTGGGGCACCAGTTTATTATATAATCCCCTCTGTATATGAGCCCTTCCTTATAAAGTTTCACGAATACCTCTTTCACCGCTTCAGACAGCCCCGCATCCATGGTAAAACGCTCCCTGTCCCAATCAAGCGATGACCCCAGTTTCCTGAGCTGCATCATTATTTCCGCGCCGTATTTTTCTTTCCATTCCCAGACTTTTTCCTCAAACCGGGCCCTTCCCAGTTCATGCCTTGTTTTGCCTTCTTTTCTGAGTTCTTTTTCAACAACATTCTGTGTGGCGATACCCGCATGATCGCACCCGGGCAGCCAGAGAACATTAAAACCTGACGCTCTTTTGTGCCTGGCGAGTATATCCTGAAGCGTATTATTGAGCGCATGCCCCATATGCAGGGAACCCGTTACATTCGGAGGCGGTATAACTATAACAAAAGGCGGTTTATCCGAGTTTTCATCGGCATGAAAATATTTATTTTTTTCCCACACCGAATACCATGCGGGTTCTATTTTTTTGGGATCATATTTCTCCATCATTTTTCTCCTGCTTTTAGAATTATTTTATCCGAAAAAACCGGGGCATACATCCGTAAAACAGATAACACCCGCGTGCCGCCGCATCAAAACAAAGTATCATTTCTGCCCGCAGCGGCGGGCTTTGCTTCTTCGCCGGGATAAATAACGCCTTTTATATCCAGGTGCCCGGCAAAACTATCCCGTTCTTCTCCACCGATAAGAATAACAACTCCTTTAACACCCGGGAAATTATAAGTTACCGAATTCACAAAAGAATACACCGTCAGATATTCACCCGTGGTTCCTCCGGGATATTCTTTTATCACTTCATCGGAAAAGTCAATATAGCATATACCCTCATCCGTAATATAAACATCTCTCAGTTTTTCTTCAACGGGCCCGTTTGCGCCGGGTTCCGGGGCATTTTCCCCGGTCATTTTTAACGTTTCCTGCAGTAAAATAACAAGCTGTTTTATCATGTTTACCGTATGAGGCGATTCAAAAACAGCGTCTTTTTGCATTCTGAATCCGTCGGTTTGTCTGTCCGGCAGAAACAGAGTAACTTCCCTTTCCTCCCGGGCAGGTGCATAAAGAAGATACGCGTTTATAACAGAATCCCGGTCCCTTTCCTCTTTCCCAACCGCCGCAAAATAAACCGCAGCCGCGGCCGCGGCAACCACAACAAGAAAAATAAAAAGTCCTTTTTTATTCATACAACGCACCTCCGCCATCTTCCCCGGGAGATGCTTCATCGGCGCCGCTGTATTCATCGGCTTCCTCCGCATAGTCCTCATATTGAAGGAACCCGTCATGTATATAATTAAATACGCCTTCCGCAATATGCCGCGCGATTATATCCTGTGTGCCTCTATCCTTCAGATATGATACATCTATAGGATTGTTTATATTGCCGAGTTCTATAAGAACCGCGGGCATTTCCATTCCCTTAAGCACGGACGACCTTACGGCCTGTTCTCCCCGCAAAGGTATAGGCAGAACGCTGCTTCCCCCTTCTGTTTCACCGGAAGAAATAACCGTCTGCATATACTGCATTATATATATAGCCGCTTTTTTGCTTTCATTGATAAAATAAAGATGTGCTTTTTCCCATTCTTTCATGCTTATATCCTGTTCCTGCTCCTGTTGCTGATCTCCCCGGGGATAATATATCTTATAACCGGACACATCCGCGGCAGGTACATTGTCGCAGTGAACAGATAAATACAGTATTGCTTTTTTATTGTTCGCAAAACCCGCCCTGTCATCGGGAGATACGGAAATATCAGACTCCCGGGTAAGATAAGCCTCTATGCGTTCGTGGGAGTCATTTATCTTCCGGGCCAGTATTTCGGCAACAGATAGATTTATGTTTTTTTCATAAACGCCTTTCACACCGGCTCCTGTTTCTTCTCCGCCGTGCCCCGCGTCTATAACGACTCTGAACAGCTTCTTTTCCGGAGTTTCTTCTCCGGATTCTTCGGCTGCGGCATCAATAATGTCCTGTTCCTGCGGATTTATTTCCCGGGTTCTTTGAATATCGGCTGCGGATAATAAGAACAAAAGCAAAAAAGCAGCGGCGATCTTACTCCAAAGGCCCGGATTTGCCGCTATCATTTTTTTCACTTTTGTAAACCCCCATAGTTCTGAATTTTTCATAGCGCTCTTCCAAAAGTTTTTCAACAGGTATTTCCATAAGAGTTTTTAAATTTCTTTCCAGCGATTCCTTTACGTTTTTCGCGGCCTTTTTGAAATTCATGTGCGCGCCTTCAGCGGGTTCGCTTATAATTTCATCTATCACCTTAAACTCCAGAAGGTCTTTCGCGGTCGGCCTCAGGGCCTTTGCCGCGCCGGATGCTTTTGACGGATCCTTCCATAGTATTGACGCGCATCCTTCAAAAGAAATCACACTGTATGTCGCGTATTTCATCATAAGGATCCTGTCGCCCACACCGATTCCCAGCGCGCCTCCGCTTCCGCCTTCGCCTATCACAGCGACTATTATAGGCACTCTGAGCCCCGCCATTTCATGCAGATTTCTTGCTATTGCCTCGGCTGCCCCGCGTTCTTCCCCTTCAAGGCCGGGAAAGGCCCCGGTAGTATCAATAAAACATATAACAGGCATTGAAAACTTTTCCGCAAATTTCATAAGCCTGAGAGCTTTTCTGTATCCCTCCGGCTGCGCCATTCCGAAATTCCTGTAAATATTCTCTTTTGTATCTTTGCCTTTCTGCTGCCCCAGAACCACCACGGATACGCCGTCAAGCCTTGCTATTCCGCCTACAAGAGCCTTATCATCTTTAAACTGCCTGTCGCCGTGCATTTCATTAAAATCCGTAAAGCACGAATCTATATAATCCAGAGTTTTTGGCCTCTCAACATTTCTCATTATCTGCACTATCTGCCACGGCTCCAGATTTTTATACATGTTTTTCTTCATTATCCTGATCTTTTTTTCCATTTTTGAAATTTCTTCCGCGGCATCAATCGCCCCGTCCGCTGAAAGCTTTTTAAGCTCATCCACTTTTTTCTGCAGTTCAACTATGGGTTTTTCAAACTCCATATGATTTCCAGCCATTAAATCCTCCTAAAAGTACCTTATATACATAATTTTCAGCATTCTTGAGAGATAATAGTGATCAGACCATATTCCGTATCTTATACCCACATCTATTTCTATGGGATCAAAAAAGTATCCTATGCCAAAATTTATATGCCGTGATCCGATGATTCCCAGTATCCCGTCGTATTCCGCAGTCACAACAAATTCTCTTGTTACAGCCATCGCAATACCGGCTCCGGCGTCTACAATACCCCGGAAATCCGCGAAATCCTCTGAATATATGTCAAGGGTCAGCTGAACACTGAAATCTCCGGATGCAAGCTCCTTTGTCGCGGCCAGATACAGGCCTTTTGCCTGAACATCCGCATTTCCCATACCCTCATAACCTATGGCCAGGGCCGGCCAGGCGTCTTTATCATCGGTAAATCTCCATTTCACAAGAAACTGCGGCACATCAAACGAAACATCTCCGCTCGCTATAAGATTCTTTACGTTAAAAATACCGCCTATCATCAGTTTATCAAAAATTCCTATTGATAATTTGTTTAAAACATCTCCATTCGGGTAAAATTTCGCTTCCACTCTCATCTCACCGGATGAAAGAGTATTTGCCGTTAAAATATCAACCAATTCTGTATTTCTGGCCTGAACAGCAAATAATGACACAGGCAGAAAAATTATCATAAAAACAACTGCCGTTTTTTTCATTTTACCGCTCCTTTAAAGGCCGTTATTCAGCCTTTTATAGTCTTCTTCTATTTTCTTAAGCCTGCCGATCTGTTCATCCTGGCGCATCTTAAGATATTTAAAAACCTGTCTTAACTTTTTTATCCTTCTTGAGTAAGTAATGATAACAAAAATAGTTATTAAAATAAAGAGAAATATTATTGCCAGCCCGATAAGTATGAAATTTAAATTATCGCGCGTTTCATTGTGCAGAACTTCTATTTCGCCGTATATGCGGGGCAGCCGGTTTTTTATAATGGTTTTCTGGACGCTTTCTATCCTGCTGTTCTCTGAGGAAATCACACCCATCAGACTGTTAACTTTGGAACGGATATCCGCATCTCTGCGAATACTGTTTTTTTCCAGTTCTCCAATGCGTTTTCTTAATTTTTTCAGTGTCTGAACATCAATGTTTTCCGCCGCCCCGGAATTTCTTAAATTAATGATCCGCGTTTTCTGCCTTTCCTTTTCTATAAGATCAAAAAACGCTCCGTATTTTGAATTCTCAGGCTCCAGCTGTATTGCCCGGATAACATTGTTTTCCGCCCTGTCAAGATTTCCCTCCAGATAGTAATTAACAGCCCTGTTAAAATATTTCTCTCCGCCCTGCTCCGCCAGCACAGGACAAACCCATACAACAGCCGCTGCAATACATATGATAAATTTTTTCATTTAATCCACCTTTTCCATAAGCCGTTTAAGTCTGTCTTTGAATATTATTAATTCCGCGGTTTTGGGGTCTTTTTTTCTGATTTCCTCAACAGCCCGGCTGTATTTCCTTTCAATATATAACACTTTCATCTTTTTGTAAAACAGATTTGTTTCCTTATCCGGATATCCGGGCATTAATTTTATACGGGTGCTTTTCTCGCTTTCCCTTCCGTCTGATACGGATACAATTTCAAGTTCATATGTTTCGCCGTTTTCCAGGCCGTCTATTATAAATTCCGCATCATATCCGCCTGCTGCTTCCCGTTTAAAGCGCTCGCCTTTTCCCGACGCCAGATAAATAAAATACGCATCCGGCCGGCCGGCCCCTGATTTCCATTTTACATAAGCTTTTTCGTCCCCGCTGTAAGCTTCTACAACAGACGGCGGAGGAATATACTCTTCATCCTTTTTTTTCAGAACCCAGACAGCCTCAAGCCTGTGCGCCGAACCCAAATCCCCCGAATGCCCCGCAAATGCATAATTGATATCAGCCCGTCCTATTTTCACTCCGAATCCCGCGGTAAAAGAAGGCTCTATCGTGGAAAACCCGGTAATGCCGGCCCTGACAGATACCGGCCCCAATATTTTCTCCGCCCCGCACCTGAAAACAAATCTATCCGCCCCCGCGGCCCCTCCTCCGGCAATATGATCCGCGCCGATTGAAAAATTCAGATCCCGGGAAAACATATACAGAATTCCGGCTTTATAGGCAGAAGATATACTTTCCGCAAGACCCGTCCGGCTGCTCAATGACTGTTCAATATCAATAATTGAAAGCCCGATATTTATCTTTTCAGCGCCCAGAAAATCATCCCCGCTCAAAAGCAGCCCCACATCAAGCCCCGGCCCGGAATACTGTTCTCCATAAAAAGCATTCAAAAACTTTATATTCATTCCCGCACCCATACTTATACCGTTATGAATAAAAACAGGAAACGCTCCGGAAAGAGAATAAACTTCCTCGTAATAACCGCTTTCCTCTATAAAAAACCGTGAAACAGACAAAGCAGATGTAAAAAACGGCCTGAAATTATACGATACCGCGGCATTAAAAGAACTTTCCCGGATCCCGGTTATATTGGCGTATCCTGCTCCGGCATTGGCTCCCGGCAGATCATAAAGCCCCGCGGGATTATAAAAAACAGAAAAAAGTTCATTACTGCGGGCAGCCGCGGCCCCTCCCATGGAAGAATATTCGGCGCCGGTCATAATAAATCCGCCCTTTTCGTATATCGGAAATACAGGCGAAGCGGTTAATACGGCAGCTATAAAAAAGACCCATCTTTTCAGCCTGTCCATTCACTTCTCCCATAATCATTGTGGTCTTTGCATCCGGAATAAACGCGGCAAAATCCGTGTTCTTATTTGTTTTTTTCGGTTAAAAACTTCTTTAATTCCTTTGTAAAGGCATTTACATCTTTAAACTGCCGGTAAACCGAAGCAAACCTGACATAAGCGACCTCGTCAAGCATTGCAAGTTTTTCCATTACTATTGTTCCTATCATGGAAGAAGATACTTCTTTTTCCATCCTTGCATAAAGCTGTTTTTCCATATCATCAGCCACTTCTTCCAGCTGCTCCACTGAAATCGGCCGTTTCTCACAGGCTTTTGTCAGTCCTGAAAGTATTTTTTTCCTGTCAAAAGGCTCGCGCCTTGAATCTTTTTTTATAACCATCGGAAGCGAGTGTTCTATCTGTTCGTAAGTAGTAAACCTTTTGGCGCATTTCAGGCATTCGCGCCTTCTTCTTATCGCTTCACCGTCCCTGCTCTCTCTTGAGTCAACGACCTTATCCGATTTATGGCTGCAATACGGACACCTCATCTTTTCACCTTCTTTTTAAAAGTTCTTCCAGCGGACCCGATGCCCTCCGGTCATTCGGGTCTATCCTTAAAACCGCCCTGTACTCCTCTATTGCCTTGTCAATCATATTCATCCGCATATAAAGCATAGCCATATTCAGATACACTTCTTTATACCGGGGCCGCTTGGCTTTAATCTTTTCAAAATAAGAAACCGCTTTTTCGGTCTCTCCGAGATTGAAACTTATTATACCGAGATTTGAATAAGTTGACAGCATTGACGCCTCGTCTCCAAACCACTGTTTCCCCTCAATTGCCTGTTTATAATAATCCCGGGATCTTCGCAGGTATTCTTTTGCTTTTTCCGGCTCAGACTCCAGCGTCTGCTTCCAGCGCAGCATATAAATATAGCCGATATAACTGAAAGAAACCGCAAAATCAGGATACAGTTCCGCAAAATGAACGCATATTTCTTCGGCCGCGTCAAAATTCCCCATATTTATATGAACACTGGCCAGATCAAGACCGAAATACGCGTTATTCGGGTCTCTCTTAGCCGCTTCCTTGTAATATTTTATCGCGTTTTTATACATTCCGGGGTCCATCGTATCCCCGTAAAGTTTATATGTTCTGGCAATATTATTATAATTATATCCGTTCTTATCATTAATCTCAAGCGTGCCTTTGTGGGTTTCCAGGGCCTTTTCAAGAAAATGCTTTTTTTGTCCCGCATCTTCGGCGCTCCTAACCGCTCTTTCGTATGCGATACCGTATTTAACCTGATATATTTCCCGGTATTTATTAAGCATTACAGCCTTTTCATAATACGGCAGAGCAAATGTTTCCTTGTTATGCCTCACCCCTATATTTCCTATTTTAAAATACATATCCGCCGCCCAGTAATGCGTAAGGTTCACCGCGAGGATAACCGCCGCGGCAAAAACAACAGCCGCGGCAGGAAACATATTTTTTCCCAGAAAAGAATTCATCTTCTTTGACGCATAAATATATCTTACTTTATCTTTTTTTCCGTCCATGACGCTTATGCAGGCAATTGCGATCCAGAAAAAAGAACCATAAGCCACAACCGTATAATTAAACATCCCCTGGATAAAAAAGGCGGCCGCCGACATAAAAAAAGCAAACACCATATATCTTTTCAGCGGATCCGATCCGTAAAATACGGACTTCATGGTCTTCTTTATAAAAACAGTTATTAACAGCACGTAAGCGGAAAAACCTACCATGCCCTGGGTTGAAAGCACCTGAAGAAAAACATTATGGGTTTTTTCCGGCGTTCCGTTCCATTCAATCCTCCAGTATTCCGGCATCCTGTAATAAGGGAACATCACCTGAAAAGTATCCAGTCCTTTTCCTAAAACAGGATTGTCCCTGAACATTTCAAGCGCAGCCAGCCATATATACATACGCGGAACATTCATAATTCCGTCCCGGAAGATCAGTGCTATTCTTTCATTTAAATTAACAAAAGCATCCTGCACCCGCGAAGAAAATATCAGTGTCGCGGCAAAGATAAGCACAAACATAAATATCCATATTCTGTTCTTTCCGTAAAGCTCCGCTTCTTTTTTTGCCGAATCATAAAGCGTATAAAACATTATAAGTACAAGCGTAATCATAAAACTTATAAAACCGGCCCTTGATTTGGTCAGAAAAAGCACCACAATTGACATAATCATCACAACAAGAACCGCTGTTTTTTTCGGTATCCTGCGGGCTATAAAAAAGAGCATGAAAAGAACGGGAATTATCTCTACCAGATAAGCCGCAAGAAAATTCGGATTTCCCAGAGTGGAGAAAAACCTTCCCGGATTGTATGTTTCAGGGTTCCACCGCACAAAATCTATTCCAAAATTCTGTAAAAAACCGTATACCGATACAATAAATGAAGCTGCCGCCGCCGCAATGGCTATTTTAAAAATTTTTTCCCGGCTGTTTGAATAGGTTATTATTATATAAAAAAGAATGAAGTAATTTAAAACCGTAAGTATCCCCTCATAATCCTCATACACGCCGAAAACAGAGACCGCGGAATTATTTGTAAACAATGTATTTATTAAAGCGGCTCCGAGAAACAGCACCATCGCAATATCAAAATCGCTTTTCCCCAGCACCATTTTTCTTTTTAAAATACTCCTTATGACCCATAAAGCGGTTATTGCGATCGTAAAAAACCTCAGAGTAAACATCTTGTTCATTTCAAATACATCGGCGGTCCTTGTAAAGAAAATAACAGGCAGACCTATAACAAGATATATTATCCCAAGCTCTGAAGCTTTATCCGCAAGCCGTTCAAATCTCCGCATCATTCCTTTCCTGTCTCTCTTTTAATCCAATTCCCCCGTTCATTCATAAACAGGAAAATTCCCGCATAATTCCGCGGCATTCTTTTTTAATTCGCCGAGTTTATCCCCGCTGCCGCTGTTTTTCAGCGCCTCGTCCATCCAGGACGCTATCTGTTTCATTTCGCCGGTTTTCATGCCCCGGGCCGTTACCGCGGGCGTGCCTATGCGTATTCCGCTTGTTATAAAAGGGCTCTGATCGTCAAAAGGAACCCCGTTTTTGTTTACTGTTATTCCGGCTTTTTCAAGAGCGGCCGCGGCATCTTTTCCTGTTATTCCCCGATCCCTTAAATCAATAAGTATCATATGACAGTCCGTTCCGCCGGTTAATACTTTATACCCTTTTTCCATAAGAACCCCGGCAAGCGTCCGGGCATTTTCAATAACCTGTTTCTGATATTCTTTGAAATCCTCTGTCATTGCCTGTTTAAAACATATCGCTTTTGCGGCTATAATATGCATAAAAGGGCCGCCCTGTATCCCCGGAAAAACAGCTGAATCTATCTGTTTCGCGAATTTTTCACGGCACAGTATAAGACCGCCTCTCGGACCTTTAAGCGTTTTATGCGTTGTGGTTGTCACAAAATCACAATACGGCACAGGATCAGGATAAAGGCCCGCCGCAATCAGTCCGGCATAATGCGCGGCATCCGCAAGCAGAAGCGCGCCCGTTTCATCCGCGATTTCCCGGAATTTTTTAAAGTCAATCTCCCGCGGATATGCGGATGCCCCCGCAATTATTATTTTGGGGTTTGTTTCTTTTGCTTTCTTTCTCACTTCATCATAATCTATCCCGTATGTTTTTTCACTCACTCCGTATGAAACCGCATTATATATTTTCCCGGACGAGGACGGCGCCGCTCCGTGGGTAAGATGCCCGCCTGCCGAAAGATTCATTCCCAGCATTGTATCCCCCGGTTTGAGCACCGCAAGGTAAACAGCCTGATTGGTCTGCGATCCGGAATTAGGCTGAACATTTGCATGCTCCGCGCCGAAAAGCTTCTTTGCCCGGTCTATGGCCAGCCGCTCTATTTTGTCCGCGGATTCCGCGCCCTGATAAAAACGTTTGCCCGGATATCCTTCCGCGTACTTATTGGTAAACACCGAACCGCATGCCTGAAGAACGGCTTCATCCGCATAATTCTCCGATGCTATCATTAAAAGCGTTTCTTTATTTCTTTTAACTTCCTCTTTTATTATATCCGCTGTTTCTTTATCCACTTTTTCAATCTGATCGGTAAATTCCATTCTTTCCTCCTGTAAATTTAATATTATAACCGCCGTGCTTCAGCACCGCGGCCCGGCGCCCGGTTTGTTTTAAATTTTTCCTTCTATTTCTTTTATTTTATCCAGTCTTTTTTCGTGTCTTCCGCCTTCGTACTCGGTTTCTATCCATATTTTCAGTATTGCCTTTGCCAGATCCCGTCCTATAATTCTCCCCGGAAGAACAAGAACATTTGAATTATTATGCTTTCTTGCTGTTTCCGCCGTGAAAGTGTTATCCACCAATGCGGCGTAAATGCCTTTGTATTTATTGGCGGCGATGGACATTCCGATCCCTGAACCGCACAAAAGCACCCCTCTGTCAAATTTCCCGGAAAGAATGCCCTCGCAGACCTTTTCAGCGTAATCCGGGTAATCAACAGACTGTTCGTTATATGCTCCGAAATCCTTGTATTCATATTTATTAATGCTTAAATACTTTTTCAGCTCCTCTTTAAGTTCAAATGCCGCATGATCAGATCCAAGCGCAAGTTTCATTTATTCACCTCTTGTTTTTTTTATTCTTCATCCGGGCTTTCACCTTCCGCTTCGGAGCTCTTTCCCGGCTCATCCTCCCGGGCTTTTTTCTGTTTTTCTATCTCTTCATCCACGGCTTTTCTGTCCTCAAGCAGAAAAGTATTCTTTTCATTGTAACGTTCAACAGCCGCGGGGGCAAATATCATATCATATATCCAGGAACCCAGAAAAACAGCAAGCCCCGTATAAAAAACAACATTTGAAACATTATCCGTCTCAACACCGCTGACGTCCCGCGGAGCAAGAACACCATTTATACTTATACCCATCATAACCAGAGAAAGAATCTGGGCGGAAACAATCGACATTCCCCGGTTTTTATCTTTTGCGTAAAAATGACCCGCCCCGTGTACAACAACACCGGGAAAAAGAGCCTTTTGAAACGCGGTGTTTTTATCCATGGGAACAACAAGGGTTTTCACCTCTATATCATCGTCATTTATATACATACTTTCCCGCCAGTCAGTTTCTGTGGTTGTATGCTTTATATACCTTACTTCCTGCCAGGGTATTGATACTTCCTTTTCTCCGGAAAGTTTCACTAAAAGATAATAGGCGTCAAAACTTATAACATCCGCTTCAAATTTCTGGTCATCCTTGAGAATAACCGTATCCGCCAAAACGCCGCAAGAAAAAGACATAAAAACAAAAAATATAATAATTTTTTTCATATACACTCCCTGATCATAAGATAATCCCGCATATATCCCGCCGCACATCATCCTGCATATATTTATTTTTTGCCGGCTATTACAGAGATTTTAACAGCGCTCCTTGTTTCCCCTTCAATTTCCAGGTGGGTAAATCCGGGGCGGCACAAAACATCATAGCCTTCGGGCTGCGCATACTCCCCCGCAATCGCTATGGCTTTAACTGTCTGGTTCACGGCATTTGCGCCCATCGCAACAATGTCAACGGTTTTTCCTTCTCTGATATTATTAACAATAGAACCTGCCACTGATTTCGGATTGCTTTTCGCCGATACTTTCAGCGTGATACTTTCCATCGGAGAAACCTCCATTAAACTTTATGTGTATTTCTATAAAGCGCGTTTTTATTAATTCCGAATTTTTCCGCGGTTTCTTTTACGGCGGCGCTTTTTTTAAAACCTTTTTTTATCAGGCTGTCAAAATAAAGCCCCGCTTCTTTTTCCCTGTCTTTTTTTTCCGCATGGTTTTCTCCCGGCTCTATCACGATCGTAAATTCGCCTTTCAGCATATCGTCCGTGAGCATTTCAATAACCCGACCCGCGGATCCCCGCAGTGTTTTTTCATATATTTTAGTAATTTCCTTGGAAACCGAAACCTGCGGATCATCCAAAAGAACAGACACCGCCGAAAGTGTTTTTCTGACCCTTTTAGGCGATTCATATATAATTACAGGATAGTCCAAATCCGCCATTTTTTCAATCTCTTTTTTAAGAGGGCCCTCTTTTTTCGGAAGAAATCCCAGAAAAACAAATCCGTTTGCCTCAAAACCCGACAAAACAAAAGCACAGACAGCCGCTGAAGGGCCGGGTATCACAACCGGTGATATATTTTCTTCTATGCACTTTCTTATTATTATGCCTCCCGGATCCGAAACCGCCGGCATCCCCGCGTCGGAAACAAGCGCAACATCAAGCCCGCCTTTCATACGCTCAATAATTTCATCCGTCTTTCTTTTTTCATTGAATTTATGATATGATTCCGCAGGTACGGCAATATTATAGTATGCAAGCAGTTTTTTTGTTTTCCGCGTGTCTTCCGCGATTATCAGCCCGCACCCTTTGAGTGTTTCAACCGCCCTGAAGCTCATATCCTTTAGATTGCCTATGGGCGTTGCCACTATATACAGTTTTGACTTATCATCACTCACCCGTAAAACTCTTTCCGCAGCCCTTTTATCTCTTCCAGCACAAGGCGGTTCTCTGTTTCAAGTTCTTTTAACTCCGCCAGTATTTTTTCTTTCCGCTCTTTTTTATATTCAACTATATTTTCCCGTTTCATTATTTCTTTTTTAAAGCGGCTTTGATTCGCCCCTACCATAAACACCGTTGAAATTATCACAGCTGTTTCAGGGATAAGAAACAGTACATTTTCAAATACTCCGAAAAGCCCCGGGATCCATATGCCCGCGCATAAAAACAGGGATGCTATAAGCGCATCTTTTAACTGCATAAGAATGGAAAGCGCAACAGCAGGGACAATAAGAACATATATAAACGTATGTCCGTATTTTTCATCGGGCGCCAAGGCCGCCAATACCACACATAAAACCGCCGCAAAAAAAACAGCGGCTGCCGCGGTTTTTCTTTTAAGCATAACCTTCAGCCTCCAGTATGCCTGAGATTATTCCCGCGATAATATCAAGAAATCTGAGATCTTCCTTTGAAAAAACCTCCGGTTCATCCGAGGTTATCTTAAGTATACCCGCTGCCTCCGCGCCAACCAATATGGGAACCGTTATCAGTGAGCGGACCCGTTCTGTTTTTTCCACAGAAAACCTGACTTCTTTATTCATATCCGCGATTATGAGGCTCTGCCTGTTTTCCACGACCCATTCGTCAAATTTTTTCAGGATCAGAGCGTCGGAATCTTTTTCGCCTATAAGAATATCATCTTCCCTGTCAGCCACGATCTTCATTGACTTCCCCTCTTTTAAAAGATACAGACAGGCTGTTTTTTCTTTATGGAACATATAAATAATATTTCTCATCATATACCGTATCTTTTCGCTGAAAACAGAGAAATTCTTTAAATTGTCCCGTATTTCCTTCAGCTGTCTGAATTTTTCAAGCTTTCCTGTATTTAATTCTATTCCCGCAAGTATTTTTTGTTTTTCAGCCGCCGCGGTATCGCTTTTAGCTTCAATATCCTTTAATTCACCGTTTATTGCCCCTATCCCATACGAATGGATATCACCTGCTTTTTTCACCGCCGCAAAAACCATAATGGAAATGCCGGCCTGCACCGCAGCCGGCCACAAAGGCGCCTGGGCGCCCAAGACCGAGAACACGGATACCGCATAGGAAACCATAACCAATGCGGGAATCAGCAGAATAAAAAAACCACCCAGGAACATAAGCCCGCCTGCCAGTGATATATTAAGCGCAAACAGAAAAACAGGATGCATGGAAACATCTGTCTTGAGTATCAGTGCCGGCATAACCGCGGGCAATAAAAAAATTATTATCTTCAGCAGAATATTCATTTCATCTCCATTTTTTTACCGCGGACAAAAAAACACCGCAGACCGGTTCCGCGGAAAAATACCGCTTCATTCTCCCATATCTTCAAGAACCTTGAGATTTTGTCTGGCGGTTCTGTTTACCGGATCTATTTCCATTACTTTTCCCCAGGTCTTGCGGGCATTGCTGTAATCCTCACTGTAAAAATAAGCACTCCCCAGATTATTCAGGATCTGAGCCTGATCAGGCGCCAGTCTTACCGCCTGTTTAAGAACATGTATCGCATCAGCATATTTTTTCTGCTGTATATACATACTTCCAAGATTGTTATAAGCCATATGATCCGTCGGATTCTTTCTTATAAGATTTTCAAAAGTCTTTATTGCTTCATCCACTCGTCCTTTCATATGATACGCTATACCCAGTCTCCTCAAAACCAGTTCATCTTTCGGATTTCTTTCAACAACAAATTCAAGTTCAGGTATTGCGGAAGACGCATCCTTCTGCGACATATAAGCCAGGCCAAGCCTTTTATGAGCCTCAATATTTTCTTTATTTATATCAATCGCTTTTCTCCATAATTCAAGAGCATCCTGAACTCTGCCTTTGTCATATTCTTCTTTTCCAAGAGTCACATAAGACGCTTCAAGCTTCCCCTTAACCTCAGGATAATTAGGCTTCAGGCTCAGAGCCGTTTCCCACTGTGCTATAGCCTCAAGCAAAAGCCCTCTGTCGGCAAAAGCATCGCCGAGCGCTTTATGAACCACGGGGTCGGAAGGATTGGCTGAAAGAGATATCTGGAATTCCTCTATTGCGTCATCCAGCTTCCCGGCCGCATAATAATCCATTCCCATTTCATAATGCGAAAGCGTAGATGCGCATCCTGCCGCAAAAACAGCAGCCGCAATAACAACCAGAAGATATTTTATTTTCATTTTTTTCCTCCTGTAAATTTTTATTTTATAATAATAAATAATACCACATTGTTATGTTTCATTCAATAAATTTAAATCACCCCGGAAACCGCTCCGTATTGCAGGTTTTATTGCGGCGCTTGATAGAATCGAAGTTCTTTTTTTCACACATACCGGAACACCTAATTCATACAGTTATTTATGCTTTCCCACAGTGCGCCGCCCTCTCCCGTAGAGGTGGAGGGAAAGGATCGCACAAAAAAGGATTCAGACTTTTCAATGTCATATAAATTCTCCCTGCTTTGCTGCTGCGTTAACTTGCAGCGTATCCTGTCCCGGAGATGCGGATAAGGGACAGCCCTTTGCGGTAGAGGGCTTGTATTTTAATGTATTTCCGGATATTTCAGATGCTGCAATTCATTTTACAATTCAGCCCTGTAATGCGGATAAAAAACAAGAACCTCAAAATAATTATTGCATTCATCCCTTTTATATGATATAAATTTGAATATTACTTTTTAAACAAAGGAGAACAACAATGGCAAAAAAATGTGTAATCTGTGATAAACAGGCTGTGTCGGGAAATAATGTTTCCCACGCAAAAAACAGGACAAAAACCAGATTCAAACCAAATCTGCAGCAGTCAAGAATTATTCTCAAAGGAAAAACAGTGAAAGCATGGGTCTGTACAAGATGCCTGCGGTCAAACAAAATCGTTAAAGCCGCATAACAGCCGGAAAGTTTCCGGACCCTGAACGCATATAACCGATACACGAATCTGTTTTTTTTCTTTAATACCTTAACCACCTTGGAAAAAATATGCATTTTCTGTGCACAAATATTTTTTTCTTCCCCTGTCCGGCATTTCAGCGGCTATGCTTCAACCCGTCTTGCATCCATTACGCTTTTTACTCTTTTTATGGAATCTATAACATCCGTAATATGGCGCTGCCCTTTAACCTTTATATACAGATCAGACTCTACATGGGCGCCGTGCAGTATGTTTGAATTTACGGAGCTTATATAAGCGCCGTTTTTTGTAACTATGTTTAGTATGTCATTTACCAGGCCGTCCCTGTTTTTAGCGTGAACTTTGATCCTGCACAGATAAAAATTAACGGCTTTTTTGCTCCAGTCCACATCAACGATAGGAGCGGTTATTTTATTGGTGTGCATATTTGAACAGTTCTGTCTGTGTATTGATATTCCTTTTTTTGTATATATACCTGCAATCGCATCGCCGGGGACAGGACTGCAGCATTTCGCGAATTTATGCGCCACATCCGAAAGCCCGCCCTGTACTATTATATCGCCCTCTTTCATTTTTTCAGTGTTTTCCCTGGGCATTGATACTTTCGCCCCGGCCCCGGACAGCCGCCTGATAATATTTGCCGCCCTGAGTTCGGAAAACTCACCGTCTCCGATACCCGCAAAAAGTTCTTCTTTGTTCTTAAGACTGTAATGCTCAAATATTTTTTTCATTATTTCACCGGGTACATCCGAAAGTTCAATATTAAATTCTTTAAGTTTTTCGACAAGCAGTTCTCTGCCTTTTGCTATATTTTCATCCACTCCCTGATTGGTTCTCAGCCAGTGCCTTATACGGTTCTTTGCTTTTGTTGTCTTTACTATTTTCAGCCAGTCAACCACAGGATGCCGGCCCGGCCCTTTCAATATTTCAACAATATCGCCGTTCTTAAGTTCATATTTTATCGTAACCCATTTGCCGTTCACTTTGGCTCCCGTACACTTATCCCCAAGCTCCGAATGAACACTGTAGGCAAAATCCAGAACCGTTGCCCCTTTCACCAGTTCCTTAACATCGCCTTTCGGAGTAAAAACAAACACCTCTTCATCAAAAAGATCAACTTTCAGATCATTAAGAAAATCCTCACTGTCGCGCATTGATGAGTTCCAGTCAAGAAGCTGCCGTATCCATCCGAACGCGGCGGCTTCCTGCTTTTCTTTAACCGAACTTTTTTGTTCTTTATATGTCCAGTGGGCCGCAATTCCTTCCTCGGCAATCTTATCCATTTCAGCGGTTCTTATCTGAACCTCTATCGGATAACCGTCCTTGTCAAGTACGGTTGTATGCAGAGAACGATACATGTTTTGTTTAGGCATTGCTATAAAATCCTTGAACCGCCCCGGAACCGGCTTCCATCTGTTGTGTATAATTCCCAGAATCGTATAGCAGTCATTTATTGAATCCGTTATTATCCTTACGGCTATAAGATCAAAAATAGCCTCAAAAGGCTTGTTGTCCCTTATCATTTTATTATAAATACTGTAAAAGTGCTTGGGCCGGCCCTTTATCTGGTTTTTTATTCCCGCGTCATCAAGTTCTTCTTTTATTATTTTTTTTATGGCTATGATCCTTGACTCGCGCGCCCCTCTTTTGAGAGCTATTTTATCGCTTATCTCCCTGTAAGCCTTGGGATTAAGGATTGAAAAAGAAATGTCTTCCAGCTCCCATTTGACCTTTGCCATTCCCAGCCTGTGCGCGAGAGGAGCATAAACGCTCAACGTTTCCGCCGCAATTGCTTTTTGGCGCTCTTCGGGCAGAAACTGTACTGTCCTCATATTATGAAGCCTGTCCGCAAGTTTTATTATTATTACCCTTATGTCCTTTGCCATCGCAAGAAACATTTTTTTCAGGGAATCACTCAGTTTCTCGCCTTTGGTTTTAAAAACCTTTGCCGTAACCTGGCTTACCCCTTCCACCAGAAAGGCCGTATTTTCACCCGCAACCTTGATTAAATCATTTACGCCGTAATCCGTATCTTCTATAATATCATGAAGAAAACCCGCGCTTATTGTAACCGCATCCATTTTCATTTCCTTTAATACTTTCGCGACCTCAATACCGTGGGTTATGTAAGGATCTCCTGACATCCTTTCCTGCCCGCTGTGGGCCTTCAGCGCAAACTCAAAAGACTTTTTTATTAATTCTTTTCCGGCTTCATCAAAGCCTTCCGAAATATAAGCTATTTCCTGTTCATACATCGGACTTTATGCTCCTGAATGATTTTTCCGCGGAATCATTGAGCGCCTGCAGGCGTTTTTGTATGATACTCCTGTATTTTCCCTCTGTTTCTTTATCCAGGTCCCGGGGAATTTCCACGGGTTCCCCGAATTTAAAAATACCCTTTGCGAAGAAAAGAGGTATCATAAATCTGTCCCACGAGGATAGCCTTATCATTGGAGCCGCAGAAAAAGCAAACGGCACCACTTTGCGGCCCGTAAATTTCGCAAGATAAAGAACCCCGCTGTTAACTGATCCCGCCGGCCCCCGCGGCCCGTCCGCGGTTATCGCTATATCATAACCTTCTTCCGCCAGTTTTTTCAGCTGCATAAAGGCTTTTGCGCCGCCTCGGGATGAAGAACCTCTCACCATTTTCATTCCGAATTTTTCCGCTGCTTTTGCCGCATACTCGCCGTCCTTGCTGAGCGAAGCCAAAGACGCCATTTTGATTTTTCTGTAGAAATAAATCGCAGGCAAAAGCTGGGAATGCTGAAAGGCGTATATGAATTCTTCTTTTTTTCCGTTATACGGAGACAACCCCTCTGAATCCACTTCCCTGAACCTGTATGTAAATGCCATAACCCTGAAAACAAACACAACAAATGACAGGGCCAGATCATTCAGAAAAGATTTAAGTTTTTTTTTCATGTTTTCCTCAAAAAAAAGGGGCGCAGCCGGAAGCCGCACCCCTTTTTAATATCTAATTCCGTATTATCCGTTATGTCAGTATTCCGGAATCATCCGAATCATTCTCGTCTTCTTCATCTTCTTTTTTCTTTTTCCTCATAAATACATACCCCGCGGCAGCAGCGCCCGCCAGAAGAACAACGATTAATATCACCGGCAGTTTTGAACCGCCGTCTTCTTTCTGTACTTTTCTCGGCTCGGGTATCGGCGTCGGCATATACTCAAAGTCTTCTTCTTCTTCATATCTGCTGTCCGAAAATTCATCCCTATCTCCCTCTGTTTCTTCTTCCAGCCTTGCGGATGACTCCATTGCGTCCGCGTCATCGCTGTCAAGGCCGGCAACAGACACACCATCCTCGCCGCCATAATCCGATTCATAATAATCGTCCTCGTAACTCGGTTCTGATACTCCGGCTGTTTCAGCCGGCGGTATTCCCAGTTCTTCGGATCTTTCTTTCGCGGCCGCGATTTCAACCGCGCTTATATTTCTCGGTATAATAAGTTTCTGGCCGTCTTCTATCTGCTCATAAGTATCAAGAATATCCCTGTTAGCGTCATAAATCAGCGGCCATTGATATTTATTTCCGTATATCTCCGGTTTTGCCGCAATACTCCACAAAGTATCACCCGGCTCAACTATGTATGTGCCTGAAAAACCTTCCGCTTTTTTTTCCGATGCTTCCCGCATTACTTCTTCTTCTTCGTCAGTAACAGCGTTTATTTTCTGTCCGCCGCCGCAGCCTGACATAAACAAAGCACCAAACATGAACAAACCAGCAAAAATAACCGCTAAAAACTTCCTCATTGATATCCTCCTGTTTTTGTTGATTGTCATTTTTTTTATTATATCAATAATAAAATAACAAGTCAATTATTGTTTGTTCCCAAAGCTCCGCTTGCCAAAACGTTTTACCCGGGATTTTTCGACAAAATTATGTCCATAGAACAGTTTTAAATAAAATCTCTCCAAAAACCTTCCCGGATTTTTTCTTTTGCGTACAAAATAAACATCCTCTTTCAATCCCCATTTCTTTTTAAGCCTGTCAATATGCTCTTTTTCAAATTCTTTTTTCCCCGGCATAACAGATAAAGCGGCATTGCTTTCGTAATGCACAAAAGACCCGCCTGTTCTGAACGCTTCGTACCCCGCTTCTTTCATTCTCATATAAAAATCCGTGTCTTCCCCATACATATTAAATTCTTCCGAAAAGAAACCGATTTTATCAGAAACCTCCCTTTTTATAAGCATGCACCACCCCTCCCAAACTCCTTTTTGCTGAGGTTTTTCATTTTTTTTACATAATGAGCCGCATAAGATTCAAAATCATAGTCAAGCTTGCCTTCCCTGGTCCCCGGACTTATTATTCCCGCTTTTTCATCTCTTTCCGCAAATTCAATAAGCGGCTCTATCCATTCCCTGCTGACCACAACATCGTTGTCTGCATTGCATATATACTTTCCCGACGCGGCCCTGACCCCTTGATTCAGCGCAAAAGCGCATCCCTTATTCTCTTTATTTTCTATCAATATTACATCCTGCGCTTTAAGGTATTCCCGGGTGCCGTCCGTGGAGTTGTTGTCAATAATTATATGCTCGTAATCAAGGCCGGCAGTATTTTTTTTAATGCTTTCAACGCATCTGCTTGTTATATTTTTATTGTTATGAACTCCTGTGATTATCAACCGTTTCATCTTAAAAAAACTTCCGGTTATTTTCGGACTCCGGAAAAAGGCCGCCCTTATATTCAGAACTTCGCATAAAGCCCTATCTTATTGCTGCTCCCAAGGTCCCCAAAAGGAAGGAAAACATAATTAATCTCATAAATGCTTCTGCCGGCTTTTATCCCGATACCCGCTCCGGCACTCAGGGCGCCCCTTTGGGCCGCTTCTCCTCCAAGATTCGCGCCTGTACGCAGGGCAAAATGAATATTTCCCAGCTCTTGTCTGTATTCCGCGCCTATTTTCATCAAAACTCCGGTTTCCGAACCGTATTCAATATCTGTGCTTGCCCTGATCCTGTTTCCTTCCGACGCGATATTAAGAATCTGAATATACCCGCCCACACCCGCAGCAAGAGGTGTTGCCGCTCCTTCGAAACTCGTTCCCGCATTCCTGACAACAAGGCCTATGCCCGCCTTATTAAATATTGTTTTTCCCCTGTTTAGCATAAAATCCGATTCTTCTATCACTATTGTGTATATTGCTCCGGCGTCCACGCTTATGCCGAAGTTGCTGTAATCATCCCCCAGAGACTCGCCCGTTATATTAAGCGCAACTCCTATATTTATATTCCGTGTCAGTTCGCTGTAAAAAAACTTATCAAGCCCCATTGAATATCCCGCGCCCACGAGAAAATTGTACCCCGAGATTTCTCCGCCGTATCCGGTAAAATCTCCCAATTCATTTTCATACGCCTCTGTCACACTTCCCGCATTCAGATATTTCACGTTTATGCCCAAAGCGCCGGCATTTTCAAAACCATGGACATAATAAAGAGAATCATAAAAAACATCCATGAGATATATGTCGTGCACCAGCATAACAGCGCTGCCGGATATCAGAGACAGCCCCGCGGGGTTTATATCCATTGCTTCCGGATCATCGCAAAGAGCCGTATATGCGCCGCCCATTGCCTGAGACTTTATGCCTGAAGCCAGTTTCAGAATGTCAATTGATGATGAACCCGGCCCGGCCAGAACAGGCAGCGAAAACAACGCTATAACAGCTGTCATAAAAATTCTCTTCATTTAATACTCCTGTTTTTTCTTTCTTCAGTTTACTATAAAAAACTTTCCTGTTTCCGTTTCTGAAGCGGATCTTATTATATAAAAATATATACCCGGAGCCGCCTCTTCTCCGTCTCTGTTTTTTCCGTTCCACTCAAAACGCTGAATAACGCCTTTTACTTCAAATACAAGATATCCCGCGGCGCTGTATATTTCAATATCCGACTCTTCCGGAAGCAGGAATTTCAGGGTTCCCCTGACCGCGGACGCGGGATTGTACGGAACAGGGTATATACCGGCAACATCCGGCGGGGTCGGCGTCATCGTAACAGTGGGTGATATCGTATGCGTCTGCGTTATTGTCCATGTCGGAGTTATTGTCTGTGTGGGTGTATGAGTATATGTTTCTGTTATACTCGGCGTTGCTGTTCCTGTTGCCGTCAAGGTAGAAGTAGGCGTATTACTCGGAGTAACGGTAACGGTAAAGCTCGGTGTAAATGTCGGAGTATTTGTCTGAGTTATTGTCTGTGTATTTGTCCGCGTGACAGTCTGCGTAACGGTCCGGGTTGCCGTAACCGTGATGCTGGGTGTTGATGTTTCGGTTATTGTATAAGTTACCGTAATGGTAGGCGTAATGGTCGGGGTGAATTCCGGCGTAATTGTATGCGTCTGCGTGATTGTATGAGTCTCGGTTATTGTCGGAGTATGCGTATGAGTCTGTGTATTTGTCGCCGTAAAACTCGGGGTCGCGGTTCCCGTGACGGTCCGCGTTATTGTCTGCGTGGCTGTTTCTGTCACTGTCCGGGTTGATGTCCGCGTTATTGTCTGCGTGGCTGTTTCTGTTACTGTCAGGGTTGATGTCTGCGTGACTGTACGGGTCGCGGTTTCCGTAACCGTACGCGTAACGGTCCGCGTTGATGTCCGTGTCACTGTCGGGGTCGCGGTTTCCGTAACCGTACGCGTAACGGTCCGCGTTGATGTCCGCGTCACTGTCGGGGTCGCGGTTTCCGTAACCGTCTGTGTTGCTGTCCCGGTAACCGTCTGTGTTACTGACTGCGTAACCGTCTGTGTTACTGTCTCCGTAACCGTCTGTGTCACTGACTGCGTAACCGTCTGTGTCACTGTCTGAGTAACCGTCTGTGTCACCGTCTCCGTAATTGTCTGTGTCACTGTCTGAGTAACCGTCTGTGTCACTGTCTGAGTAACCGTCTGTGTTACTGTCTGTGTATTTGACGGCGTTGCCGTAAATGTCGGGGTTATTGTCGGGGTCACCGTCCTTGTAACCGTGGGCGTCGGAGCGTCTTCGACAAGCACATTGTTTGACTCTCCCGTAATCTCGGAATCAACGTTGTCTGTTACGGTTACGCTCTGTATGCCGTTCTCATTAAATGTTACCTCAAACACTCTGATTCCTCCGTCACCAACAGTAAAAGTATAAGACGAAGGCAGCTCTGCCGATGAATCCGTGGATGTAAATTCAACCGTCCCCGTATAATCGCTTGCGGTTGAGCCGAACTCATCCCTCGCCCTTACGGTCACGTAAACAGGAACCCCCGAGTAGGCGCTTGAAGGCGCTGTTATTGAGAAGCTCACGTTCGGCTCGGAAGTTATGACCGCGGATTCCGATGAATCCGAAGGATTTGTCATTGTCCCCGAAACAATATGCTCCACTCCCGAAAGTATTGAAAGCGTCAGGTAAGCCTCCGCGTATCCTGATGAATCTGTAAATGCGTCAATGGGATTTATTGAGCCGTTGTTTGTCGCAAATGTTATTGAAACCCCGTCAAGAGACGCGGGATCGCCGTCCTGGTCAACTATCTGAGCCGCCGCGGTCACAACCGACCCCGCCGGAGCCGAAACAGGAGACAGCGGGCTTATCCTCAAAAAATAGCCCGTTGATATTGTAAGCGTGGTTGACGCGTCAGCCAGATTTCCCGCGCCGGTATTAAGATCCTCGGCCGTCATATTATAAACACCTTCGGTCGGGCATTTAACAAGAACATCCGCCTCACCGCCCGCATCAAGAGTCACTGTTACTCCGGCATACCAGTTTTCTCCGCTGTCCGCGGAAAAAAGTACAGCGGGGTCATCAGCATATATAAGAACGTCCTCGTGGCCCGCAGGCGCAGGCGAGTTATAACCGTTTGAATCCTTCGCGTTTACAAACAGCGTGCCTTCTTTTCCCGCTCCCTGTGACATGGGATTCGGCAGAAAAGCCAGCCTGTCTGCCGTACCTGCCGCGGATATCGTAACTGTTTTCCCGAGCAGCCCTGTTGAATCACATACAAGGTAATTCATGCTTCCGCTGCTGTCCGTGCTTACTGTAAACTGTGTATTCATAAGGCCGTTCGCATCCGTAGTTCCCGACGCGGGGGAAACAGAGGCGTCCTGCGTCTTGCCGCTCTGAACAAACTCCGTAAATTCAACGGGCCGTCCGCTCACCGGGTTCCCGTAGGCATCCGCCACAAGAACCGTAACAGTTACCGTGTCGCCGGCATTTACCGCATACCTGTCCGCCCAGGCGGTAAGCTCTGCCGGATCATTTGCGGTAATATCCGCATATGCGCTTCCGGAAGAAAGCACGGAAGAATTATCAGAAGCCGTGATCAATATGCCTGAACCCATTGAAGTATCCTTATAATATAAAGACGCTGCTCCGCTTACAAGATTTACATCTATATCTGAATGCCAGGAAGACAAATCAGTGGAAAACCGCATTGTTCCCGAAGAAGAACTTATATTTACCGAAGTATTTGAAAATGCATTGTTCCCGAATGTATCTTTTGCCTGAACCGCTATTGAAACAGGCTCGCCGGCCCGGGCAGAAGAATCTGCCGGTTCTATTGCGAGAGATGAGGCCGGTGTGTCATTCACATAGACAAATGCAGTATCTCCTTGAATCCCCGCGGCAGCGGCTGAAACCTGTGCGGTATTCTGAACAGAATCTCTTACCAATATGGAGTTTTCCATGGTTCCGGGAACGGTTATCTGGCTGTACCAGCTGGCTCCGTTATCCGAAGAAAATTCCATACTCCCTGAATCCGAAGAAACCGTTATATCTCCCGTACCGGGCGCAAAATTTCCGTTATCATCCTCTTTTCTTATAACAAGCGTTCCCTCAACACCTGTCTGCAGATTAAGGTAATCCGGCGATATATTGACTTTTGCCGCGGAATCAGCCGAAAAATTAACATTCGTAAAAGCACTCATATGCCCGAAATAAGCGGTTATATTCGCGGCGCCCGCCTTTGTGGAGCGTATTGAAGCATAAGCGTTCCCGTTTGAATCCGTAATGGCGTAGACATTTCCGCTGACCGTTATTGGTTCAATGACATCTTCCGGTCGATCCGAATTAAAATCAACTATCGCAAACGGCACATTCGTTCCATCAGGCGCTTTAACATTTGCCGTTATAACAGATTCATCAACTCCGTCCGCCAGAACACCCGACGAAGGAGCCGCGCTTACAGACAATGAATCTATAACATATACATAATTATCCTCCGGATCCTGCCATCCTCCGCTCCAGGACGGCGACGCTATATTCTCAACTACAGTACCCGAAGACGGAAGTACATTGTCATTTGAAAACACCGTATACTGAACCTCTCCCGAAGCGTTTGTAATTACTACATTATCATAAACAGCGTTAAATGTACCCAGCCGGTTTGAAGGAGCGCCGTTAAAACCCACATTCCCCGTATCCTGCGAAAGAAAAATATTTTCGTAATCCTCCCCGCCAAGCATACTTATGTCAAACTTTCTGTGGTACCACTGCCCTTTTGCGTATTCGGATATATCCATTGACGGGTGCACTCTTATGGAATTCTGATCCCTTATGTAATTCTGTGTCGCCTGTCCGTAATCCCTCATGTTTCCGAAACTTCCGTCCTGAAATTCCGTGGACGTGTAAAACTCCGCGGATGTTTCCGGCACAAAAACATCAAATTCCAGATACGAGTTTTCCGGAAATGTATAATTTCTGTTGTCTATCTGTACATAACAGTACTGATAACTGTTGGCCTCAGTAAGAAAAGAAGTCAAAAGCATGGGCCTGTTATAAGCCGTTGACGGCTCATAAACATTGATATTATTGCTTACTCCCGATATGGAATTAATGCTGTCAGCCGCGGTTATGGTATGAACCCCCGCGGTATTCAGCACTGCCGCAAAGAGCCTGCTTCCCGAATCCGTGGAAATAAATGAATAATCAGAAGGCAGTTCGGCAGCGCCGTCTGTTGATGTAAAATTAACTGTCCCGTCATAATCATCCACGGTATTGCCATACTCATCTTTTGCGGTAACGCTGAAAGTAAAAGCAACTCCTGTATTCGCGGTTGTGGGCGCGCTCACCAACAGTTCATAAACTGATCCCGCCAGAACATTTATTCCGTTTGAAGTTCCGTTTATGGAAGGTTCAAAAACATCATTAACCGAAACGGTCTGCAGCCCTTTTGTCCGCAGCTCCACCGGAACCACTATTGTACCCGCATCAGACAAGGTAAAACTTGTGTCAGAGGGCAAAACAGCCAGATTGTCCGACGACCCAAACGCGATGGTTCCCGTATAACCCGTAACATCATTGTTGTAAGCGTCTTTTGCCGTAACGGTCGCATAAAATGTATCGCCCGCATTTACCGTGGAAGGCGCCGATACAGTGAAATTAACCGGCACTGCCGCAGTAACATTTACATCCGCGCTTCCCGTAATGGAAGACTCCTCCGTGTCCGTGCCGATTATTGTCTGAATGCCTGTTTCCATAATCTCCACGGCAAATACATGCACCCCTTCATCCACTGCCGGCACATAAGTATAATCGCCCGGCAAATTATATATTGATGCGTTCGTCGTAAAATGAACTGTGCCTTCATAATTCTCCGCAACAAGATCGCCGTAAGCTTCTGTTGTTTTTGCCGTCACCGTAATATAAAAAACATCCCCTACAGTAACCGAGTCCGGCGCTTGTATGTCATAGCTGCCCGTTTCCATCGTGGGCGTAAAACTCGGAGTTGCCGTGGGAGTTGACGTAAGTGTAACCGTATCCGTGATTGTTGCCGTAATACTCGGCGTTGCTGTCTGCGTGGCGGTTTGAGTTATTGTCGCAGTCACGGTCAGCGTTGATGTTTCAGTCACTGTTTTTGTCGCTGTTTCTGTAGCGGTTTCCGTCACTGTACGGGTAATTGTTTCTGTTGCCGTTTCTGTCATGGTGCGGGTAACTGTTTCTGTTGCGGTTTCGGTCGCTGTTTCCGTTATTGTTTCTGTGGCTGTTTTTGTGATTGTCCGCGTTGCTGTTTTTGTAACTGTTTCAGTCGCTGTTTCTGTAACTGTTTCCGTAACTGTCTCTGTGCCGGTCTCTGTCACTGTACGGGTAATTGTTTCTGTCACTGTTTCCGTCACGGTCTGTGTATTTGTGGCGCTCACGGTATCCGTAACCGTGGGCGTGGCTGTCCGGGTCACTGTCTGCGTCACCGTCTCTGTCACCGACTCCGTCACTGTTTCCGTCACCGTCTCTGTCGCTGTTTCTGTCACCGTCCGGGTGGCTGTTTCCGTCACTGTCCGGGTCGCTGTTTCCGTCACTGTCTTAGTTGACGTAGGCGTAAAAGTATAAGTGTGCGTAAGCGTTATTGTGGGAGTCACGGTTTGCGTCACGGTCTGTGTCACGGTTTCTGTAACTGTCTGTGTAACTGTCTGCGTGATTGTTTCGGTCACGGTTTCCGTAACTGTTGCGGTCGGTGTATCGGTTGATGTTTCGGTTATTGTGGAAGTCGCCGTATATGTCGGAGAATTGGTATGTGTGGGCGTTATGGTATATGTCGGAGCGGGATTGCGCTCATATTCTATTGTTATGGAATTTATATAAGGTGAAACAAAATTGTCATACGTCATAAGATCCGCACGCCACTTTATTGAGGTCCCCGAATCATCCGGATAATCCTCAAGCCGCACTCCTTCGCCGGATGAAACCGGGATCCAGGTATCCCCGCCGTTTGCGGATAAATAATATGCGGTCTGCTGATTATTAAGTTCTTCAGAGGCGCTGAGCGTAATACTCATATAACCGGCAAACCATCCGTCCACTTCCAGCGACCGGGCCGCGCCCGGCGTTATAAACGTCAGGCCGTACCTGTTGAGTTTTGCGTTGTCCCCGGCGGCTATCCAGTAATCACCGTTGTAAACAACCGTATTTATATTAAATGCGCCGAAATTCTCAAGATCACCGCTCTCATCCGTATAAGGCGACGTACCGGTATCGCTGTTTATCTTTCCGCCGTTTCCCGCTATATACCATTTTGACGCATTGGCGTCATAATCAATTGACCTTATCGTATTTGTACCGAACCCGGACAGATTTCCCGACTGATTGCTTATCCCGCCAAAATAATATTCAGCAAGCCTTCCTGAATCGCAGCCGATGCGCACTTTTGCCAGGCCGGAATTCACTTCATCCCACGCAAGCGTATTTACGTTATAGGTCCCGCCCAAAGCATTGCTCAGCATGGAATTATAGCTTGTATATGACTGTGTTCCTTCGTTGTACGCGCCTATATTGCCGTTGTCTCCGCCTATCATCCACTCATTAAGCGTTGTCCCCATATATGCAACCGCCCTTATGGATTCACCCGCACTCCATCCGCCTCCCGTGATCACGCTGCTTCTGTCTGTAAATGTATCTCCGTCCAGCGATACCGACAGCCGGCCGCCGCCGCCGCCTATTATCCAGTACGAACCGTTCTCTTCCCACTCTATCGCGTTTACGCTGTATGAACCAAAACCCAGCTGCGTTGTTTTGGAAGTAAACGACACTCCGTCATAAACACTTAAACGCCCGCTCGTCCCGCCTATCAGCCAGTACGAACCGTTCCACCCTATTGAAAGAACATTTCTGTCGCCGAAGCCGAGCTGTGATTTAAGATCCGTAAACGAAGAGCCGTCATACATATTAAGCGAACCGCTGTCTCCCCCTATCAGCCAGTAACTTCCGTTCCGGCCCGCACAGCGTATATTATTTTTTCCGAAATCTTTTATCTCTCCCGAAAGATCCGTATTAGAAGGAGATGACGCTCCGCCTTCTCTCTTTAAAATACGGCTGTTCCTGCCTCCCAAAAGATTCACGCCGCTCCCGCTGCTGTTTACGGCCCATACAGGGTCTGAATCAAAATATGTTTCATTTGCCTGAAGATTAAATGTACTCAGATCCGTTGATGTAT
The DNA here is from genome assembly GCA_964439215.1 of uncultured Spirochaetia bacterium. GTDB lineage: Bacteria > Oederibacteriota > PGYV01 > PGYV01 > CAYTNY01 > CAYTNY01. Next base: position 36,153 of record CAYTNY010000009.1, read on the forward strand.
AATACCTCGTGACAGAACCTGAACTCCCCGCAATAATCCAGTAACTGCCGTTATGATGAATGCTCCATATTGATGTCATTGATACTGAAGAACTTCTGTCAGTAAAAGAAGTACCGTTATAGGACACAAGCTTCCCGTCTCCGCCTCCTATAAGAAATGTACTGCCGCTGTAATCAACGGTATAAAGATCATATACGCCGCCCAGAGCCGTTTCAAGCGAAGAAGACAGGTCGCTCCAGCTTGCGCCGTCGTATTTTGCTATTTTTCCGTCATCCCCGATTATCAGCCAATAGCTTCCGTTAAATACTATCGCATTTACATCACTTGCACCGAAGCCCAGATTGGTTTTTTCATCCGTCCAGTCTGTCCCGTCAAATCTGTTTAATGCGCCGGACGCGCCGCCTATCAGCCAGTAAGTACTCGGCGTATCCTTATATGCCGCGGCCCTGACGTCTCCCGGGAAATTTACCAGTTCAGGCGCAAGATCCGTAAACGAAGAACCGTCATAACTTTTTAATTTCTTGCCGCTGCCGCAGATAAGCCAGTAATCACCGTTATAATGTATGTCATTTACCGTATTGGTTCCGAAGCCCAGATCCACACTTAAATTTATAAAATTAACGCCGTTATATGAATTTAATTTTCCGCCCTCACCGCCCAAGAGCCACAGAGAATCGTCCGCATTGTATTCTATAGCGGTCACGCCACCGCCCCAGTTTACAACGCCCGTGGTTTCCGCAAAACGATTGTCCCGGTCAAGCTGCACCCGGTTGTCCGTTGTGTTCCAGTTAGCCGTTGTATTTGCATCATCCTTATAAAGATTGTCATTAAAATTTTCCGTGAATTCCGCCGCAAAAACAAAACCCGCGGAGAATGCAAATATAACGGCGGAAAAAACAACTTTTTTTATCAAATACCCTTTTTTATTTATCATTGTCACTCCGGATTTTCGCCCTTTATAAATATATCAGAAATCAAGAAAATTTCAATGCTTTTTTCCGGATATACAGCATATTTTCAGGGCTTTCCGGCGGAAAACTCCGCCCTTATTTTTAATTTCTTTCTGTTAATATTTTAAATTATACGGTTTATCCTGTTTTTTTACAATAATTTTTATTTCTTATTCTGATATGTTTATTCATATTCACATGTTTTTACTTGAAGTTTCAACGTTAAAACTCTATAATATTCCACTATGGAAACAAAACAAAAACTAAACAGATTAATTCTTATAACAGTGCTTTTTACGCTCGGGATGGTTTTTTCCGATGTTTTTGTAAACATCTATATATGGAGGCTGAAAAACAACTTTCCTTTGATCATCACATATATGCTGTCAACCTTCTGTGTTGTTCCGGTTATCTTTTATCTTATGGGGCATCTCGCAAGAAGGACGGACCGTGTAAACATATACAAACTCGGACTTATATTCCACGCTGTTTTTTATCTGAGCGTGATCATCTTAAACGAAAACGTTGTGAATTTCCTTATTCCCGTGGGTATTCTGCGCGGGCTTGCAATGGGTTTTTACTGGTTTGGATACCATGTTCTGACCTATGATTATACGAACTCCGGCAACAGGGACAGGTTCTATTCCTACGCAAGCATTGCCAGCGGCGCAAGCTCCCTTTTCGCCCCGCCCATTGCCGGGTATATAATAGTAAAACTTACCGACTTTACGGGATATTACGCAATATTCGGGATAACCGTTATCCTGCTTGCAGCGGCCATGATCCTGTCCACCACGCTTCACTCAGGCCCCATCAACCATCCTTACAGAATAAAAGACCTTATTTTCGGAGGAAGCAAAAGATGGAAAGGAGTTATGCGGGCATACTTTTTTCTCACCGCCAAAGACTCCATACAGATGTTTCTTTTTGCGGTGCTTATAGTAAAAGTTACTGACAGCGAATTCACATTCGGAAAAATCGCGATGATTTTCGCTCTGCTTGTCATTATAACGGCATATCTGATGGGCAAGGTTTCAAAACCAAAAAACAGGACCGGCTTTGTTTTTTTCGGATGTGTCATACAGTTTGCCGGAGCCTGTTTTCTTATTTACGAAATAAACATCATAACCCTTATTATACATTCGGTGTTAAACCCAATCGGAGATCAGATGATAAGAATACCTCTGCAGGCTTATTCCCTTGACGTTATGGGAGAAGACAAAAACATAAACTCCAGAAAAATGGAATACATAGCGGCAAGAGAAATACCCATTACCGCGGGAAGGATCATAACTCTTTTAATATTCGCGGCATTTATACAGTATATGCCGCTGCACGGAATAAAATCAATAATCTTTCTCGTATCGCTTTTTCCTTTCGGCGCCTGGGCCGCCATGCGCTTTAAAAACAAAGACGCGTAAAAACTACTCTCCGGATCCGGGCATCAAGACAGAATCATCTTCATGAAATGAATCGTCATCAGCAGGAGGCTCTTCTTTTATTCCCGCAATCTCAAGAAAAAGATCATATATGATGCCGGCAGCCAGGCCGGACAGCGCGGCGGTTCCCGTGACAATTAAAACCGATGATGCTTCAGACGCATCATTGCTGCGGGCGATATCCGCGCCGGCAAAAGCTCCGCCTGCCGCGGCCGCGGAAACTGCCCCCGCGCCGATAAAACCGTATTTTGCCGGAACTCTTTTTTTTGCCCCCGCGCACCCCGCTGCCGCAAACAGCAGCACAGCGGCAAAAACAACCGCGGCTTTTCTCATGTGGCCGCCGTCTGTTTTACATCATTTTTTTCAAATCCTGAATCTTTTATCACCTGCGCATACCATCTTCCGCTTTTTTTTATGGTGCGTCCGAGTGTATCGTAGTCAATTCTTATAATTCCGAAACGGGGATCATAACCATGCGCCCATTCAAAATTATCCATAAGAGACCAGTAATAATATCCTTTCAGCGGCACGCCTTCATCAATGGCTTTTCTGCATTTTTCAAGATGATCCTTTATATATTCAAGCCTGTCATTATCAACAACAACACCGTTATCATCAATTTCCGTATCTTTCATTGCCGCGCCGTTTTCCGCTATATAGATTTCGCTTATATTATAATTATCACTGACATGCTTTAATATTTCATAAATACCTTCCGGATAAACTTCCCATCCCATCTGCGTATACCGGGCGCCCTTCACGGGAGTAATATTAACTGTTTTTTTCCAGTCAAATTCCCCGCCGGGGGACCGATTATCAAAGACCCTTGTCCTGAAATAATAATTTATTCCCAGCCAGTCTGCTTTATATTTTTTTATCTCCTCCATATCCCCGTTTTCAATTTGAGGGGCAATGCCCGCTTCCGTAAACCTTTTCATAATATCCTCCGGATAGCTGCCTTTAAAAGACGGGTCCATAAACCATCTGTTGAACATGCCGTCAACCAGACCGGCATTATGCCGGCAGGACGGCGTATCTTCCATTTCATGCACGGGTGTAAGACAGTGTACTATGCCTATTTTTCCGGGTATCTCTTTTTCCCTGAATTTCTTTACCGCTCTTGCATGGGCAATATTCAGATTGTGGGATACCTGTACTGCTTTTTTTTCATTTTTTATTCCCGGCGCAAAAACCCCCATTCTGTACCCGAGATTCGCAACCACATAAGTTTCATTGAATGTTGACCAGAGTTTTATCCTGCCTTTAAAATGCTCAAACATGAATGACGCGTATTCCGCAAAATCATCAATTATTTCCCGGTTTTCCCATCCTCCTTCATTATGAAGCGCATAAGGAAGCTCCCAATGATAAAGTGTTGCATTAGGCTCTATACCCGCATCCAGAAGACCGTCAACAAGACCATCATAAAATTCAAGGCCCTTCGGATTTATACTGCCGCGTCCTTCAGGAAATATCCTGGCCCAGTTTACCGAAAATCTATAGGACTTCAGGTTAAGCTCTTTCATTAATTCTATATCTTCGCGGTATTTTTCATAATGTGCGCAGGCAGTATCACCCGTATCATTATTCCGTATATTGCCTTTTTGATGCGTAAAAACATCCCATATGGAAGGTCCTTTTCCGTCCTTGTCCCAGGCACCCTCTATCTGATATGATGACGTGGCTGCTCCGAATATAAAGTCTTTGTCAAATTTGATTTCCATCTCCAACTCCTTTTAATATTAAATTCCCGTGTATTTTATCAGAAACCGTTTTAACGTTCAACAGAAAGTTGGCAGTATGACGGGATAAGAGTTCCAGGTTCCAATTGGAAGTTTAGAGGTTTGGCGGCTTGGATGTTTGGCAAAAATATAAGACGTAATGAAAAAAACTATTGAAAAAAATATTGTTTGGCAGCCGCTGGTTTCAGCCCGTGTGGTTTCTGTTTTTGTTGTTTGTTTTGAACCTTGAACCTTGAACCTTGAACTTTGAACTTTGAACT
>CAYTNY010000010.1:0-39848 GCA_964439215.1 uncultured Spirochaetia bacterium
TTTCAGAAAAATAACTTTAAATACCCCTCATTATCATTCCGTATTATATTGCAGCACGCGTAAAAGGTCAAATCAAAAGAATAATGTTGTTTTTTTATATAGATTGCAAGTTTTATTGCAACACTTAATAGAATCAAAGTCCTTTTTTTTGCACATACCGGAGCACTTAATTCATACAGTTATTTATGTTTTCCTCAGGACACTTTCCTATCCCATAGTTCTGTCCCTTACCCACATTTCTTGTTTTAAGCGTTAACTTGTATTACAAAGTATCCTGCCGCTGCTTAACCCTCTCCCTATTCCTTTTTCGGTATTTTTCTGATTATATTTATAGTAAATACCGGCAAAGCATGAAAGCATTCATCCTTTGCTCATAGAGGGAGAGGAACATGGTTTATATTTCGATGTATTTTCGGATGCTTTAGGTGTTGCAATTCATTTTACAATTCAGCCAAGGATTATTCTGACAAAGATTTTCTTAGAATTTATTTAAGCATTGTTTTGCCTTAAGATGTTTTAAAACAGGATTCGCGTCTTAGGGCGTCTTCTTTTGATTTATGGCCTTCAAAATAAACCAGTTCTATAGGTAATCGTTTTTTGGCGGATATATTCTTACCGCGTTGATGTTCCTTGATTCTGCGCTCAAAGTCGTTGGTGAAAAACCGATATAAAATTTATTATCTTTGCGGCTTAACAGAATATAAGTATAGTAGAATCCCTCCATAAATCACGCCTCTATATTGCTATGCCATTTACTGCCTTCAGGTATAAAAAAACTCCCTGCATCATTCGTAAACTCCGGTGCGGAACTAAGTATGGCGCGCCATAAACCCGAACGCAGTGAGTGGTTTATGGCTCCTCGGGTAGGACTCGAACCTACGACAGGGTGATTAACAGTCACCTGCTCTACCGACTGAGCTACCGAGGAACCTTGTCAATCAGATACATAAATTATCACAATAGAAGGGTGATGTCAATATTTTTTGTTTTTATGTCGTTTTCCTATAGATTGCAAGTTTTATTGCAACACTTAATAGAATCAAAGTCCTTTTTTTTTTGCACATACCGAAGCGCTTAATTCATACAGTTATTTATGTTTCCTTTAGGACACTTTCCTATCCCATAGAGCTGTCCCTTACCCACATTTCTTGTTTTAAGCGTTAACTTGTATTACAAAGTATCCTGCCGCTGCTTAACCCTCTCCAAGAGTATGTAACAGGCAAAAAACCGCCTGTAACATACTCTATCCTCTCCCGTAGAGGGAGAGGGGAATGGTTTATATTCCTATGTATTTTCGGCTGTTTTAGGTGTTGCAATTCATTTTACACTTCAGCTTTATGTCGTTTTCCTTCCGGGGCCGCAAATAATTTAACTCCGGCTCACTCTGCGCATTTCATATGGGCCAGAAACTCCCTGTTGCCTTCGGTCCCGAGTATAGGCGAATCAATTACCTTTATTATCTTGAATCCATTTTCTTTCGCGCCGGCGAGAACTGTTTCAAGCGCCTTTTTTATTGTTTTTTCATTTTTCAGGACCCCTTTTTTAACCTTCCCTTTGCCCGCTTCAAACTGCGGTTTAACCAGGACTATCATGTCGCTTTCCGGGGCGCAAAAGCCTTTCAGCGCCGGGAATACCTTCACCAGTGATATAAAGCTAAGATCCGCACAGACAACATCAAACTTCTTTCCCGGCGTATATTCCCTGATATCTGTTTTTTCAGCATTCTTAACCCGCGGGTCCTCATCCAGCGAATAATGCAGCTGCCCGCTTCCGACATCAACAGCATCTACTGCAGCAGCGCCGTTTCTCAAAAGGCACTCGGTAAATCCTCCGGTAGATGCACCCGCATCAAGACATTTTTTTCCGTTCACATTTATCTCAAACTCTTTAAGCGCGTGATGAAGTTTAAGCCCTGAACGGCTCACAAAAGCCAGCGGGCTGTATTCATCGGCTTCAAGCTCTATCCTGTCATTTTCTTTTAATTCATAACCTGCCTTCTTTATAACTTTCCCGTTCACTTTCACGAGGCCCGCCTTAACCGCTCTTGCGGCCCTGCTCCTCGTGTCACAGAGTCCTGTTTCAACCATCGCATTATCAAGCCTTCGCATTTTTTTCTCCTTTTCCGATAACAAACATCATAAACCCTAAAAGTATCACAAGATCAAAAACAAAATGAAACGACATTGCCGCCGCCATTCCCAGATATTCATAAAAATAACCTATAAGCGCGCTTACCAAAAACATAAGCATGCCGAAAAACATCATATTCCTGCTTTTGGGATTAAAATATCCGTGAATAAATATGAATATAAACGATGTGAACCAGATCCCCAGAAAAGACTGAACAACACCTCTGAAAAGGATCTCTTCGCATATCCCTGAAACAAGCGCAAGTATAAAAACATCCCAATAATTCATCCGGTAATACGATATCAGCCCGCTTAAAATCTGCTTCATTTCCCTGAAATAATCAGCCTTTATGGTAAAATACGCGGTAAAAACACCCAGAATCATCCCCGCTCCGCTTCCGGCGGCCAGCTGCAGCCATACAGGTTCTTTATTTATAAAATCAATTACAAATCCTTTATACGAAAAAACATGTATTGACCAGCCTATAAATACAAGGCCCAGCTCCATGCCGAGCATAATTATGTAGTAAAGTTTTTTGTTTCCGTATTCTTTTTCTGTTTCCATTTCAAACTCCTGTTTTATTATTTTTTCAGAGTTTTGTTTTTCTTCTGAACAGATCCCTTTTAACACTTTTAATCCTGTCAACAAACAACACGCCGTCAAGATGATCTATCTCGTGCTGTATTATTACTGCTTCAAATCCGGAAGCTTCGGCCGTTCTTTTTTTTCCCTGTATATCCGTATATTCAAATCCGATTTTATCCGCCCTCTCAACATTACCCGTATAATCAGGAACACTCAAACACCCTTCCCTGTTTATGGAACCCCCTTCTTTATTCAGTATGACAGGATTAATCATCACCAGTTTCCCGCTGCTTTTCTTTGTTTTTTTATTCAAGGAAGAATCCGTTATAACGGCTCTTTTTAAAACGCCCGTCTGCGGGGCAGCGACTCCCACGCATCCTTTATTCAAATACATTGTTTTCTCCAGTGACTCCAGAAAGGCAATTAATTCTCCGTCAATTTCCCTTATTTCCCGGCTTTTTTCCCTCAGCACAGGCGCCGGAAACAGAAAAATATTCATAGTATATCGGTATCAACCATATTGATATTTACTTTAACGCCTATTTTCCGGGCGGCAAGTTTAAGTTCTTTTTCCAGCTTTTTTATGCCTGTTTTCCCCGGCACATCAACTTCCATAAACATATAATATGCGTGCGGCTTTACTTTTTCCGAACTTTTTGTCTCAAGATCAATTATATTAACATCGTTTTTATAAAGAATTTTTGTTATTTCATTTACAATCCCGGGTTTATCCGCACCGCTTATGGAAAGCAGATATATCCCGCCTTCTTCATTATACTCAATACAGTCTTTTTCAGTGATCTTTCTTATATCAACGCCCATATCGTTTTTTCTTCTGAAATCCCTGATATCTTCCCTGAAATCTTTTTTGGAATACTTTCCATCATGGGAAACCATCATGATCATGGAAAATGTCCTGCGCAGGAGTATCATTGATGAATCTTCTATATTGAAATTATATTTCTTAAGTATCTTTGTAATCTTATAAACAACACCTTTTCTGTCCACACCGCCTGCCACAATAAGCAACCGTTCCATTTCGCCTCCCTGTTTTTTCTTATTTTTATCACGGGTATGCCCCGCATAACACATATCAGCATTTCCGGGCGCCGGGCCTATTCCTCACCCCAGCTTCCGAATTCAAACCTTGTTTCTATGCCTCCAAATCCTTCAAACGTATAGCCTAAATTCGCCTCTTCACCGAAAAAAGTTCCTCTCATTATAAATTTTGTCGCCTCGTCAATCGTGTATTCCATGCCGAGGGTCTGCTCAGTATAAAGGCCTATGTTTGTATCATCAAGCAGCTTCAGATTATAATCCACATAGAACTGATCCGTAAAATATTTCCCGATGCCTACTTCCAGTCTTTTCTGGGCGGTTACAGTCGTTCCCTGCTCCGGATCCGCCATAACATAACCGGCAACAGGAACATCAATATCAAGAACATCAAAAGGAGTGTACTGTTTTATTTCCGAACTGGCCCTCTTCATCCAGAAACTCGCAACCGCATCAGCAAGCTTAAGATAGTCTGATTCATCCAGGGGCCTTTGCGGATCATAATCCCTTCCGAAAGTAATAATATGCAGCAGGCGGTTTTGTGCGTTTCTTATCAGCGTGGGCGAAGAAGTAAGTTCTATCTTTGCGTCTCCCACTCTTCCCCAAACATGAAGATTTACCGTCAGATCCTCAACCCGGTTTTCCTCTTCCAGTCTTATTTTCCTGTAAACAGCGCTTGCCCATACGTCCAGAACCGGAAGCGCCTGTCCGTCAAACATTGCTTTTGAAACTCTTCTGTCATCAACGCGGAACTCCGTATTCATATACTTATAAAGCCCCCTGCCCACTTCAAGGGTGCCGTATAATTTCAGATTCCTGCCGCTGTCCCTCAGCCGGAGCGCTTTTTCTTTAAAATCTATCATAACATCCGCATAATTATTCAGATAACTGCTGTAAAATTTCACATTGTCTCCGCCGTACACATCAACATCCCAGTTTATTCTCATCGCATAATTATCTTCAGGGTTTATTCCGCGCTCCTCCCCTTCTGTTGTTTTTATTTTTATGGGATACAGATATGTAAAATCATGGACGTTAAAAACACCTTTAATATTCGGCGCTTCTATGGGCCCGGTTATTTCAAGATCAATATCGGCATCCCCTCTTAAATACTCCATATAATCGGTATCCGTAAACCGTATGCTGTCGCCGATACTCGTAACTTTCCAGTTAACTTCGTGTATTTTATTGAATTTCATCGTACCGCCGAAATTTTCCGTCAGGTTTTCTATCTTTAGGGACCCCTTTTCTGTATCTCCGCTCAATCCGTATATGTTTATTTTATTATCAGAAATAAGTACATTGGCGTCCACGCTGTTTAATTCCTTAAACAGATATTTCATTCTGACTTTTCCGTCCGTAATGTCAAGTTTTCCGCTCATTGAAGGAAATTCTTTTGTTCCTTTTATTCTTATATCGAAATTGGTGTTTCCCGAAGCAGTTTCAATAAAATCAAGAAAATTAATAACAGACAGATCCCCTTCTTTCATTGTTATTTTCAGATCCATAGGAACGCCCGCAAGTTTTTCCGATGCTTTGTCCGACATCGGCACCGGTATTCTTCCTTCAAAATTTATGTTGTATTTATCCGTTTTTGATATGATAACAGGCTCTACGGGAGAGAAGTCTATCCAGTCATCCTTTAAAGAAAGCAGAGCATTTGCCAAATCAAAATCAATGCCTATAAAACTTCCGTCCCTTATGGAAACATACATCGTCAGAGCAAGGCCCCGCTTCATATTTCTTGAAATTTTAACAGTACCGTCAAGATCTCCGCTCCAGGTCATTCCAATACCGATAAGATCATCCACCATCTGAGGATCAAGCCCTTTTCCTTCAATAACAACATCAGAATCACCTGTTTCTCCTGCTAATTCCCCCGAAACATCCAGCATAAACTGTCCGCCGTCCCCTCTTATTTTTAATTTATTAAATAAAACACCGCCCTCAGGGAATGCTATATCTCCGTCTATTAAGCTTTCCCCCCGCCGTGTATTAAGCTTTATTCCCTTCTCGTCATAATAAACTTTTATCTGAAAAGGTTTGAACGTATGCTTTTTAAAACCCAAACTCTCAGATATAACTATCCCGTCAATAATTGTTTTTTCGCCGAGAACGACTCTCCCGTCAAACACCAGCGGCCCGTAAAGATCATTCCCTTTCATTTTAAAGCCCTTCCAGTCCGTTATAAGCATAACTCCCAGTTCATTATCTTCTTTAATATCAATATAGGTTTCCCCGAAATTTATATATGTTTTTCTGTAATTAAGAAAACCTCTTCCGAAATGCAGCCGTTTATCCTTATAACTGTATTTTACGCTCAGATCATCAAAATTAAATTCAGGAAAAGCTCCGCTGAAAAACATAATATCACCCTTGCTTTCCAGGTCATCCGGCCTCCCTTTTACATAGCCCTTCCCGTTCACCCTGCCTGATACAAGTTTTTCCAGGGATACAACAGCAGTCATTTTTTCCATAAGAATGTTTATCAGTTCATATTCGAGATTGACCCGGTATAATTCATAATCCGCCCCCTTTTTCACAACGCTTATATTTCCGTTTGTTTTCAGAGAACCGCTTTTCTGGGAAACATTCAGCGACGCGGACAGATTATTCAGCCGGCCCCGCATTTTCACTTTCCCGCTTAAAGCCTCGTCTTCTTTCAGGCCCTCCCTGTTTATACCCGCCAGCCGGTAAAACGGATACAGATCAGCTTCTTTTAATTCCGCCTGAATATCAACATCAGGATTCTCGCCGCCCAGCACCCTTCCTCGTACAGAATAAACTTCCCCCCATGAAAGTTTAAATTCTTCAATATTCTCTCCTATACTTCTGAGAGAAGCATCCATATCCTCATAACTATTCCCGTTCAGGACAATACCTGTTGCTCTTATACTATTGACGGTTTCCTTCAGTTCTTCGGTAATTACAAACTTTGAGTGCTGGACAAAATCAGCCTTTGCGTAAAGATGATCATTGACCGTATAATTTCTCATCTGCCCTTTTGTCTGCAGCATCATACTTCCGTCCCTGCGTATAAAATATCTGCCGTTTATATCCAAAAAGCCTTCATCCTGCCTCACTGATATTTTATTTATATTAAAATCATTGTTTTCTCCGGAAACATCCACTTCAAAACTCCGGTAAATGCCGGTTTCAAAAACGCTGTTTATGTTTATCGCCCCGGCATACCCGCTTGTTTCTTTTTTTACAACCGCCCTCCCGTTTATTATTCCTCCGCCAAAAAAATCAACCCCTGTTATTTCTTTAACCGCATCTCCTTCCAGCCCGTTCACGTCCATCTCAAGATCGAATTTTCTGTCCCTGACAGAAAATTCGCCTTTGCCTTTCAGCCGATCCCCGAAATTTATCCGTTTTATCCTTACATACTGATCCCCGTAATTAACGTCAACATAAAAAGGATAGTCTTTTCCTTTTATCATAAGATCCGCTATATCCATATTGAGTTCCACCCGGGGAGAATCCGGGACCCCCGATGCTTTAACGTCCGCCTTTATTGTGCCGTCTACTTGTTTTTCTTTCAGATAATCAGGCCGGAGCTCCGCAATCGCAACATTATCGGCATCCGCTCTCAGGTCCATGAGATTATTTCTGAAATCAATAAAGCCTTTTACGCCTGCCAGGAAACGCCCTCTGTTTTTTATATTGAACTCCTTGAATTCAAGTCTTTCCTCCGCAGTTTTCAGGCCGGCGGTCAGGGTGACATTTTTATAATTGCCCGTATCAAAGTAACAGGCTCCTTTTATTGTTTTTCTTTTCATCTCATATTTAAAATCCATGTCTATATCCGCAAAAACCATTTCTTTATAACTCACTCTTGACGAATCCGCGCGGATAGACACCTCGGGTTCGGACGATCTGCCTTTTGCCGTTATATTCAGATTTATTCTGCCTTTCGGCCCGCTGTCTTTAATCAGCCGCGAGAAATCAAATCCGGCAACTCTTATTCCCATGTCAGTATTGCCCTGCCCTGCCGCGATCACGCCTTTTCCCGTTATCTCCCCTCCTCCCAATCGGCCGGAAACCCCGCTGATATTCAGGCTGCCGTCCTTAAAAGAAAATTCTGTATGAATATCTTCAGCCGGCATACCTTTTAATGAACCTTCGTCCCAGAAGACATCTCCTTTAATATCATTTTTTCCGTTTTTTCCTCTTGCTGTTATCGCCGCCCTTATTCCGCCTTCCATATTATCAGGACTTATTTTTTCCGCCTGCACACCGCTAAGAACCACTGTGGCATTATAATTTAATCCTTCAAAAACATCCTTGATCTCGCCGTTGGCGCTGCACTTCCCGCCCATAAAATCAAAATCAAGTTTTTCAACTCTGATATCACTGCCGAAGATTGTCCCAAACATTTTAAGATTTTCAAAGACCATTTCATCCCCCATATTCACAGCTGTTTTATCAGCTGAAAAATCCCCCGCAATATTCATTTTTTCCGGGGAAAATTCTTTCCCTGATGCTTTCAGTTCAAACGAAAATATTCCCGCTCCGGCTTTATATTTTCTATCCGGCGAAAAATAACTGAACCAATGGTTCATATCCCCGCCCTGCAGCCCCAGCGATGCTTTGAACTTCTTTTCAGAAAATGAATAATCAAGACTGCCTTCAATATTTCTGGAAGTACTGTAGCGTGTTTTTCCGCCGAGAATAACGCTCAGTGTTTCTTCTTTAAAGTCATATGCCAGACTGCCCTTCAGAGAGCCCGCCTCGGTCCTGAATTCTTTTTCCTTGTCAGAATAAACAAGCGTGCCTTTCTCTACAAAAACCCTGTTCACCGGCAGAGCTGACAACATAGAAAAATCCACATCTCCCGCACTTCCCGATGCGCCCTGCCCGGGCATATCAAAAACAAACGTTTCCATAAACCGGACCGTATTAAAACCTTTTTCTGATTTTTCTATATACACAGTCGGACTGTCAATTATTATATGCGATAAATTTTCTTCTATATTTTTAATCTCACCCCGGCTGCGTATCAGATCAAACACATTAAATCTTATTATTATACCGCCTATATCGGCAAATACGCCTTCTTCCGACGTCCTTCCCACAGGCACCGAGATATTTCGTATAACGATATGGTTGAAAATCCCCAGTTCTATCCTTTCAATGCTGATATTCTTCCCGGTAGCTTTAAAAACTTCAGCCTCGGCATAGCTTCTTATATGGTCCGTAAAATATCCGGTCTTAAGCACAACCAGAATAAGCGCCGCAAGGACCGCCATGGACGCCAAAATCACAGTGAATATTTTTCTGATAAGTTTCATAAAAGATTTCTCCCCCAATCCGGGTCAACCTGCAGCAAATGTAAGTTTTTCGGATTCTCTTTTCACAATAACTTTTTTGTTCTTTTCAAATCCGCCTTCCAGCACTCTTTCGGCAAGCGGATCCTCAAGCAATGACTGAATCGCCCTTCTGAGAGGACGCGCCCCGTAAACAGGGTCATAGCCCTTTTCTATAAGGAGTTCTTTTGCTTCATCGGAAAGTTCCAGTTTTATTCCTTTTTTTTCAAGCCTTCCAAGAAGATCCTGCAGCATTATATCCACTATTTTTTTCAGATTTTCCTTATCAAGCGCATGAAAAACTATTATTTCATCTATCCGGTTTAAAAACTCGGGATTCATTGCTTTTTTAAGATCATCCATCACTTTTTCTTTCATTTTAGCGTAAGATATTTCTTCTTTCTCCGCTGAAAAACCCAGCGGCTTGCTTTTTTCAATGGATTTTGAACCTACATTGGAAGTAATTATTATGACCGTGTTTTTAAAATCAACGGCCCTCCCGACTGAATCCGTAAGTCTGCCGTTTTCCAGCAGCTGTAAAAGCATATTAAAAACTTCCGGGTGGGCTTTTTCAATTTCATCAAACAGAATAACAGAATACGGCCTCCGTCTGACTTTTTCCGTAAGCTGCCCTCCTTCTTCATGCCCCACATATCCCGGTGGAGCGCCCACAATTCTCGAAACCGCAAATTTCTCCATATATTCGGACATATCCATTCTTATAAGCGCGTCCCTGTCCTCAAAAAGTATGTTGGCAAGAGTTCTTGCCATTTCTGTTTTGCCGACACCTGTAGGGCCCAGAAATATAAAAGAACCAATAGGTTTATTCGGATCCGCCATGCCGGAGCGCGACCTTCTGACTGCTTTTGAAACCGCCTTTATCGCCTCATCCTGGCCTATCACTCTCTTATGAAATTCATCTTCCATTTTCAGAAGTTTTTCGGATTCTTTTTCTTCAAGTTTATACAAAGGTATCCCTGTCTGTTTTGATATTATATATGCTATGTCTTCGGCTTTTACCGTAGGTGTTTTCTTGCTCTTTGTATTTTCAAATTCCCGCCTCATTTCTTCCCGTCTTTTGCGCAGTTCATTTATCTTGTCCCTCAAACCCGCGGCTTTTTCAAACTCCTGGGATTTAACCGCTGATTCTTTTTCTTTTATCACATGCTCCACTTCTTTATCCATCTGTCTTATCTCGTCGGGCAGCGTAGTCGCGTAAAGCCTTGCTCTGGCTCCCGCTTCATCAATCACATCAATCGCCTTGTCAGGAAGAAATCTGTCCGTTATGTATCTGTCCGACAGATTAGCGGCCGCTTCAACCGCATCATCAGCTATGTTGACTTTATGATGCGCTTCGTATTTGTCCCTCAAACCTTTTATTATGCTGACTGTCTGTTCAATTGAGGGCGACTTGACAAAGATTGACTGAAAACGCCTCTCGAGCGCGCCGTCTTTTTCAATATGTTTTCTGTATTCATTGAGGGTGCTTGCGCCGATACACTGAAACTCCCCTCTCGCAAGGGCGGGTTTTAGCATATTAGACGCGTCTATAGCGCCTTCCGCCGCTCCTGCCCCCACAAGCGTATGGAGTTCATCTATAAAAAGTATTACTGTATTATTTGCGTGCCTTACCTCATTTATTATTGTTTTAAGTCTTTCTTCAAATTCACCCCTGTATTTTGTCCCCGCAACAACAGCGGCAAGATCAAGAGTAACAACCCTTTTATTCAAAAGCAGTTCAGGAACCTCGCCTTTTATGATCTGCTGCGCGAGCCCTTCCACTATGGCGGTCTTGCCCACACCCGGCTCCCCTATAAGCACAGGGTTGTTCTTTGTCCTTCTGCTCAGTATCTGTATAACCCTTTCTATTTCATCCGCCCTTCCTATCACCGGATCAAGCCTGCTGTCGCGGGCAAGAACCGTAAGATCCCTTCCGAAATTATCAAGGGTCGGCGTTGATGTTTTCTGCGAGGAAAACTGCGAAAACTTGACCGGAGCGCTTGTACCCAGTATGCTTATGGTCATTTCTTTTGCTTTCCTGTAAGTAATTCCCGTTTCTTTCAGCACTCTGGCGGCCACACCTTCCTCTTCTTTTAAAAGCCCAAGCAGAAGATGCTCGGTTCCGATATAATTGTGCCCCATTGTCTGAGAATCTTCAGCGGCAAGCTCAAAAACTTTTTTTGTCTGCGGCATAAACGGAATCTCGCCCGCAAGCATTGTTCCGCCTTTATTGTCCATAACCCTTTCTTCCACATCATTTTTAAGCTTCTCAAGATCAGTATTCATTGTCTCCATAACAGCGGCAGCCATACCGCCTCCGTCTTTTATGATCCCTAAAAGTATATGCTCCGTACCAAGATAATCGTGTCCGAGCCTTTGAGCCTCTTCTTTGGCAAAAGCAATAACCTTGCGCGCTCTGTCCGTGAATTTATCATACATAATAGTCTCCTGTTTTAAATGCAGTTTACTGCTGTTTTTTTCCGGAAGTTTTGGTTTTCCGGGATTTATTTTCTTTTATTTTCGGATATGCAACCTTCACTCCGTCTTTAAGCGTTATTTTATGAAACTCCTCTGTCAGTTTTTTTGTTATCCTGCCCGGAGTTCCTCCGTTAATCACTCTGGCATCTATTTCAACAACCGGTATAATCTCGGCCGCCGTCCCCGTTAAAAAACATTCCTGCGCCGTATAAAGTTCGTACCGTGTAAATATAGCCTGTTTAACCGGGATTTTCATCTTTTTCGCGATATCAATAACGGTATTTCTCGTTATACCGTTAAGCACGCCCGCAAAAAGCGGCGGCGTCAGAAGGACGCCGTCCTTTATTATAAATATATTATCTCCGGTTGCTTCAGAAACATATCCGTTCTGATTTATCATAACCGCTTCCAGACTGCCGTGATTATTCGCTTCAATCTTGGCAAGTATGTTATTGAGATAATTCAGTGATTTTATCTGCGGGTTCAGCGCTTCCGAAACGTTCCGTCTTACAGCAACAGTTGTTATGGAAAGTCCTTTTTTATAAAATTCCCGGGGATAAAGTTTTATGCTGTCAACAATAATGAAATATGTGGCCAGAGGACATTTTGCCGGATCCAGGCCCAGATCCCCCACGCCGCGTGTAACCACAAGCCTTATGTACGCGTTTTTCAGGCTGCTTTTCCCAACGGCTTCAACAACATATTTTATCATCTGCTCCTTCGCAGCCGGTATTTCAAGCATTATCGCTTTTGCGGAATCATACAGCCGGTCAATATGTTCTTTGAGCTTAAAAACATTTCCGCCGTATACTCTTATCCCTTCAAACACACCGTCCCCGTATAACAGGCCGTGGTCAAAAACAGACACAACTGCTTTTTCTTTGGGAACTATTTTTCCGTTTAAATTTATGATCATTCCGCTCTCCTCCAGATCTGTATTTTTTATCCGCCTTTTTTCACACTTGTTATATTGCCGTCTTCAATAAGCATAACCCTGTCGCCTATTGATGTTAAATGCTCGTTGTGGGTCACAATAACAAATGTCTGCCGGAAACTTTTATTAAAATCAAGTATTATCCTGTGTATAATCTCCGCATTTTGACGGTCAAGATTGCCCGTAGGCTCATCCGCGAAAATAATATCCGGTTCATTTATAAGGGCCCTTGCAATAGCAACTCTCTGCTGTTCGCCGCCTGACAGTTCAGAAGGCTTATGTGTCAATCTACCACCCAAACCTATGGTTATCAATATTTTTTTTGCTTTCTCTGACGCGGTTTTCTTTGTATCCCCGCCGATCAGCGCCGGCATCATTACATTTTCAAGCGCTGTAAATTCCTGCAAAAGATGATGCGACTGAAAGATAAAACCCATTTTCCGGCTCCTTAAACCCGCCAGATTCATATCACTCAGCTCATATATATCCGTATTATTCAGAAGCACTCTTCCCCCGCTCGGCCTGCTCAGCCCTCCCATTATGGAGAGCATAGTGCTCTTGCCCGCACCGGAAGGGCCGACCATCATCAGAAGCTCTCCTTTTTCAACTTCAAGATTTATGCTTTTCAGCACATTCAGCTGATCCCTGCCTGTAATAAAAACTTTTTTTATATCCCTGCATATCATTATATTATTCATACCGCACCGCCTCAACAGGGTCAAGCCTGGATGCCATAAATGCCGGATACAATGCCGCCAGAAAAGCAATCGCTACGGCAGCAAAAGGTATTATTGTCACTTCCGCGAAATTCAGCGAAACCGCCAGCTTATCCACGTAATAAATACTGCCGCCGCCGGGCATTGATATCGGATTTGCCTTCAGATAAAAACAGGTCAGTATGCCGGCCGCATATCCTATAACAGAACCTATTATGCCTGTCGCCACCCCCTGGATAATAAAAATATTCATTATATCCCCGTTGTTCGCGCCCATGGATTTTAAAATCCCGATATCCTTTGTTTTTCTCATAACAACCATTATAAGGGTGCTCGCAATATTAAACGCCGCAACAAGAACAATCAGCAGAAGTATTATAAACATTACTACTTTTTCTATCTTTAAGGCGGCAAACAGATTTGTATTCATGGACATCCAGTCGCGCGCCCACAAATCCTTGAAATTTCTCTGAATTTCATTCGCGACATAAACAGAATTTTCTATCCTGTCCGTTTTCACCGCTATTCCTGTCGCCACATCGTCTTTTTTAAAAAGAGCCTGCACGGTTCCCATTGAGGCATAGGCAAATGTACTGTCATAATCATACATCCCCGCCTCAAATACACCAACCAGCGTCATTTTGCTCATTTTCGGAATAAGCCCGGTCGCGGTCCGGGTAAAAACAGGAGATATCATGATAATCTCGTCTCCCATATCAAGACCCAGATTTTTTACTATTTCCCTGCCGAGTATAACGCCTCTTTTGTCTCCGGGAAGTGTTTTCATCACAAACCGCAGATCGCCTTTTATTATATTTTCGCTTAAATTATTAACCGTTGATATGGATTCCGGTTCAACGCCCCACAGCAGTACGCCTTCAACTCTTTCTCCGGATTTCAGCATAACCTGCCCCATAAAATACGGAGCCGCCGCCGTGACATGTTCCAGTTTCATTATTTCCTTTACTCTCACGTCATAATCCCGTATTCCGTCCCTTATGTACGGAGAAACAACAACATGAGCGTTTGTTCCGACTATTTTATCCCTTATATCCTCATGAAATCCGTTCATAACGGATATAACAACAATAAGCGCCCACACACCCAAAGCTATTCCCGTGATTGATAAAAAACTTATCAGCGATATAAAACCCTGTTTTTTAGCCATAAGATATCTGAGGCCCACAAAAAAATTAAAATTACCCGCCATTATTGTCTGCTCCGTATTTTTTCTTTATTCATTTTCTTTTTTTTCCGGCCTCATCAGAGGAAAAAGTATAACGTCCCTTATTGACGCGGCATCGGTAAAAAACATAACAAGCCTGTCTATTCCTATTCCCAGCCCTCCCGCGGGAGGCATGCCGTATTTCAGCGCCTCTATATAATCTTCATCAATGACTTTGGCTGTTTCTCCTTCGGTATCCATTTCTATCTGTTCCTTAAACCGCTTTTCCTGATCCAGCGCGTCATTAAGTTCGGAAAAACCATTGCCTATTTCCCGCCCGAATATATACGGTTCAAACCGCTCAACTGTTTCCGGATTATTTCTGGATACCTTTGACAGCGGCGATATTTCAATGGGAAATTCCGTTATAAATACCGGCTGCATCAGTTTCTCTTCCACAAACTCTTCAAAGATCACGGCCGTAAGTTCGCCTTTTGTTATTCTTTTTCTTACTTCAATCCCTTTCTCCCGCGCTTTTTGAATAAGTTCTTTTTCATCCGAGGAATCAACGTCTATTTCCGCGTATTCTTTTACCGCTTCTTTCATACTGAGTTTTCTCCAGGGCGGAGAAAGATCTATCTCAACACCCTGATAATTTATCTTTCTTGCGCCGAGCACCGTATCCGCAAGATGAACAATAAGATCTTCGGTCATCTGCATAACCTTTGTATAATCAGCATACGCCTCATAAAGCTCCATCATCGTAAACTCAGGGTTGTGTTTTATTGATATCCCCTCGTTCCTGAAATTTCTGTTTATCTCATATACTTTTTCAAACCCTCCGACCAGAAGCCTTTTCAGATAAAGTTCAGGAGCTATACGCATATACAGATCCATACCCAGCGTATTATGATGCGTCAAAAACGGTTTTGCTTTGGCTCCGCCGGGAATCGCCTGCATCATGGGCGTCTCAACTTCTATAAAACCTTTTTCGTCCAGAAAATTCCTTATTTCCTTCACGACCTTTGTTCTTGTCATGAATGTTTCTTTTACTTCGTCATTTACCATAAGATCCAGATATCTTCTTCTGTATCGGGTTTCTTTATCCTTGAGCCCGTGCCATTTCTCCGGCATCGGCATAAGCGACTTTGTAAGCAGTTCTGCTTTTTCTGCTTTAACCGTCAGTTCGCCGGTTCTTGTCCTGAAAACCTTTCCCCGCACCCCGACTATATCGCCTATATCCATTTTTTTAAAATCCGCGTAGACATCAGCTCCGATATCATCCTTTCGGGCATAAACCTGGATTTTACCTGTCATATCCTTTATATTCGCAAAAGTTGTTTTTCCGTGCCCTCTGACGCTTATAAGCCGCCCTGCCGCCTGCTCAACAGCATCTCCTTCTTCTCCTTCTTTAACATCCTTGTATTTTTCCAGTATTTCCGCGACAGAACCCGTCCGTTCATAAGAATAAGCATACGGCTGAATTCCTTTTTCAATGAAATAATTAAGATTGTCTTTTTTGCTTTTTATGACATCCGCCTCTTTAATCTGTTCTTCCGGCTTTTCCTCTTTCATATTCTTACTCCTTTTCCCTTTTTTATCCGCAGGCGCTTTCTTTTTTCTTTGAAACAGCCTGTATTTTTTCAAAATATTCATACGGAAGTTTTATTCTTCCTATTCTGGTATGATCCTTTGATGTGCCGTGGCAGTCAGAACCGCCGCTTATCAAAAGCCCGTGTTTATCGGCAATCTCTATATACCGCATTGCTTTTTCACAGCTATGGTCCGGATGAAACGCTTCCAATCCGTCAAGCCCCTGCTTTTTCCATTCTCCTATCATCTCATCCTCGTCCAAGACCGCGGGATGCGCGAGAATGGAAACACCGCCCACACCGGCGGTCATTTTAACAGCATCCGATACTGTCAGTTTTGCTTTTGGCGCGTAAGCGGGTCTTCCCTCTCCCAGATATTTTTCAAAAGCATCTTTTATATTTCTGGCGAACCTCTTATTAACAAGAAGTTTCGCAATATGGAGCCGGCCCGCATTATTTGCGTTTTCGGTGTATTCAAACAGTTCTTCAAAAGAAACATCCACATTGAGGTCTTTAAGCCTGTTTATTATTTTTTTTGCCCGTTCCGTTCTTTTTTTCTGAAAATACGCCAGTTTCTTTTTAAACTCTCTGTCCGTATAATCAACATTCAGGGCCACTATATGAACCTCTTTTCCTTCATGCAGCGCGGACAGTTCTATTCCCGGCACATATATGATATTAAATTCTTCGGCAAGCAGCACTGCTTCTTCAGACGCAGCAACCGTATCATGATCCGTTATTGACAGAGCTGATATTCCGTAATATTTCGCCTTTTCAAAGACTTCTCTCACGGAATATGTTCCGTCTGATTTTAAAGTGTGGATATGAAGATCCGCCCACTTTTCTATATTATTCAAAAAACACACCTTTTAATAAATTTGCATAAATAAAAATAGAAATATTTATGGAGCGGGTGATGGGAATCGAACCCACGCGACAAGCTTGGGAAGCTTGCATTCTGCCACTGAATTACACCCGCTTTAATACATATACTATATATAATATATGATTTTTATAAGGTTTTCAAGACAAAAAAGCGCCGGAGTTTCCCCGGAATTTTCGGCTATGTTTAACCGCACATATGACATAGATATACTGCCGCCGATGAATAAAAACTATGGCAGACCTATTGATTCCTTATGCCGCAACAGCGGCCGTCTGTGCGTGAAGCATATTCCCAAAAACAACCTGTTTTTTCAGGAAAAACTCCGGAAAAAGACCCCTTAAAGTAAAAGTCCGGAAGTTCCCAAAGCTCAATTTTCCGGATTTTTTTTCCCTTTTCCCTGTCATTTCCTTCAGGCCGCCCCATTGCTTAAATGCAAAATACGCAATGGATGTCAGAAATTTAAATGTTTCTCTGTTTGGCAATTCCCAAAACTCAAATTCCCAAACTCATTTTTTTCAGTTTCTCTACTCTCTATCCCTTAGCATCTATGTCCTGAGCTCTATAACAACTTCGAAAATATTTGAACGCTTGATCTTGCGGACCGTAACATCAATATCATTATAAGTTATTCTGTCCTCCACACCGGGCTTTCTTCCCAGATACTCCCGGAACCATTCATTCAGATTCTGTCCCGTGTCCGGAATATTAAAATTTGTCTTTTTCTTGAGATCCTTAAGAAGCACGCCGCCGCCCGCAAAATAACGGTTTTCTCCCGCCTTATACAAATATTTCGGCAGGGCATCGTATTCATCCTCCACCTCGCCTACAATGGCTTCTATTACATCCTCCAATGTCACCAAGCCCGCTGTGGTCCCGTCAGAATTCCTGACAACAGCAATATGCAGGTACCCTCCCGTGAATTTCGCCAGCAATTCAGGCACCTGTTCATCTTTATTCACTTCCAATATGGGCCTGCGTATACCCTTTAGCGTAGGATCCGCCGGATTTGTTCTCATAACGCTTATAACATCCTTCAAATTGACATATCCGATAACGTCATCAATGCTGCTGCCTTTTATCAGCGGAAAACGGGTATGATTATGTTTATGCATTTCAATAAGCGCTTCTCCAATGGACATTTCATCCGAAAGATATTTTATTTCATCTCTTTGAACCATTATATTTTTCGCTTTGATCCTGGGCAGATTTATTGTCTGATACATTATTTGTTCCTGATCTTTTGTTATTTTCTTCCGGGCTGCCGCGAATTTCGCCAGAACCGATATATCTTCCAGTGAATCTCCTCCGGATTTACCTTGGTTTTTGCCTTCAAACGGCCTGTTAAGAAACTGAACCATATTCACAAAAGGAGTAAATATCAAAACAAGATACTTAAGAGACTTTCCGGTCACAACAGCGATAGCTTGATTGTATCTCACTCCAAGCGTTTTTGGCAGTATCTCGGTCCACTGTATCACAGCAAAAGAAAATACTATGGTGAAAAGCCATATCCATTTTGTGCCAAACACGCTATCAAAGGTCACTCCCGCAAAAAAAGTACCCATTGTCTGCGCAAGTGTATTTATGACAAGTATAACCGTAATGGGTTTTTGGATGCTTTTCCTCAAATCTCTCCATGTCCGGGCAGCATCCGGACTTTTTTCAGATATTCTGGCAAGGTCAACAGACGACAGACTCAGGACACAAGCCTCCATAATTGAACATAAAAACGAAATAATAAGAACCGCTGATACGATTAAAAACAACGTTGTCACTTTCAGCCTCCTGTTTTTAGTCTTTGCAGAATTTTTATATAAATACAGTATATCAAATTTTATGTTTTTTATTTACATATAATTAAGAACTGCCCTTATTTGCCGGGCAGCATTATATTTTAAATCAGATCATATCCCCCGCGTTTATTTGCCGCATACCGGTTTTTAACTGCCTACAAATTCTCTCAAGATGTGCATATCATCATCGCGTATCATCATAAATTCTACTCCTGACCGGTATTTTTTTAAACTATCATCAAATTTAGACCATATGATATTTGCAATGATTCTTACATTTATGCCCTTTATCTTAAATTCCACCCGCAGCAGCCTGTCAATACTCTCAACTTCTTCATCCGTTACCATCTGGATACCGCCAAGGCTTATATCAGATGTTTCACACTTTTTAACGGGTCTCTCAATATAATTATTATCCGCAGTTGCCATAACACTGTATATAACAGGAATTGACGCATGTACTCTCCGGTATTTTCTTTTTTCTGACAAATCAAAATCCTGCATAATTCTCTGCACCTTCTTCAAAATATATAAAAAAAGCGGGCGAACCCGCTAACCAGCATTTCATTATTTTACCTTTAATTTTTAATAGTATACTATATCTCTATTTTCACCTCAAGGTTTTTTTTGCATCGTGAAACTTTTGTATCCGCGTTTTTTATGCGCTTTCATTAAAATTCTTACAAATAAAGCTGTTTTGCTCTGCAAAAGC
Organism: uncultured Spirochaetia bacterium; assembly: GCA_964439215.1. GTDB lineage: Bacteria > Oederibacteriota > PGYV01 > PGYV01 > CAYTNY01 > CAYTNY01. The sequence goes on from CAYTNY010000010.1 coordinate 19,357, forward strand.
AAGAATGCTTTTAGCCGGTTTTCTTCAGGGAAACAGCCGTGCCATAAGCCATAAGCTCAACACATCCTGATCCGCTTTTTTGCTCCGCACCGGGATCCAAAAAAGAGGTCTCTATCCGCAGATTAATTATAATACCGCACCCGGCCTTTATTGCTTCTTCTTTTACCCTCAGAATAACTTCTTTTCTGCCTCTTTCAACAAGAGATTCATAAAAGCCTATCCGCCCGCCGAAAAAAGTTTTTATCATTGCAGGTATTCTTCTGACAAAACCCGGAGACATCACGCATCCCGCGGTTATTAAATATACCTTCCCGGGATACGCTTCTTTATCCAATGATTTTTCTATTGTAACCGCGGACATTTCCATAAATTTTTTTTCTCTTTTTTTTATGCTGTTAATGTGCATTTTTTCAGCAGCCAAACCTCCGGCAAAACTTACCGCGAGAAATGCCGCAAAAACATACAGTCCCGCAGTTTCAGCCATAATTCATTCAGCCTCTACCGCGGTTCCGTAAACATAAAGCTCCGCGGCTCCCCGGGCAACCGACGACGTTGCAAATCTGACATTAACAACAGCATTTGCACCCATATTTTCCGCCTGCCGTATCATTCGGTCCACTGCCCGGGCCCGTGAATCATTGAGAAGCTCTGTATATCCTTTCAGTTCTCCGCCCACTATATTCTTCAGACCCGCCATAATATCCCTGCCCGCATGCTTCGCGCGCACTGTATTGCCGGATACAAGCCCGTAAAACCTGATAATTTTCCTGCCGGGTATTGTTTCGGTATTTACAAGTATCATTTTTCGCCTCCATTTTTCAGTTTATTCTTTTATCCCCTACAAATGCTGAACCGGGATAATTCATTCTACCCTCTTCCCGGAAAAAATCAAATTCAAAAAATAAAAATTCGTGCAGACTGAAGCCGGCAGCGGCCCGCATTGCTTAAAAATCATATATGACAAACAGCGTCACCGCAAAAGTTCCGCTGATTATACTTGAAAACCGCGGGGTTAAAAAGTAAACTATACCCACATAAAAATGGAGGATGATATGGCGGATATACGGAATAAAACACACTGGGAATGGAGGTATCAGAACAACGAACCTGAAGTTCTTCCCTGGTACAATCCGGAACTTGACAGCGACCTTAAAGAAGAGCTGAAAAAACGCGGAATCAGTTCCGGCTCTTTTCTTGATTTGGGAACAGGCTCAGGTTCGCAGGCAAATGAATTATATAAGCTCGGATTCAGGGCCGCCGGGACCGACATATCGCCCACAGCAGTAAAAAAAGCCTCTTTGCTTTACCCCGGGGTATCTTTTATTGTTGATGATATACTGGATACACACTTAACCGGCTGTTTTGATTACATATTGGACAAAGGCTGTTTTCATGTTTTTGAACCATCTAAACGGCCGCTCTACTCATCAAACATAAAAAAACTTTCAAAACCCGGGACAATTCTTTTTTTAAAATGCATGAGCGGCAAAGAACCGGACGGCAAAGGGCCGTTCAGGATTCCGCCCAAAGAGATCCGGGAAACATTCAAAAAAGGATTTCATATAGAATCAATAAAAGAAAGTTATTTTATACCTTACAATCACCCGATAAAACGAAATGCCCTGTTTTGCGCAATAAAAGTTATCTGATAAAAAAGACGGGCTTAAAGCCCTCTGTTTTTATTTTCTTTTTTCCATAGATTCATAATCCAGATGGAGCGGGCCTGTATATACCGCTCTCGGCCTGAATATCCTGTTTTCATTCAGATATTCAAGGATCCTTGCCGACCATCCCGATATCCGGGATGCCGCAAAAAGCGGAGTAAACATTTCTGTTTCTATTTTCATTGCCCGATAAATCAACCCCGAATAAAAATCAACATTCGGAAATATCTTTTTTTCCTTTCCCAGCTCTTCACAGATTATCTCGTCCAGTTTCCGGGCTGTCGCATAAAGAGCACTAACCTCGGGATTTTTTTCAACCATATATTTCACCAGCGGCCCGAAAATCCTCGCTCTTGGATCATATGCTTTATAAACCCTGTGTCCGAACCCCATTACTTTTCTTTTGGCTTCTCTGGCTTTCTTAAACCATTCTTCCGCCTTTTCAGGCACCCCTATCTCCTCAAGATCATAAAGAACCTTTTCATTTGCTCCGCCGTGCAGAGAGCCTTTCAGGCTTGTGATACCCGCAACAATGGAACTGTACATATCGGAAAGCGATGAATTGGCAACCATCGCGGTAAAAGTAGAGGCATTCATGCCGTGGTCCGCATGAAGAATAAGCGATATATCCATAACTTTTGCGGAAACTTCATCCGGCTCTTCCCCTGTCATCATGTAAATAAGATTTGCGGCATGAGTCAAATCCGGTTTTGGTTTCAGCGGATCAAGCCCTTTTCTGAGCCTCGCAATACCGCCCACAAGAGCTGCCATCTGAGCAATCAGTTTAATTGCTATTTCAGTCTGATTTTCAACGGATTTATCCTCTGTTTTTTCATTAAGCGACGCCAGTATGCCGACGCCCATATACAAATCTATCATGGGGTGCGTGGTTTTCACATTCGTACGTTTAATCATATCAAAGACTTTTTCGGGAACTTCCCTGTAAGAAACGAGCTTTTCTTTAAATTCTTTCAGTTCTTTTTCCTGCGGAAGTTTCCCATAAATAAGCAGATATGATGTTTCCTCAAAGTTAGAGAATTCCGATAATTCAAAACAGTCATAACCCCTGTAAACAAGATGTCCGTTAACTCCATCAACATAACCTATCTTGCTTTCACAGGCAATAGCGCCTTCCAGTCCCTTGTGTATTGTTGCGCTCAAAGGCCATTCCACTGTCGATCCTATTACAGCGCCTATTTCAGACTGACTTTTATGAACAGTTTTTTCTGACGCTTCTCTGATAGTCCTGTTAATGGCCTCCACTGTCATTTCAACACCCATAACCTCACCTGCCTTTTTTTATTTAACTCCTTTTTCAGGGAATAAATATTTTACCCATAAAAACATACCCCGTCAAGCAGGTTTTTCCGATGCGTCGGCTCATTCCGGCTCTTTATCTCCTTTTTACCCGGTTTTTTTTAACAGAAAATACAAAAATCAGGCCTGTTACTGTCTTTTTTTCCTCTTTTTATTCATATATCATTTTTATTGTCATTCCGCCGTCAGTTATAAAATTCTGTCCTGTAATAAAAGACGCCTCATCCGATATCAGATAATAAACCAGCCCCGCAACATCTTCCGGTTCGCCTATTCTGCCTGCCGGATGCTGTTTGTGGTCGCGGGCAGAGTGTTTTTCCGGCATAGCTGCCCCTTTTTTCTTCCATTTTGATGTATCGATCCAGCCGGGGCTTACGCTGTTAACCCTTATATCCGGCCCCAGACTCACAGCAAGACTGTGGGTTAATGCCGCCATGCCGCCTTTTGACGCGGAATAAGCCTCTGTATCCGCTTCAGACATATAAGCCCGTGTAGAGGCTATATTAACAACAGACCCCTTTTTCACGGCAATATATTTTGACGCATACTTAACCGTTAAAAAAACAGACGTGAGATTGACATTTATAACCCGGGTCCATTCATCCAAAGACATTTCTGATATATTTTTATTTATGCCTATACCGGCATTATTGACAAGAACATCTATTCTGCCAAATTCATTTACTGCATCGGTTATGAGACTCTCCACATCTTCTTTTGCCGATACATCCGCTCTTATAAACCGCAGCCTGCCGTCCGCCCATGGCTCCTGCAGCATCTCTGCGCCTGCTTCCGCATCAATATCCGCGCTGATCACGCAAAAACCTTCTTTGATAAGCCTTTTTGCCGTGCATTTCCCTATACCCTGCGCTCCGCCCGTTAATATTGCTGTTTTTCTTTCTGAAACCATATATACCTCCCTGAAATATCACTCAAACCCGCTCTGTCAGTTTTTTGTCATATAAAAAAAAGCCGCCTGCCCTGTATAAGGCAGACGGCTTTTTACTTATTTATACGAATATTTGTTCAGTACTGCAAAGGAAGCGTTCTTCTTGGCTCTGAACGTTTTTCATACGGCGGTGTTTCCTTTGCTTTTTCAACAGCATCGCGTATCTGACTCTCTGAAAAGTCCTTTTTTATTTTAAGCTGTTGGTCAACATCAATAAAATCCGGATCAACAATACTGTCTCTATTTGTTCTGTAAATTAGAGGCCAGCGGAAATTATCTCCATACACATCTCCTGAAATATCCCATAATGTATCTTTAGGATCTACCACATAACGCATAGTGTCCTCGGCACTTTTCTCAGTGCTTTCTTCCACATACGCATCACCGCTGCCTGCAGCACCCTCATCCGGCTTTACTTTACTCTTTGACGCACATCCTGCAGCAATAACCAGAACAAAAACCAAAATCATTAAACCCTTTAACTTTTGCATCTTCAACCTCCTCTATATTCTTTAACCTTTTATTATTTTACCGATACTGAATAATTATTATTAAACACCTATATAAAATATAACACGACCGCCCAAAAGTCAAGCGAAATATAATTCTCCGCTTATTCTTATAGATTGCAGATTTTATTGCAACACTTAATAGAATCGGAGTCTTTTTTTTCACACGTACCTTAACACTTAATTCATACAGTTATTTACGTTTCCCGCAGAGCGCCGCCTTCTCTCATCAAGCCGTCCCTTACCCGCATCTCCTGTTTAATCGTCAAATTATATCATACAGCGTTCAGCCGCTGCTTAACCCCCTCCAAGAGTATGTAACAGGCATAATACCGCCTGCAACATACTCTATCCTCCCCATAGAGGTGGAGGGTATACTAATTCCCTCTCCCTCGGCGGGCAAAGAATGAATGCTTTCATGCTTTGTCGGTATTTACTTTAAATATAATCAAAAAAATACAAAAAAAGAATTAGATAGAGTTGTATTTCGATATATTTCCGGATAATTTAGCTGTTGCAATTCATTTTACAATTCAGCTTTCCCGCTTATTCTGCGCGGCTTTGTCCGATTCACATTGTTTTTTCAATAATTTCTTTTATTTTTATTTTCAGCTCATCCACCGCAAAACTCTTTTCCAGATAATAATCCGCACCTGTTTCCTTCATTTTCCTCCGCACTTCATCAGCAGGAAGGGCGGAATAAAAAACAACCGTTGCAGCTTTGCTTTCAGGCGCTGATTTTATTTCCCTGCATACCTCATACCCGTCTTTTCCCGGCATCATTATGTCAAGAAGCACCAGATCGGGCCTGCCTTGCTTTTTTATTTTTTCAAGACACTCTTCACCGCTTCCGGCGGAGCTTATTTCCCAGTGTGGATCCTCAAGCAGCATTTGCGTCAGATATACTATATTGGGTTCATCATCCACTATTAATATTTTCTTTTTATCCATAATACACTTCCTCCTTATTGTTCAAAGGGCAGAATAATAAAAACTTCCGCGCCTTTGCCCCGGCCCTCTGATTCCGCATAAATAATGCCTTCGTGAGCCTCTGCGATTTCACGTGCAATATGAAGCCCAACTCCCATACCGCCGTATTTCCTTGTTGCCGCATCCTCTGACTGATAAAAAACATCAAACATGGCTTTTTTCTCTTTTTCCTCAAATCCATATCCTTCATTTTTTATTCTGACAAGGACATATTCTTTCCCCGGGTCAACATCCGCGCTCTTTTCCCTTAATATATTCACTTTATCGCCCCTGATCTTCTTTAACACAATATGGACAAGAGTATCTCCCGGAGAAAATTTAAGCGCGTTCCCTATCACTTTTGAAAAAAGCTGCCGCAGCCTGAATTCATCGCCCTGCACAACAAAATCTTCCCGGGCAGGTTTGTCAATTTTAATTCTCTCCGCATTTTTTCCGTAAAGTATGGTATTGTGCCTTATTATCTTTTGTATGCTCCCGCAGACATCAACATCTTTTATTTCAAGATTCATTCTGCCTGAGTGTATCAGGGATATATCTATCAGATCCGAAATAGTCATGCGCATTCTTTCCATATTTGCCTTCATCACTCCGGAAATCACCTCTGCTTTTTGAGGGTCATCCACGGGTTTTTCCACAAGAAAGTGATATGCATTTTCAATTATGGCAAGAGGCGTCTTAAGTTCATGGGAGATCATGGAAATAAAAGACGTTTTCATACGGTCCGTTTCTTTGAGTTCTTCAAAGTTTTCCTCCAGCTGGCTGTAGGCAAAACCCAGATTTTCCGCCATTTTATTAAACGAATCCGCGAATTCCTTTAATTCACCCTCTTCCGCAACATATATTTTTCTTGCCTTCTTTTTTGACCTTATTGTTGTTTCAAGATCTTTCATTTCCTCCAAAAGACTGCTGAAAGGATCCGCTATTCTCTTTGACATAATCCTCATCCACACAAAACCAAAAAGCAGATAAGAAAACACCCCTGCCGCAAATATCATTATCCACATATTCTTTTCTTCAGATAATATTTTTTCCGGCACAACCGCGCATACTTTCCACCGGAACTGTTCGGTTGTATTATAAAACACGACTGCTTTTTCCTTTTCGTATTCAACTTTTACGCGGCCTTTTTCTTTTGTCATCATTTCCGCCATTCCTTTTAAGCCCGCTGTTTCATATTCTTTATATTGTTTATCTTTGTCGTCGCAGACAAGAATAACGCCTTTTTCATCTATCAGCATTATATGGCTGCCTTTAAAGAGCCTCACACCGCTGACAAAAGCACTCAGTCTTTCAAGCGTTATATCCGCGCCCACAACTCCATAAATGTTTCCGCTGCCGTCAACAAGAGCTTTTACCACGCCTATGTTTATATCGTCGGTAGTAACCGATGGGTATTGTTCTGTTACCATTACGGAATTTTTGTCTTCCAGCGCCAGTTTATACCACGGCCTTTGGCGGGGGTCATATTTTGAAGGCCGCGCGCGCTTATGCGACCTTACAAAGGACCCGCTTTCCCTTCCCATATACACAGAATTTATATGGGGATGACTGCGTCTGTATAAATCAAACAGTTTTATTATTTTTTTCTCTTCAGGGCCGTAGTCATAAACAAAATCCGCCTCATCGGCATTAAGGAAAACGGTAAAATCAGAATCTTTTTTTGTCCTGACAACAGGATTCTGCGAGAGGTTTAATACGTCAAATTTCACGCTTTCAACCATTATTTCTATACTTTCGCCTATGTGGTGAGTTTGAGCATCATAAAATTCATAGAACCCGTTCATTCTCATTTCATAAAATCTCATCGTAAGCAGCGCCATTACCACAAACGCAACTGCCAGCGACGCTAAAAAAACCAGCTGAATCTTCTTTTTGAGACGCATAAACCCTCCCCTTGCTCAACCCTCTTGTTTTCTTCTGATTTAATTTAATAAACCTTTTAGTGAATGTATAGCATATTTTCTCTGTAAAAACAACTTCTGTTCTCTACCGGGGGCTTTTTTTCCATAGCAGCTTCGCCCTGCACAGTTCCCTGCCTGTATTCGTGTTTATAATATTATGCCTGAAAGCAGCTAAGGCCCCGTCTACGGCTTCAAAACCGGCATCCACTTCATCTCCCCAAACACAATCCCGCGCAAAATTCACAATAAGTTCTTTCGGTTCATTTTCAAGAATAAATTCATAATCATAACAATCCAGCATCCATTTTATATAACCGGTATTATTGGCGTGCCCGTTAACGTCTATATCACTGTATTTGACTTTAAAATGCCCGCGTATTTCGGGATTTTCCGGTTTTTCAACCCTTCCCTTTACACTTCTTAAAATACCGGTTTCTTTTATCGGCCATATCTTCGCGAATTCACCCGGCCTTACGGGTTTTTTCTCCGCAGTATTTATTATCAGCCACGCAAACGCGGCGCGGGCAATAAGCGCGCCTCCGGCTGTTTTTATCTCGAAATTCCTCAAAGGATAAAAACCTTCAAAACCGGGCAGCCACGTAGCCACCACAAGTTCTTCCTCCCATATCGGCATTCTTTCAATGCCGACATTTGCCTTTGATACAACCCAGGCCGTCCCCGCATCCAAAACCCGGCCGCCTTTTCTTTCAAAACATTTATAATGCGCCCATGCCGCATCCTGGAAATATTTCATAAGAGCAGTAAGTTTCGCGCGCCCTCCCGCATCCGCATCGCTTGAATCAACTTTTGTTTCAAATCTGTAAACCGATAAATCTTCCATCTGTTCTTCCTTTGTCAGCAGTTTTTTCCCGAATTAAACTTTTCATGAATATAATGCCTGACATCTCTCGTAAAACCGTAAATACACGGAACAAGTACCAGCGTTATTACGGTGCCGAAAAGCAGGCCCCAGCCCATGGCCAGCATCATCTCTGCCAGCATTGAGTCGTATCCCGCAACTCCGTAAGCTGTAGGAAAAAGTGCGGCCACGGTTGTTATTGTTGTAAGCAGCACTGCCTGAAGCCTTGTTTTTGCTATATCCGCTATCTGCCCGTCAGACATTTCTTTATGATGGCACCTGTCGTATTCCCTGTCAAGTTTAACAAGCATAAGTATGGAATTGTTTACCACAACTCCCATGAGCCCTATTACTCCTATAACGGAAAAGAAACCATAAGTTGTCATGCCGTGGGCCAAAAACGCAAAAACAACACCTACAATTCCAAAAGGAATTGTAAACATTATCATAAGCGGCTTAAGAAATGACCCGAACAGCAGTATTAATATAGTATAAATTACAGCCAGCGTTATTATCACCGCTTTTATAAAACTCCGCCCCGATTCCCTGCTGTCTTTTATCTCGCCGTCAAAACTTATGTTGACCGAGGGGAACCGCGCCTTAACAGCCGGAAAAACATCCGCTTCAAGCTCAGCCGCTATATCAAGCGGCGTCTTTCCGGATTCGGAATTTATATCCGAATAGACGGTTGTTTTCCGCCTGAAGTCCTCTCTTTCTATCTGAGCCGGAGTTTTTCCTTTTTTTACCGTTACAACGCTCTTTAAAGGCACCAGATAATTACCGCGGTTTTCTACAGGCATATTCATGACTTCTTTTATCGCTGCTTTTTCTCCCGGAGGAGTCGTCACTCTCACTCTGATCTGCTCTGTTTCGCCTTTTATTTCATATACTATGGCTCCCTCCACCGCGGCTCTGAGCGTCCTTTGTATGTTATCCGCCGTAACTCCCAGCCTTGCGGCTTTTTCGCGGTCTATCTCTATCCTGTATTCGGGGTTCATTACAACCTTGTCAATCTCAACATCCGCAAGAGCAGGGTTCTTCTTCATCAGGTCCTCCAAAAGACGGCTTGCTTCCCTTCTTGTTTTTTCATTATTCTCCCTGAGCAGTATCACAACAGGCGTTCCGCTGTCCTGTCCCCACCAGGAACGGGCAAAACTCAGCTTTTTAAAATCTTTTTTATGAACTTTAATTGCTTCTTCCCATTCTTCCATAAGCCGGTTAAGCGATTTTTTTCTGTCCTCCCGCGGAACTATTTCAATAACCATATTAAATTTATGCTCTTCCGCAGTGCGCCATCTGCTTCTTGCGATATTCGTTCTTATGCCCACTACTTCCCTTCCCAGATACTTCTTAAAAACATTCTCAAGTTTTACTGTTTCACGCGCGGTATCGGCGCTCACTGTTCCGGGTTCTGTTTCGCCCATAAGAATAACCGTCTGCGTCTCTTCATTCGGAAACATTACAAATTTCATTTTAAACATAACAAGCGACAGCGCCGCCGCAAAAAGCAGAATCATTATGATAAAAACCGCCCCTTTGCGCTTCAGTATTTCCCCAAGAAACTTTCCGTATTTTTCCTCCACTCCAAGAAACCAGTGTTTTGCCCTTACTTCTTTTTCCGCTTTTCCGCGGGATTTTCTTTTCAGTTTTTTTACAACACCGGACATCCACGCGGGCATTCTTTCATTCATATGCCCCGGAAGAATAAACAGCGACTCTATGAGGCTTGCGGCAAGCATCATAAAAACAACAGGGGGCAGAAATTCAAGCATTTTCCCGAACCGTCCCTCAAACATAAAAAACGGCAGAAACGCCGCACAGGTGGTTAACACTCCGGCAAAAACCGGCTTCAAAACATAAACAGTGCCTTTTACCGATGAAGTATAAAAACCCATGCCCTGCGCCCTGCTGCGTGATATATTTTCCGCGACAATAATCGCGTCATCAACTATCATACCCATTACAATTATAACGGCCGCCAGCGTAATATTGTTCATCGTATATCCCATTACCGCCGCGGCTATAACTGTAAACGCAAAAGTAAAAGGTATTCCCACAGCCACCCAGAAAGCTGTACGCAGATTTAACACAAGCAAAAGCATTATTATTATAAGCGCCATTCCTATTGCGCCGTTATTTAATATTATTGAGAGTCTGTTTCTGACATCATAGGAATTATCCCTGAGCATTATTGTTTCAAAAGGAGTTCCTTTAAGCGTGATTTCGGCAAAATCTCCCGCTGCGCGCCTCACCGCATCTGTTGCTTCAAGGATGCCCGCGTTTGCGTTCTTTACAACGGTCAGTCTTACGCCTTCGCGGCCGTTGAGTTTTTGTATTGTTTTCTCGCTACGGAAAGTCTCCCTGACATTTGCGACCTGCCTGACGCTCACACTCCGGCCTTCAAACCCCGCACGGGCTATTACATTTTTTATTTTTTCGGCTGTATCCAGCTCCGAATACAGCGTAACCTTGGACTCTTCAGGATCTTCAAGGCTTCCTGCGGGTATTCTTGCGTTTGAGGCCCTTATTTCGGATATAATACGGGAAAGCGGTATATTATAATATCTCATTTTTTCAGGGTCTGCCTCAACATTTATTTCCGGGTTTCTGTAAAACGACCTGTTCACACTGTTTATTTCCGGCAGATTTAAAACAGCATCTTCAAGCATCAAAACATACTTCTGAAGCTTACTTCTTTTTTCATCGTCAAGAAGATGTACATCTTTATAAAACATACCTATCTGGATTATTGATCTCTGCGACGCCTTAAACTCCCTTACTCTGGGATTATCTATCACTTCCGCGGGCAGTCTTGCGTCGGAAACCGCGGTTCTGATCTCATTTATTGCTGTCTCCCTGTCGATATCGGGAAGCAGTTCAATACGAACGCTTGAAGACCCAAAAGCGGATGTACTGCTGACTTCTCCGACCCCGTCAATGCCTTTTATTCTGTCTTCCAGTTCTCTTGTGACAAAATACTCAACTTCTTCGGGAGATGCGCCCGGATATGAAGCTGACACCAGAACAAAATCCATTACAATATTGGGCATATCCTCTTTTTGTATATCAGAGACGGCAAAAAACGCCCCCAGAATAACACCTGCATATATAAGATTTCCCAGAAGTTTTCTTTTTGCAAAATATCCTATAAGTTTTTCAAGCAATGTTTAATACCCTCTTTTCATTAATAAATTATTATAAAATTATACTACAAAATATAAGCCGGCGGAATATTAATTGGACGTATATGCAGCTGCGCAGGTTCCCTTGCATATTCTTTTATATAAAAAAATGCCGCTGCTGTAAAAGCAGCGGCATTTTTTTTATGACCGGCCGTTTTTTTTATTATTCTTTAAAATCTGCTTCCGCCTTCGCTTTTTTCCCGCGGCGGTTTAGCCTCGTCTACTCTGATATTTCTTCCCTGCAAACTCGTTCCATTCATTGCTTCTTTCGCTTTCTGCGCCTCTTCCGGCGCAGACATTGTTACAAAACCAAAGCCTTTCCGGTCCATAACAATAGCGTCTTTGACTTCTCCGTATTCGGCAAATGCCGTTTTAAGGTCTTCCGTCTTTGTGTCAAAACTGAGATTACCAACATAAAGTTTCGCATTCTGCATACTGTTTACCTCCTTTCCGTTTAATCTAACAATGCTCTCAAGAAGGAAACAGAACTCAGATTAAATATCCTTAATGATTCCACTATTAAATAATAGTCAGCTGAATATTAAAAGCTTCCGGCCGGTCTTAAGACTGTTATAAAGATACACCATTTCCCCCGAAAAAGATATATTTTCTTTTATGCACACGAAGAGTTTTCCGGCAGCATCCCTTTTTTATCTGCGCAGGCTTTTCTTTTTTTTCCATCTTATATAGCTCAATATATACTCATCCTCCGGGTCCACCGGCTTTATTTTCACGCCCAGGCTTTCTGCCATCCCGCGTATATCGCTGATTCCTGTCTTTTCCATTGCCTTTATAATAATATTAGCGGCCGCAATCGCGTCCTCGCCGGCATCATGATGCCGGAAATGGTGCCCCAGCATCCTGCTGAATGCTTTTAATTTATAAGTTTCCTGTTGGGGCCATGCTTTTTTAGCAAGTTCGCAGGTGCAGATATGCTCAAAAGAAGGGATCGGGATATTATATATCGTCAGAACATCCCTCAGACAGTCAACATCAAAAGCCGTATTATGAGCGGCCACTATACTGCCTTCTATCAGATGTCTGATCTTCGGATAAAACTCATTGAACTCAGGCGCGTTTTTAACCATTTCAGGCCTTATTTTATGCACCCTTATATTATCCCTGTTAAAAACCCCATATTCAGGGTGCGGTTTTATCAGTTCGCTTACTGTCTCTGTTATAATTCCGTCCTCTATAACAGCCGCCCCGACAGAACATATACTGCCCCAAAAAGGATTTGCTGTTTCAAAATCAATACAAGTTATTCTCACTTTTATTTCTCAACTTTCAAAAAAATTCCCCTTCACTGCATCAACCCTAAATTACAATTATTATAACACTCTTGTTTTGTTTTTCAAAGAACTTATTTGACAAAAATAAAAAAATAATATCTTGAAAATATCTGTAAATCACCTTATTATATATTTATGAATATTATACGCAGACTCATCGGCTTTATTTTATCAATCACAGGCATCATCGGCTTTTTTCTTGAAATCAGCAGCGGCGCGCCTGATTCCTTTGGGCTGATTCTGTCCGTTATACTTATCTTTTCAGGCTGTCTGCTCCTTTTCATATTCCCCCGGAAAATTCAGAAAACTTCAATCCCGCCTGAAATGCCCCGTCCGCCCTCAAACGGCATGAATGTAATCAGCACCGCGGGGATTATCTTTTCAGGCCTGACAATACTTGCCGGATTAATAACAATAATCTTTGGCGGCGCGGTTTTCAGCACACTTTTCTCGGAATCCGAGTCCGGCTGGGGCCTCTTGGGCGCGGGAATCACTGTCTTGGGAATAGTTATTCTGATGCTCGGTTTTATAAGGCTGCTCGGTTACATACTTTTAAAACGCCGCAGATACGCGGGATATATAACTGTATTGATAATAGAAATTTTATCCGCATTGTATCTTTTGTTCCTCAGCGTTGAAGGCGGCCTGATCTTAACGTTCCTGCCCCTTTTCTGGTCCGTGTTTGTTGTTGTTTATCTTTTAAAAAACAGGCAAAACCGGCATGGCACAGCCAGCCGCACGCCATAAAACAGGGTCCGGAACCCGCCTCTGCCGCCTGCCTTTTTACATTTTTAACATATAATTTATTTCATACGCGTCTGTAGGAAAACCCCATACAATATCACGCATTCTCTGCCTTGTAACACCTGTCTGTATTGCCATGGCAAAAATATTTATTGTTTCTTCCGCATTATGCGCAAGCATATGCACTCCCAGTATTCTATCTGTTTTTTTATCTGTGATGATCTTATAGGCTCCGTATTTCATATTCTTCCTGCGGTTGACAGCATGAGATGACGTATCTTTGAATTTCACGTCATATTCCAGGCCTGCTTTCCGCACCTGTATTTCAGTCATTCCCGCTGACGCCAAGGCAGGCATCGTAAATACAGCGGAAGGTATTCCCGTATAAACCGCGGATACCTTTTCTTTATTAATAATATTGCCGCTTATCACCTTGCCTTCCAGTGCAGCCACAGGCGTAAGCATATATGATTTGTCGTTGACATCCCCTGCCGCATAAACATTTTCATTTGTGACGCTTTGCATATACTCATTGACTTTTATGCCGCCGGGGCCGCTCTGTATATTTCCTTTTTCAAGATCCAGTTTTTCCGTATTGGGCACCCTGCCTGCCCCGTGAATAACCAGGCCCGCTTTTACTGTTTTTTCAGCGCCTTCGGTATGGACAATAAAAGCGCCGTCCTTATCCTGTGATACACCGGATACAGCGGTATTTGTCCTTACGTTTATCCCGCGTTCTTTGCCCGCTTTCACGAGCAGGTCAACCAGCTCGTTTTCAAATCCCGCCAGAGGCTTTTCGCCGGCTTCAATTATTTCAACCGCCGCGCCAGCAGAAGCCAGAACATGCGCGAATTCAAATGAAATATACCCTCCGCCTATTAAAATTATTTTTTCCGGAAGTGTCTTTATTTCATAAAGATAATGCTCCGGTTTTATCAGCTCTTCACCCGGTATATTAAGCTTTCTCGGCGTTGACCCCGAAGCTATCACGATCTTTGACGCTTTTATTTCTGTGTCACCGGTCCTGAGCGTGTCTTTGCCGGTAAAATGAGCGTATTGCGTATACACATCAATTGCGTGTTTTTCAAATGCTTTTTTGTCCTTTTCCTGGATCCCGTCCGTAAACTCATGCTGGAATTCAGCGAGTTTTTCCCAGTCTATTTCGGCGCTTCCCGAAAGCCCTTTTCCTTTCAATGCTTCAAATTCATTTTTTACCCCTGACGCCGTCACATATACTTTTTTAGGATTGCACCCGAACAGTTCGCACGTACCGCCGATCAGTTCTTCGGATGATTCAATTACAGCAGTCTTTTTTCCGGCTGCCGCGCATTTGTGAGCGATTGTAGAACCGGAAACCCCGGTGCCTATTACCGCCACATCATACACTTTTTTCTGCATGTCATTCTCCTTTATCAAACATTTTTTTGAATTGCTCTTCTTTTATAATCTTCACACCATGTTTTTTTGCTTCCTGAAGTTTGCTCCCTGTATCTTTTCCCGCAACAACAAAATCAGTCTGCCCGCTCACCGAGGAAGAAGCATGTCCGCCTGACTCTTCTACAATTTCTTTTGCCTCGTCTCTGGAAAAATCCTTCAGACTTCCTGTAAATACAACGGTTTTGCCTGTAAATTCATTCTTTTTCCTTTCTTTGCTTTTCTTTTCAGGTTTCACGCCGCATTTAAAAAGTTTTTTTACCGTTCGCACATTTTCTTTGGTCCTGAAAAAATCATACAGTGATCCGGCTGTTTCTCCGCCAATATCCCTGATTTTATCAAATTCCTTTTTATCGGCCTCCATCACCTTGTCAATACTTCCGAACTCCCTCATAACGGATCTTGCGGCATGAATGCCTACATGCCTTATGCCCAACGCGTACAGAAACCTGTCAGCAGGCGGTTCTTTGGAATTTTGTATGCTGTTATAAAGTTTTTCCGCGGATTTATCCGAAAAACCTTCAAGTTTCTTAAGGCCCCCGGTTTTCAGTTCATATATTCCCGGAAGGTCTTTTACCATTTCTCTGCCGACGATCTGTTTTACGGTTTCATCCCCAAGCCCGCTGATATTCACGGCGCTTCTGGAAGCATAATGTATGATCCTGCCGCCAAGCTGCGCTCGGCACGAGAGCCCGGCCGGACACATATGATACGCACCTTCTTTTATTATGCGCGCGCCGCATGACGGACATTTTGACGGCATGGAAAATTTTTCCGGACTTTTTTTATGTCCGCCTTTTCTGCCTGTTATCTCCGGGATAACATCCCCCGCTCTCTGCACCCTCACTGTATCGCCCGGCCTTATATCTTTTTTCCGCGTTTCTCCTTCATTATGCAGAGTTGCTCTGCTTATGGTGACACCGCCGATATCAACCGGGCTTAAAAGCGCAACCGGCGTCAATATGCCGGTCCTGCCCACACTAACCGCAATATCCTCAACACGGGTAATTTCTTTTTTAGGTTCAAATTTCCACGCAAAGGCCCATTTAGGCTCTCTTTCTTTTACGCCGAGTTTTTCTCTCGCCGTATACGCATCAGCTTTTACAACCACGCCGTCAATTTCATAATCCATTTCATCGCGCATGGATGCCATATAATTCCTGTAATCTTCAGCTTCGCTGAAATTTTCCCCGGTTTTGTTATGTCTGCCTGTCTGCAGGCCCATGGAAGACAGCTGTTTCAGCGACTGCATATGCGTATCGGCGCCGAGGCCTTTTTGCGAAAGTATTTCATAAAAAACTATATTCAGCGGCATACCTTTTACCGCATCCGGATCAAGCTGGCGCATTATACCCGCCGCGGCATTTCTTGGGTTGGCAAACGGCTCCATGCCTTTATTGACCCTCTCTTTGTTCACTTTGGTAAAACCCTTCCTGCTCATATATATCTCCCCTCTTACCGAAAGAAAAGAAGGCGGCTTTTTCACCAGGCTCTGCTTAATACCCCGGAGCATTTTAAGGTTATGTGTTATATCCTCGCCCTGTATGCCGTCGCCGCGCGTGGAGCCTGATGAAAATTTTCCTTTTTTATATATTATCTCAACCGACAGGCCGTCATATTTCGGCTCAAATGATAACTTTTCAAGTTCATCACCGCCGTTTCTTTTCATCCCGGAAAAGATATTTTCAGCGTCCTTTCTGTCAAGGACAGATTCGAGGCTGAGCATAGGCGACGCATGTTTTACTTTTTTGAACGCCCCGGAAGGAGGGGCGCCGACCCTGCGCGCGGGTGATGTTCCGGAACCGTACCGGGGAAATTTTTCCTCCAGTTCTTTAAGCCTTTTAAAGAGCCGGTCATAATCAGCGTCCGATATCACGGGTTTATTCTCTTTATAATACTTCCGGTTGTGGTATTCCACCGCACTCCGCATTTCTTTGATCTCTTTTTCCGCTTTACCCTTCTCCTGTTCTTTAAACCGCGGGAATTCCGCGGGTATATTTTTCCTGTATTTCATACTATTATATCTCCAGTATTTTTTTTAAGTCTTTAAGAGTTTTAGTGTTGATTATATCTTTCTTTTCTGCCCAGCCTCTTCCGGCTGTACCTATTCCGAATTTAATATTTTCAAGCCCGTCAACACTGTGGGAATCGGTTGAAATACATAGTTTCCCGCCTTTTTTTATCACTTCCCTGATGTCAGCATCACACAGATCAAGCCTGTGCGGGTGGGAATTAACCTCCATTATTTTTCTTTTTTCAGCGGCATAGTCAAAAATTCTGTCAAAATCAGCTTCATAAGGGGCCCTTGAATTGAGCATACGGCCGCTCGGGTGGGCCAGTATCCTGAAAAATCCATTGTCCATGGCTTTTATTATTCTTTCTGTCTGTTTCTTTTTGGAAAGACTGAATTTCGAATGAACCGCGCATATCGTATAATCCGCTTTTTTGAGCGCTTCATCCGGCATATCAAGACTTCCATCCTCAAGTATATCAACTTCTATTCCTTTCAGTATCTTGAGCCCTTTTATCTTTTTATTTATCCTGTCTATCTCTTTCATCTGCTTTACAAATTCATCGGGCCCCATGCCTCCCGCGACTTTTACTTTCCGGGAATGATCCGAGATGCCAATGTATGAATATCCTCTTTTTTTTGCGCGCTGCGCCATTTCCATGATTGTATTCCTGCCGTCAGTATATTTTGAATGCATATGCAGATCTCCTTTAATATCCTTTTCCCTTACAATTACAGGAAGTCTGTTTTTTGAGGCCGCCTCAATTTCACCCCGGTTTTCCCTGAGTACAGGATCTATATATTGAAGCCCGAGTTTTTCATACATGTCTTTTTCTGTTTTTCCGCTGATCTTTTTTCCGCCCTTAAAAAGGCCGTATTCATTCAGCTTCATTTTCTTTTCAATGGCTGTTTTTCTCAGCGATACATTATGCTCTTTAGAACCGGTAAAATACATCATTGCGGCGCCGTAGTTTTCTTCATCAAAGGCCCGCAGATCCACCTGCATGCCGTTTCTGAGTATAACTGAAGATTTTTTTTCCCCTTTTGCGGCTGTCTTTTTTATGTTTTCATAACCAAGAAATTTTTCAATTGCTTTTTCCGGGTTGCCGCATGTTATCAGGATATCCAGGTCCCCCACTGTTTCTTTCATCCTTCTGCAGCTTCCTGCCGCCTCAATTTTCTTTATATCTCCGCTTTTTTCGAGATAGTCTATAATATTCCGCGCGGATTCCGCGGCCTCATCAAGGAGATAGCGCCCCTGTGTCTTTTCAACTCGCGCTATTTCTTCAAGTATATTTTTTTCTGTCTTTTTTCCAAATCCCTCTATGTCCCGGATCTTTCCTTTTTTTGCGGCTTTTTTCAGGTCAGTTATGCTTTTTATATGAAGTTCATCATACAGTTTCTTTATTTTCCGGCCGCCCATCCCTGATATATCCATTATACGGCCCAGGCCCTTGGGCATTTCTTTTTCAAGACTCTCCAGAATATCAAGCCTGCCGCTCTTTACGATCTGTTCTATCTTGCCGGCAAGATCCCTGCCGATACCCTCCATCTGTGACAGGTCCTCTCCCTCTTTTATACGGTCGGATGCCTGCCTGCTCATATTGTTTATGATCCTTGCAGCTTCCCGGTATGCCCTTATCCTGAAACGGTTTTCGCCTTTGATCTCAAGATAATCCGCTGTCCTGTTGAATATATCGGCTATTTCGGAGTTCATTACCTTCATACACGCCTCCATTTTCCCGCCGGCTGTGATAAACCGCCCGGAAAATTGTTCCATACTTCATATTCTGAGTTATAATACAAAGCAGCTTTCCGGTATTGATTTTTTATACTATTAATATAAAGTATAACATCATATCGGCATACAAACACTCCGGGAATTCCCCTGATACATGACTTTTTTCTGCTTTGCGATAAAAAAATATGATTTTTTAAATAAAAAACAAGCTGTAATTACAAACAATATCTCCGGCATTAAATCATTATATATGGCAATTCTCTTTACAAAATTGGGGTCAGACCCCAAAACTGTAAAGAGAAATGAATAATTCAGGAAAAAAAACAGGTTTTTTTATGGCGGGAAAAGCGATGCGGAATTAAAATAAAAAACCGGCTTCTTAACCCGGCTGAAATCCGAAAGAATTGTTTTTATATTAGAAAAATTGCATAATTTGAATCCCTGGCTAAACACGATTTACCGTTTTCGTGCGGGGCGGCTTTTATTTTTTGATAAATTCTCACCCGCAAATTCCAAAGCGGGAGCAGATATTTAACAACCCTATAGCCGCGGCAGCCGCTATTAACAAACCGGTTTATCACAGCGTGATACCGGAATTTAATTCACCCGGTCTCCGGTTCGAAGAAGCAGGGAAAAGAACCGATAAAAATTAAAGAAAAAATCAGCGCCGTCAGCAGACAGAAAATTCTAATTTTCATTGAACAATATTATCTGATTCTCTTATATATTCAACATTTCCCTCAATATACCGCACGCCAAAGCCCGGCACCGGTTAACACCATTAAAAACGTTTTTTCCTTTTCTTTGAACAGATTCTTCCTTTCTGTTTGGCGGCAAACGCGGCAAATTTTTTCATGGCGGAATCATTAATTATACTTTCCGGGGTGTTAAATTCCCTGCCGAGTTCTTTTTCTTTATACAGCCGATGAAGCTGATTATGGCAGTCCACGCACAACGCAAATGTCTTTTTAAGGCTTTCTTTGGTATATTTTTTTTTAAACCATTTGTTGCTGTGCCGGGACCCGGGGATAAGATGATGCACTGTAAGAAAAGCAGACCTTCCGCATACAGGGCACTTTGCCGGCTCTTTTAAATGTCTGTTATCAGTTTTTTTATCTTTTCCCATATAAATATTTTACCATAAAAACAGAAATACGGCCCTTCACAAAGAAGGATAAGCTGTTCTCCCCCATACTGTTTTCTAAATCCCGCTCTATTGCTCTGCCATACCATCCCCGCACTTACCCCGAAATATTCGTGTGCAATTCTATTTCTGAAATCTATTATGTCTCTCCATGGTATTGAATCATCAATTTTTCTAACATCATCCGGAATTCTATTTGCCGCCTCACCAATAATTTCAAAATTTCTTATTACAGCATCAAAGGTTTTCCGGTCAGAGGCAAAAGATTTTTCAGTCATTCCTTCAGTATATTCAACAATTGTATCGATTGAATCAGAAATATCAGCAAGATATAAATTTATATTCCTTTTAGACACGGATCATATCTCTCAAAATTGATTCTTCGATTGCAGGTTTTATGGCATCCCTTGTAACCAAATCTACTTTTATTCCAAGTTTCTCTTCCAAAAACCGCTGAGCTCTGAAAAACTCAAAGCCAACAGGCTCTGAAAATTCTACCAGTATATCCATATCACTGTCTTCGGTCTGTTCATTTCTTGCATAAGAACCAAAAACAGCAATTTCTTTTATTTTGAATTCTTTTTCAAGTATATGTTCGTTTTCTTTAATTATTTTTATAAACTCATCAAAACTCTTCATTTTCCACCTTTTTCTTATCTTTTATAAAATTATACCTGCTTGATCATACAAGTTCAATACAATATTTTCCTGATAAACATTTAAAAAAATACCCATTTATATCATTTTCGCAAAGT
>CAYTNY010000011.1:0-39130 GCA_964439215.1 uncultured Spirochaetia bacterium
TTTGAACTGCCTTATCTTTGAACTTTGAACTGCCTTATCTTTGAACTTTGAACTGCCTTATCTTTGAACTTTGAACTGTCTTATCTTTGAACTTTGAACTGTCTTATCTTTGAACTTTGAACTGTCTGCCTTATCACCTGTACCTCACACGCAGGATCAATATGGTGCTTACGCACATAAGCGAAAAAGTATTGGCGAAAATAATGGGTATGTCCTTTAAAAATATACCATACGTCAGCCACAATGTCATTCCCGCGCCTGTAATTATATACTGCCACAGCGCGACATCTTTCATGCTTTTTGTTTTAAAGCCTTTTATAATCTGAGGTATAAATCCCACAGATGTAAGAAAACCCGCGGCAAGGCCTATAATCTTTATATCCATTTTTTTCTCCTTTTTTATGAGTATGTATTTATTATTTCAACAAGTTTCTGCAGCGCTTCAACCGGCGTCATATTGTTTATGTCTATCTTTTTCAATTCCGCTCCAATTTTTGAGTCTCCGCCCACATCAAAAAGCCCCGGCTGATGCTGCTTTTCGCTTTCGGCGCCTCCTCCGATTTTCGGACTGCCGTCTTTCGCGTAATTTGCCTCTTCCAGACTCTTTAAAACCTCTTCCGCCCTTTCAACAACATCCTTTGGCAGCCCCGCAAGCTGGGCCACGTGTATACCGTAGCTTCTGTCCGTACTGCCTTTTATTATTTTACGCAGAAAAACTATCCTGTCCCCGTAATCTTTTACCTGAACACTGTAATTCTGAACTCCTTCAAACAAATCCGCTGTCTCTGTAAGTTCAAAATAATGGGTCGCAAAAAGGGTTTTTGCCTTTATTTTATTATGTATATGCTCGGTTATTGCCCAGGCGATTGATACGCCGTCAAACGTGGAGGTCCCCCGCCCGACTTCATCCAGTATGATCAGTGATTTTTCCGTGGCATTATTGAGTATATTCGCGGTTTCAATCATCTCAACCATAAATGTTGACTGGCCCCTCGCCAGATAATCAGCCGCTCCGACCCTTGTAAATATTCTGTCTGTTATGCTTATTTCCGCTGAATCAGCCGGAACAAAAGAACCGGCCTGAGCCATAAGCAGGATCAGAGCACTCTGGCGCATATATGTTGATTTCCCCGCCATATTCGGCCCGGTTATAACCATTATCATGTTTTCTTTTGTGTCCATAATGCAGTCATTTGCAATAAATTCATTATACCCGATATTTTTCTCAACCACGGGATGTCTTCCGTTCTTTATGCTTATGCTCCCGTTTTCCGTTATAACGGGCCGTACATAATTATTGCGCTCCGCGGCAACCGAAAAAGCAGCCAGACAGTCCAGCTCCGCGGTTTTCTCTGCTGCCTGCTGTATGTCAGGTATGTATTTTTCAAGTTTCTCCCTTATCTTCCGGAAGATCTCATATTCCATATTTTTTATTCTTTCCTGCGCGCCGAGAATCATACTTTCGTACTCTTTCAGGTCCGGCGTTATAAAGCGCTCCGCATTTACAAGCGTCTGTTTCCTTATATAATCATCCGGTGTATTTTTAAGATTTGCTTTGCTTATTTCTATGTAATATCCAAATACCGATGTATACCCCACTTTCAGAGAGGATATGCCTGTTCTTTTCCGTTCTTTTTCCTGAAGCTCCGCTATCCATTTGCGTCCGTTTTGGCTTATATCAATTATTTTTTTCAGTTCTTCATCATACTCCGGCTTTATAATACCGCCTTCTTTTATTGTTATGGGCGGTTCATCAGCGATTGATGACCGTATTATCTCTATAACCTCTTTCAGATTTTCATTCATGCATATGAATTTTTTCATAAGAAGCTCTGAACCGCTTTCAGTTATCAGCGCATCGGTTTCCGCTGCCTTTTCCAGAGCTTTTCTCAGAGAGATCAGGTCCCTGCCGTTTATTCCCGCGCTTCCGAGTTTTCCGCTTATTCTTTCAATGTCAGAAACCTCGCCAAGCAGCTGCCTTATATTTTCTCTTATTTCCGAAAAGTCCGTAAAATATCCCGTGATATCATGCCTTTCGTTTATAAGCGCCGTATCAGTCAGAGGCATTTTCAGCCATTTTTTCATGGTTCTGCTTCCCATTGCGGTCCTTGTAAAATCAAGAACATCAAAAAGGCACGGATACTCAACATTTTTTATTTCAGAATCCGTTACTTCAAGATTTCTCAGCGACACTGCATCCAGGTACATTATGCTCCTGAGCGAAACTGTTTTTATTTTGTTTATATGATGCAGCATTGTTTTCTGAGTTTCGTAAATATACGCCAGCAGCCCGCCCGCAGCGGAAATTACCGCATCTTTTGACTCTATACCGAAAGAATCCAGAGATTCAACCCCGAAATGATCCTTTAATTTTTCCTTTGCGGCATCCGTACTGAAATTCCAGCTGCTGCAGGGATTTATAAAGATCCGCCCCGAACTCCCCTTTATTCTGTTTACGATATTTTCATTAAGTTTTTTATCTTCAAGATAAGCCTCGGGTATAAGGACCTCGGACGGCATAACCTTTTCTATTTCATCAATGACTGCGTCATAGTTTTCGCCGCTGCCTGTTTCCGCCGCGTAAAACTCTCCGGTGGATATGTCAATATAGGCTATTGCGGACCCTGACACGGAAAAATACAGGGAAAGAATAAAATTATTGCTTTTTCTGTCAAGCGCTGATTCCTCAAATATCGTTCCCGGGCTTATTATTTTAACAACATCTCTTTTTACAATACCCTTGGCTGTTTTGGGATCCTCCACCTGCTCGCATACAGCGACCTTATAGCCGCTGTTAATGAGTTTATATATATACGCGTTTGCGGCGTGATAAGGCACTCCGCACATGGGAAGTTTGTTTTCCCGCCCCGCACCCGTGTTCCTTGAAGTAAGGGCAATCTGAAGGACCCCGGACGCGGTTTTTGCGTCATCTCCGAACATTTCATAAAAATCACCCATTCTGAAAAACAGTATGGCGTCTTTATTCCTGCTTTTTATTTCAAGATACTGCTTCATCATCGGCGTTGTATTTACAGTCATTTATAAACATAACCTCATTTTTATTTTTAAACTATCCCGAAGAAAACCGGCACCCGGTCCGGAAAAACCTTTTCATAAGACGGCACACCTGCGATTATCCCTTTTCCCCTGTTCGTTCTTTTATTTTTTTCAGATTCTCTTCTATTTCTTTTTTCCATACCGTTCCGGGAAACATTTCTGTTATTGAATTAAATATTTCCCCGGCCATATCGTACTGTTCATTTTCATAATACGTCAGACCAAGACTGAACAGCGCTTCCTGGGAAAAGAGACTGGTATTTTTCAGTATGTTCTGAAATATACTCTCGGCTGTTTTATACTTTTTATTTTCCAGATACACCCTGCCGCGGTGCAGATCCGCAAGCGTGTAAAGAAAAACATTCTCTTTTCTTCTTATAATTTTGTCATATGCCTGAATTGCTTTTTCGCTGTTATCCATGTTCCTGTAAATATGCCCGGTATATATCGCGGCCCAGCTGTGCAGCCATAAGTTTTCCTTATAATTAAGAAGCAGTTCATTATATGCTCTGAGAGCGTCTTTCGGACGCGAAAGTTCCTTGTATATATCCGCCATATTAAACAGAGCCATCGCCCTCATGCTGCCGTGCGGGAAATTATTAAGATAAACTTTATAAACTTCAAGGGCTTTGCCGGGATCTCCTTTATCTGTCCTTATTCTTGCAACGGAAAAATACGCTTCCTGCGCCGCATCTGTGCCCGGATATTTCTCCGCAATCAGAATATGCTGTTTTTCCGCCTCCGCGTAGTTTTCCTGTTTTTCATATACAGCCGCGGTCATAATCTCCGCCTGTTTTTCCCAGTCAGTGTCCGGATATGTTCTTTTTATGCTGCGGTATATTTTGAGAGCTTCCTCGAATTTGCCTTTTTCATAAAGGTTCCTCGCCTGTTCAACAGGGGTTTGCGATGAATACAAAAACGCCGGCAGCAGAAACAGTATTATAAAAACAGGAGTAAAATATTTATTGCTCATAAACTTTATATTCCAGTTCCCTGTGATGTTTCAGCGATCTTATCTGTTCTTCCGCCTGGGCCACATACGCATCCCTGTTGTAATAATCATAAAGCACTCTTGTATATGCTTCTCTTGCTTTTTTCAAATTACCGGAAAGTTTATATGTGTCCCCTATATGCATCGCCGCGATAGGAGCCCAGTCAGTATCGGGAAATTTATGCTGGATCAGCTTGTACTCCCTGACCGCATTCCTGTATCTGTGCGACTGCGCATAAAGGCTCGCCAGATTTAAACGCGCCTGTATTTCATCCGATGTTCCCGGGAAATACTTTATAATATTTTTGTATATTGTTTCGGCTCTTTTAAAGTTCCTCTGTTTCAGATACAGCATGGCAATATTAAAATAACCTCTTATGGAGTCTTTTTCCCTCGGCCCTTTTCTTACGAGGTCCTTGTAAACTTCCGTTGCAAACCGCCATTCCCCAACCCTTTCATAACACCCCCCCAGCCGGTATGCCGCTTCTTTCGCGAAATCCGCTTTCGGCCGCTCCGCAAGAACCCTCTGATACTGGGTAATTGCTTTATCGTACTGTCTGGAAAACTCATACGCATTGGCAAGCGCATATCTTATTTCGTAAAGACCCTGCGCCGTAGGATAATTAACCAGGATCCTCTCCCATATTTCAGCGGCTCCTTCATACTCCTGCTGTTCATAATATTTCTTGCCTTCTTCAAAAAGAGCTTCTACATCTTTCTGTATCTGTTCGCGCGTCATTTCTTTTTTTTCCGCCTGCGTATCGGCGTCCCGGAACATCATTTCATCTTCAGACACGGGCGCCTCCGGCGCATCCGGTTTCCTGGCCTGTATTCCCTCTGCTTCTGCTTCCTGGGTAACGTCCCCGGTTCCTTCCTCCATCAAAGCGTCCGGTTCCGCAAGAGGATCCCATTCTTCATTGGCTCCGAGAGCCTCATTTAAAACTTCAGGATCAGAAGAAAGCGCGTCTTCCAGTTCCGGATCAGCAAAAGGATCGGGCTCAGCCGCAATCAGCGGCCCGGCGCCTGATATAAATAGAAATAAACCCATAATAATCACAATTTTAATATGATTACTCATTATTATTCTCCTTGAAAATGCCGTTTTTAATGCCTTTTAAAATACAATAGCAGATTAAAATATCTTTGTCAATTCATAATAAAAAATACAGCTGCGGCATATTATCCTTGAAAAAAAAACGCACTTTTGTATAATACTTTTGTTCTGTCCGGGTGCATAATTTCTGTTATACCGTTGCATGCACCGTGTTTTCAGGCCCTGAAAAAAGCCTGTTGCCGCAGAGCAGACGGTATTAACGCTTGTTTAAACGGACAGCATATAAAAAAAACAGAGGGGTATCCGCGCCTGTGCGCGGGTCAAGGTGGCTATAATGCTTTCAAAGGTTAAATCCGCGGCAATACTGGGTATTGACGCTTATGAAGTTGAAGTAGAAACAGATATAACTTTCGGAATTCCTAATTTTTCCACTGTCGGACTCCCTGACGCGTCAGTAAAAGAAAGCAAAGACAGGGTGCGCTCAGCCATAAAAAATTCAGAATATGATTTTCCTCCCAACAAAAAAATAACCATAAATCTTTCTCCTGCAGACAGAAAAAAAGAAGGGCCTTCCTTTGACCTTCCCATAGCCGCAGGCATCCTCGCCGCGGAAGGCTTTATTTCCAAAGAATGCCTGAGTAAATATATGATAATCGGAGAACTTTCGCTTGACGGAACAATCAATCCCATAAAAGGCGCGCTTTCAATAACACTCATGGCAAAGGAGAACGGTTATAAAGGCGTCATAATGCCGGCGTCAAACGCGGACGAGGCGGCGGTAGTGGAAGGAATAGACATACTTGCGGCGGAGCGGCTCAGAGAAGTGGCTTCATTTCTGAACGGAGAAACTGATATCACCCCCCACAAAATAGATCTGACCGAGGTTTTTTCAAATGCATCCCGGTATCATTCTGACTTTTCAGAAGTTAAAGGCCAGCAGTATGTAAAAAGAGCTCTTGAGATCGCGGCTGCAGGCGGACACAACATACTTATGATAGGCCCTCCCGGCTCCGGAAAAACAATGCTTGCCCGCAGATTCCCCACCATACTTCCGGAAATGAATATGGAAGAAGCCATTGAAACAACCAAAATACACAGCGTGTCCGGATACGTCAGAAACAACACCGCGCTCATAGCCACAAGGCCGTTCCGTTCGCCGCACCATACCATCTCTGACGCCGGCCTTATCGGCGGGGGCACCGTACCGAAACCCGGAGAGGTCAGCCTTTCGCACAACGGCGTGCTTTTTCTGGACGAACTACCGGAATTCAACCGGAATGTTCTGGAAGTGCTGCGCCAGCCCCTGGAAGACGGGCATGTAACCATTTCCCGCGCCGCGGTTTCGCTCTCCTATCCTTCGCGTTTTGTATTGCTTGCGGCGATGAATCCGTGCCCATGCGGGTATTCAACACATCCGTCCAAGAACTGCACCTGCACGCCCCAGCAAAGGGAAAAATATGTATCTAAAATATCCGGCCCTCTGCTTGACCGTATAGATATTCACGTGGAGGTGCCGGTAGTGGAATACAATGACCTGGTTTCAAAAACAGAAGCAGAATCTTCCGAAAAAATACGCGGCCGTATAAATTACGCAAGATCCGTTCAGGACGGCAGATTTGAGAACACCGGAATCTTCTTTAACTCGCACATGGGGCCGAAAGACCTGAAAGAATACTGCCTGCTCGAAACAGAATCCCAGAATCTTCTCAAAAACGCCGTTGAAAACCTGGGCCTCTCCGCCCGCGCCTATGACCGGATCCTCAAAGTCTCGCGCACCATAGCGGACCTGGCCGGCAGCGCCAACATAACCTCCACCCACATAACCGAAGCCATCCAGTACCGCTCCCTTGACCGGGATTACTGGACTGCAGGAATATAAAAACACATAGGACGCACAGATTGTTCCGCGAGATAACCCGCCAAACACAGAAAAAGCATCTCCACGGTCTTATATTGCATCCTGCCGGGATAAGCATAGCCCCTGTCCTTATCCAAACACTGCAAAATAAAACCCGGACAATTTAACGTGTTAATGATTTTTGTCTTTGTTTGCGCAGTGAACACGCCCTGCCGTGTTCCGGCCTTTGGATTTTCAAACCCGCGGACAATTTAATGTGTGAATGATTTTTGTCTTTGTTTGCGCAGGGAACACGCCCTGTCGTGTTCCGGCCTTTTGTTTTTTAAAACCCGGACAATTTAATGTGTTAATGATTTTATTTTATGATTATATTTTTACAGGGATTAGGCCCTGTCCTAATCCGGATTGTAATGTTCGTTATAACGCCGTCATAATATGATTTCTGCTGTTTGAACATATAATTTAATATTCTTAACTCTCTTATTATACATCCTATGTCTCAGTACTTATGCTGTCAGTACGCGACCACATCCATCCATAAAACTCCAAAAAGGTCTTTATCCATATAGTAATATCCGTTCATGCCGCCCGCGTCAAAAGGGCCGCTTTGCAGCGTATTGATTAAAGTGATCTCAGACTGAGGCGTTCCGCTAAGATACTGGGTTATTGTCTGTTTTTGAAGAAATCCGGATGAATCGTATTCATATAAGAAAGTCATTATCGGATTCCAGCTGCTCGGTCCAAATGATACATTTATGGTTTTTGCCGCATCATCGCGCACGTACGTTATCTCCGCAACCCAAGTACCTCCGCCCGGCTGATAAACATCCTCGCTTGTAATATAGCCGTTGGCGTCTCTGTTTATTATGCGCGTGCTCCGGGATATTCCGTTTTCTGATTCATCGATCCGGCTTATAAGGTTATCGGTTCCCAAGGTAAAAGCTTTGACATTTTCGTCTGTCCCATCGTTTGAGGTTCTTGTTATAAGCCCGTCGGAAGCGTCATATGTATAGGCTGTAACCTCCGTGCCTGTTTCATTTTCTCTTTTTTCAAGTTTGCCTGCCGCTGTATAAGTATATCCATATGTATTCTGTGTATATCCGTATGCGCTGACAATCTCCTCTGTTATCTTCCCTGTATCATCATAAGAATATACTGAATCGGTAGTAACAGTCATGGATGAATACACAGCGGTCATTGAAGTGCTTTTAATTTTCCCGCTGCCCGCGGCTGTCCCATCCCCGGACCCCCAATTATCAAGATCAGTAATAGCCGCCGGCCCGACATGCTCGGTACACCCCGCAGCAAAAACAGATAAAGCAATAACAACAGCAGCAAAGATAATATTTTTCTTCACAAGCACCCTCCCTTAAATAATTGTATTGTCCTTTAATATAACAATATTTTACCATTATATAAATTGATTGC
This sequence comes from uncultured Spirochaetia bacterium, assembly GCA_964439215.1. GTDB lineage: Bacteria > Oederibacteriota > PGYV01 > PGYV01 > CAYTNY01 > CAYTNY01. The sequence continues at coordinate 8,389 of CAYTNY010000011.1, forward strand.
AAGCAGTATTATCCCGGAGAATGGCGCAGGGAACACGCCCTGCCGTGTTCCGGCCTTTTGACTTTCAAGCCCGCGGACAAACACAGGGGCTTGTCCCTGCGTTGTTTTAATATTTTAAGCCATCACCTTCACCGCTGCCCTCACAACGTCTTCCGGAGTTATTTCTTTTAAGCATTTATAATTTTTATACCTGCAGGTTTTTTCAAAGCAGGGGGAGCAGAATACTTTGGGCCTGACAACCGCGGCGTTTTTTGAGAGCGGACCTGTCCATTCGGGCGAGGTGGACGCGAAAACAGCGGCAAGAGGGGTTCCCAGTGCATCGGCGGCGTGCATCATTCCTGAATCGTTCCCCATAAACAGACTGCTGTTTTTTATAAGCGCAAAAACCTCCGACAGGCCGGTCTTCCCGCGCATATCAATAATATCATTTCTCTCAGGGAATTCAAAATCACGGTCCCCTGCGCCGCCTATGATGTAAAACCTTGCTCCTTTATGTTTTTTTCTCAGTTTATCCATAACCTCCGCCCATTTTTCAAGGGGCCACATCTTTGCGGGGCCGTATTTCACGAAAGGAGCGATGGTTATTGTTGTCTGTTTTTTTGTTATGCCGTATTTTTTCAGAAATCTGCTTTCTATTTTCGGATCAGGATATATTTCCTGGCGCGCGCCGCTAAAATCCGGCGATCCGTCAATAAGACGGCATATATCCTTGTACTCTTCCGTTATGTGCGCCGAAGAGTGGTTCTTGTCCGCTTTATATTTTTCGGTCAGAAAGAAACCGTCTTTTGCATAGCCTGCTCTTATCTTTATCCCCGCGGCTTTAAACAGACGGCCCGCGGACAGAGACGGGGACAGGTTTATTCCCGCATCGGCTTTTAATGCGCGCAGCTCCCCGCGGCATTTTTGAGTGCTTTTTTTATCCTTTTTATCAAATACTATCAGTCCGTCAATGCTCTTATTACCCTCAAAAACTCCGGATACGGTCTTATCTGCGCATACATACACTTTTTCAAACCTGTTTTTCAGAGGTTTTATCAGCAGCGTGGACATCACGGCGTCGCCTATCCAGTTCGGCGCGCGCACAACCACACTCTTTACATTTTTCTTTTTCTTAAACTCCCGCATTTTGGAAAATTTTATGAACTCAGAAAAACCGCTGTAAACGGCCAGAATAAAACCGCGGGCCCCGTCAAGAAAACCCAGCTTCATAAAATACATCCTGAAAAATTTCAGGCCCGGCGCCGCAAGCATTCTCGGCAAAAGAAACCCTTTTCTCTTTTCTTCAGCCTGTATTGTGGTATACCTGTTCATCTTTTTAAAATATGAGTATGAATCAGGATAGGAGTAATGAAAAAACGGCTCGTGTATTCTTCCTGTTTCGCCTTTTATGTTTACTTTTTCATGCACTCTGCCGGAAAACGAGGCTTTTGTCCTTTTAAACAGCCTCATCTGATAGTCTTTTCCCCATCCCGAATACTTTATCTTTTTTCCCAGAAAAAAGGTCTCGCGTTTTATAAGATAACCGCAGACCGGCCCTTTATCATTTATTGTTTCAAGGATTTTTCTTTTAAGCTCCCCGGATATTTCCTCGTCCGCGTCAATACTTAAGATCCATTCCCCGGAAGACCTTTTTATCGCTTCGTTTTTTATATCGGAAAAACCCGTGAATTTTTTACGGTATATTTTTTCTGTGTATTTCCGGACTTTTTTCACCGTGTCATCGGTGCTGTAAGAATCCACAACAACAATTTCATCCGCAAATGCCGCGCTTTTCAGGCATTTTTCAATATTGCCGGATTCGTTATAAGTAACAACCGCTGCTGTAAGTTTAATCTTAGGTGTGCGCCGCAATATTCATCCTCACCTGATCAAGCACGGTGCTCACAGGAACCGAGTCCGCACTTCCGTCAACCGACTGCAGAACTTCATGATTTGAGCCTATCGGCTTATTATTGTCTGGATCCGACTCCCCCCAGATCGCGATGACATTTGTAAAGGGGGCAAATATATGCATATAATCCGACTCATTACAGACAAAACACCACAGATAACGGGATATTGCCGCAAGTTTGAGATAATCCGAAACATCAACATGTATACATCTGCCTTTTGTTATATGCATAAATTCTTCAAGCATGCGTTTTTCGTCCCTGTGGGAAAATACAAGCACCTGGACCTCGTCGTTTTCGCTGAGATTTGAAACCAGCTGTGAATATTTATTGAACGACCATCTTTTTTTCTCGTCTTTAAGCGTGGGGTTTATGCCGACGATCGGCTTGTTGCAGTCTACCCCTTTTTTTCCAAAGAATTCAAGAGCATATTTGTTCGCCTCTTCTTTTATCCATATTTTCGGATTAAAATCATAAGTGTTGGCCCCGATAAACCTTACCAGGTTCAGATAATTAAAAAGCCTGTGCTGCGGCTGGTCAATAGTATGAAGTGTAAGATTATATACTTTTTCAAGAATAGCGGACGCGTCCTTCCGCGCATAAGCAACACGGGCCTTTGCCGCGGAGAGGTCGCCGAATAAAAATGAAAGGTTTTTATAGTCCGTAAAATTTATCATCAGGTCGTATTTCTTTTTATATATCTCGGTTATTGCATTTACAGCGCCCGCGGTATTAAACGCAATAACCTTATTTATGCTTTTACACCCCTCCACGATCCCTGCGGCTTTCTTTGACGTAATAAGCGTAATTTCCCCTATCGGGGAAACCGCCTGTTTCAAAGCCTCTACCGCGGGTATGCAGAGCATCATATTATCAACCTCAAAAGGCGCCAGTATCAGAACATTATCAACCTCTTTCAGGTTAAGCTGTTTCGGATTCGTTATTTTCATTTTTTCTTTGGCTTTTTTATAATCAAATGGTTTTGCCTTCATCTGCCGCCTTTCATAAATACTTTTGAATTCTTTCGCAGGCCTGCCGCGGCGTGATTTTGTCAAGACATCTGAAATCGCCCACGGGGCATTTGCCCGCTCCGTGTATATGACACGGCCTGCACATTAAATCCCTTTCAATTATATCAAATCTGTCCTTCGTTATAAATCCGAATCCGCTGACCGTAGGCCCCAGAAACACAACCGCTTTTTTGCCGTACAAAGCCGCGGCGTGCGCGGCCATTGTATCATTGCCCGCGAATACACCGCACTTTTTTATTTCGCGAAAAAGTTCTTTCTGCGTGGTTTTCCCTATAAGATTGCGTATATTCTCTTTTTCAATATATAGTATTTCATCATCTTTTTCAACTTCATCTTTCACTCCGGTTATTGTTACGCGGCAGTCTTTTCTTTCAGACAGCAGTTTTGCGAGTTCGGCATAATGGGGCCATCTTTTCAGCGGGTGTTTTGCGCCCGCATGAAGAAGAATATTAAAAAAACCATCCGTTTTCTCCGGTGTATGCGGCGCGCTGCCGGCATCCGGCTCAAAGCCGCAGGTTTTAAGATACGCTTCCCGGACACTGTAATCTGTATCCTTTCCTGCCTTAAACCATACCATGCATCTTCTGCGCCAGAACTTCTTTTTTATGCTTTTTTTTCTGCCTGCCTTTAAAAACATCATTATAAGACGGGACCGCGGATTTGAATGCAGATCAAAAACCGCATCATAGCCGTTTTCATTAAGCTCCTTCACCAGCTCCGCCGGTTTTGTCTTTCCGGGATCATATCCTATTACCCTGTCCGCCCCCGCCTCAAGAGCCGCATCGGCAAACCCTTTTTTAACAAGCATATCCACACGCGCGCCGTTTTTTTTCAGCGCCGCCGCGGCATCAGCGGCAAGAAGTATATCTCCGCCCGATGAAAATCTTATAATAAGGGTTTTCATGTTATTCTGAGCCTTTTTTCAAGTTCTTTTACGTTTTTTATCATCATTCCTATCTTTAAAGCGTGAAACTTTGTATTGTCAAGAAATTTCCGGTTTATTCTCACTTCATCCTTTTCCGTGGTCACGATCATTGCTGCCTGCGTTTTTCCAAGCAGGCTTGCTATCCCCTTAATCTCGGCGCGTTTAAATTTATGATGATCGCGGAACCTCAGGCTTACTATGATCTTGGCGCCCAGACTTTTAAGGAGAGCTTCAAAACCCGCCGGACTGCCTATGCTTGAAAAAACAATAATTTTTTTATTTTTCAAAACCGAAAGATTTTCTTTTTCAAGCGTTGTTATATTGTAAAGATACTTGGGCTGGTGCTCGCTTTCAAAAACCTTCGCGTTCCTGTTGTATTTCAAAACAACGCTTTTTATTTTATCCGCAAGTTCAGGGTCCTGAATAAGGTTTGTATTTGTTATAACCACTGTTTCCGCATGTTTTAACGCTGACACAGGCTCTCTAAGCGTTCCCGCCGGAAATATTCTGTTATACCCCAGCGGATTAAGAGCGTTTAAAAGCACAACATTATGAGCCTTGGGAATAGCGTTTCTTTTCTGAAAACCATCATCCAGCAGAACCACATCAGGAGAAAACATATCAATACCGCGGCTGATTCCTTTTATCTTATCCGAACTCACGACTATTTTCACATTTGAAAGCGACCTGGCAAGCATATATGCCTCATCACCCGCTTCCGGAGCTTTAAGAAGTATTTTCTCGCCGTCCGAAACCACATCAAAACCGTTCTTTTTCTCTCTTTTATAGCCTTTTTCCACGATAAGAACATCTTTCCCCGTTCTGCCAAGGCGTTTTGAAAGTTCCTCAACAAACGGAGTTTTTCCGGATCCGCCTATAGTAATATTTCCGACGCTTATTATTTTTTTCGGGAAATAATACGGTTTAAGTATCTTTAATTTATACATTATTCTTTTTAAAACGGGCCCCATTCCGAAAAACAAAGATATCAGATAAAACAGGACCATCCAAAGACTGTCTTTGAACCCTCTTTTTCTTTTTGATATTACGGCCCACCATTTCTTCTCAAGCATTTGTTTCTCCCTTCACGGAACTTTCCAGAAGTATTTCATTCACGATCAGTGCGGTTGTCTCTGCTGTACCGCGGTAATGTTCAACTATGTCTCTGTTTTTTTTGCCCATTTCAGCGCGTTTCCCGGCATCATCTATCAGAATACCGAGTTTTTCTGATATTTCCTCCGGAATATTTCCCGTCATAAAGGCGCCTCCACCCGAAACCAGCTGTTCCGCGGTATCCTCAAAATTATGCATATTTTCCCCCATAATAACAGGCATTGAATTTAACGCGGCCTCCATGGGATTATGCCCGCCGTAATTCAGGAACCCCCCGCCTATGACCGCGATATCCCCGGCCTCATAGAGCCGGTCCAGCTGTCCTATTGTATCCACTATTACCGCGTCTTTTTTTATTTCTATAATTTTCCGCGTATTGATCCGCGACCACTTATCATATGACAGTCCGCAGGCGTGAAGTATTTTCTCTATTTTCGCGGTTCTTTCAAGGTGCCGCGGCGCTATAAAAAGAACCGCCTTTTCCCTGTGCGGGGCAAAAGATTTAATCACTGTCTTTTCCTCGCCTTTTCGTATGCTTCCGCCCACTATAACAGTTTTTCCGTCTGTCCGGATATCAAATTTCCCGGAAAGGGCCCCGCTGTCCGCGGAATATTTGGTATTCCTTATCATTATCATCCTGGAATCTTTCACGCCCAGAGCCCTGAGCCTTACAGCCATTTTTTCGTTCTGCATCACCAGCACCGTGAACTGATCAAGTACTTTTCTGAAAAACATCCTGAAAAATCTGTATCCTCCGAAACTTTTTCCTGAAATTCTGCCGTTCACCATAACAACCGGTATATTTCTCCGCGATGCGGAGAATATCAGGTTCGGCCATATTTCAGTTTCAACTATCACCAGAATCAAGGGAGATATTTTTTTCACGAACCTGCCCATAATAAAATGCATGTCCAGAGGCAGAAGGCAGGCGTGGGATATAACTTCCGGAAGCTCTTTGATTATTCTTTTTTTTCCGTTATTGCTGGTAGTGGTTACAAATATATTATATCCGGGCTGCATTTTTTTTATTTCCTTTAAAACCGGTATGAGCGCCTGTGTCTCTCCTACGGACGCCGCATGGAACCACATAACCGGTTTCTGTTTCAGCGCAGCAAGCGTATAGTTGCTGATAAAACCAAGGCGTTCAAAAAAGCCTTCCCGGTTCTTTCTGCGCGCCAGAACCCCGGCGGCAATAAAAGGCAGGGTTATTACAAATAACAGATCAAGAAGAATATTATATATATATATCATGCTTTCTGCTCCTCAATAATGCGGTCCGCTATTCTGCCGTTTATTTCATCGTCATAATAAAGCATTTTTTCAAGAATCTTATACCCTTCTTTCAGGGTTTTCGCCGCATCTTCATTTTCAATAATTCCCAGAACACTATCCGCTGTTTTTTGAGGAGTAAAATCATGCTGTATCAGTTCATTCACAAGCGGCCTGTCCAGTATAAGATTCGGCAGGCCTATGTATTTCAGGCCCGATATTTTCGCGAACATTTTCATAAGCGCGTAGCTTGCGCCGGATACCTTATAGACTATTGTCTGGGGCACGCCCGCAAGAGCAAGTTCAAGCGTCGTGGTCCCTGATTTCGCAACCGCAGCCTCAAGAGCCAGCCTTTCCCTGTACGCGGGCCCTTTTATCACCTCTATATTTCCGATATTGCCGCGGGCAATTATTTTCCCAAACACTTCTTCTTCAACTTCCTGTGTTCTGAATATCGCAAAAGAACTTTCCGGCCTTTTTTCTTTTATCTTTTCCGCCGCCGACAGCATCACCGGCAGAAATGATTCAACCTCGCTGCGCCTGCTTCCCGGAAACAGCCCTATCAGCCCTTTCTTTTTTTCCATATCACTGTTTTTTTCGGATTCTTTTTTTATAAACGAAGCCATGGGATGCCCGAAATAAGCGCAGTTTATGCCTTCTTTCTCAAATATGCTTTTCTCAAACGGCAGAACAGGTATTGCCAGGTCCGCGTATTTTTTTATTGTATTTATTCTGCCGTATTTCCAGGCCCATACCTGAGGAGTGATATAATAAACAATTTTTTTCACTCCGGCTTTTTTCGCGTTTTTAATAAGCTTAAGATGAAATCCCGGATAATCTATCACAACAAGTATATCAGGTTTAAATGACCTTATGCTGTTCTTGGCTTTCTGAAAAACAGAAATAAGACCCGGCAGTTTCACCAGCGCCTGCGCAAACCCCACAACCGCGTAACGCGGCAGCTCAATTCTTACATCAACGCCCGCGTCTTTCATAAGGCGCCCGCCAAAACCCGCTATCACTGCTTCCTCTTTATATTTCTTAACAAATTCCTTTGCAAGCTCCGCTCCGTAAAAATCACCGGAGGCTTCCCCCGCGGATATCATTATTTTTTTCATCACTATACCGGATGGCTCTTTAATTTTTTATTTACCTGCTTTTCAACTTCAAGAACTATTTTCAGCGCCTCATATGCCTGCACCGCTGTCACTTCCGGGTTCCCTCCTTCCCTTATGGATTTCAGGAACGATTTCAGTTCCTTCGCGAGGTTTTCTTCTTCATTTTCCAGAGGAAACGATTCCACTTCAGTCATATCATTCCAGGAAAGCGCTTTGTTTTTGGGAAGAGATTCCTCCACTTTATATATTTTTATGCTTTGTCTTATATAATCTATTGACATATATGCGTTGTTTTCAAATATCCTGATCTTTCTGAGGCGCTTGGGGCTTATTCTGCTTGCGGCAACATTCGCGACTGCTCCATTTTCAAATTCAAGCCTTGCGCTTGCCATATCCGCCGAATTTGAAAGCAGCGGCACGCCTATGGCCTCTGTTTTTTTTACTTTTGACCCCACCAGCTGAAGTATTATATCTATATCATGTATCATCAGGTCAAGAATAACACTGACATCAAGGCTTCTTGCCGTAAACGGCCCCAGCCTTGAAGCTTCTATAAGTATGGGGACTTTTCTCATTTCCTGCATTTTTTTCACTGCCTCGTTAAATCTTTCTATGTGCCCCACCTGAAAAACAAGGCCTTTGTTCTTTTTATGCAGTTTAAGAAGACGTTTTGCTTCTTTTGCCGTTGCGGTAATCGGTTTTTCAAGCAGTACATGTTTGCCGTTTTCAAGAAAAAAACGGGCCACCTCATAGTGCAGCGTCGTCGGCACAACTATGCTCACCGCATCAACCATATCAAGTGTATTCCGGTAATCGCTGAAAAAACCGGCCTTATAATCATCCGCTGTTTTTTTTGCCGCGGAATTAACATCCGCGATACAGGTCAGTTCACAGTCCTCAATGTTGAAATAATTCCTTGCATGGTGCTGTCCGAGGCTTCCGGCCCCTATGACGCCCACTCTGATCTTTTTGTCCATTATTTTTTTCCTCCTGCTGTTCCGGCTGTTTTTTTCTCCGCCGACATTTTAAGATAACGTTCATATGTTTTTTCGGTGCATTTCACCTTCACTGTAATCTTATCCGGCCCGTTTTCCCTTTCCTCCACCGTTCCTTCCTCATAAAAGACAGAAAGCAGGCCCGCATCCGCCGCCGGCACTTTTATCTCCCTGCGGACAAAATATTTTTCTATTATTTCTTCAATCTTTTTCATAAGAACATTTGTGCCGTATCCTGTTTTGGATGAAATATACAGCGCATTGTTATTCTCAAAAACCATGCGCCTGCGCTCTTCGTCCACAAGATCAACTTTGTTATAAACCTCTATTATTTCCCTGCCTTCAAACGCCCCTATTTCTTTAAGTATTCCGTTCACCGTATTCCTGTGCTCCTGTACTCCGGGATCGCTTACATCCATCATATGAAGAATTATATCCGCTTCAGCAACTTCTTCCAGAGTTCCTCTGAATGCGGCAATAAGCTGTGTCGGAAGTTTCTTTATGAATCCCACAGTATCGCTGAAAAGCACCTTGCAGCCGCCCGGCAGTATATAGTGCCTTATTTTGGAGTCAAGCGTGGCAAACAGCCTGTCTTCCGAGAGTTTTCCGGCGCCTGTCATTCTGTTAAGGAACATTGTTTTGCCGGCATTCGTATATCCCACAATAGCAATCAGCGGCACAGGCACATTCCGGCGCCTTACACGCTGTATACCTCTTTGCTTTTTCACATCTTTGAGTTCCTGTTTTATTTTCTGGATCCTTTTTCTTATTTTTCGTTTATCAGACTCCAGTTTTGTTTCTCCCGGCCCTCTGGTGCCTATTCCTCCGCCGAGTCTGGAAAGTTCAATGCCGCGCCCCGCAAGCCGCGGAAGCATATAATTCAGCTGCGCATATTCAACCTGAAGTTTTCCCTCTCTGGAAAAGGCCCGCTGCGCAAATATATCAAGAATAAGCTGGGTCCGGTCAACAACACGCAGCCCGGTTATTTTCTCAAGGTTTCTTACCTGCACAGGCTTTAATTCCGCGTCGAATATCAGAACATCAGCCGTTTCTTTATATTTTTCGGCTATTTCCGAAGCTTTACCTTTGCCAATATAGCAGGAAGACGAAAAAACATCTCTTTTCACTGTATATTCTTCTATTATACGGCCGCCGGCCGTGGAAATAAGACCCCGCATTTCTTCAGTATCAGGGATCGTATTTTCTTTTTTTCTGCCGAAAACCGCCTTTATTAAAACAACATTTTCCATATAAACAGCATTATAATATTATAAAGATCTAAATGCAATGAATAAAACACCGATATAGATTGCAGGTTTTATTGCAGCACTTGATTGAAGTGAAATCATTTTTCCGCGCATACCGAAGCACTTAATTCACACAGTTATTTGTGTTTTTCGCGGCGCGCCGGCCTCTCCCATCAAGCTGTACCTTACCCGCATCTCTTGTTTAATCGCCGGCTTATATCATACAGTGTTCAGCCGCCGCTTAACCCCCTCTATAAAATCCCCCTGCCCCCTTTTAGAAAAGGGGGTAAAAAAACAAAGAAACGCCTGTAACATACTCTGTCCTCCCCCGTAGAAGTGGAGGGATGAATAAAAAAAAGGAAAACAACATTTTCTGCTTTGACGGTCAAAAGATGAATGCTTTCATGTTTTGCTTGTAAAAGGAGATGGGAAATAAATCAAAAATCAGAAAATTCTTTTCACTGCATTGCCTTATACAGTTCCTTTGCTTTTGCGTTTTCGGGCGAGATTTCAAGCGCGCGCCGGATATATTTCATTGCGGTTTCCCTGTCGTTTTTAGCTATATACAAATGCGCCATATTGGTAAGATTAATAGACGAATCAGGTTCATATTCCAGTGCTTTTTTCCAGGCAGCCTCTGCTTTTGAAAGATCTCCCATAAAATAGCCGCATAACCCTATATTGGTATAAACACTGCCGGACCGGTAAAAAACCAATCCTTTTTCATACATGACAGCTGCCGCGGAATAAGCTTTATTTATCCTTAGAATGTCTCCGAGTTTAAAATAAGCAGTGGCATAATTTCTCAGAACCAGCCTGTCCGTGAATTCATCATATCCCGAGGAATTATCCGCAATACCCCGGAAACTGTAAAGTTTCAGCCTGTTATCGCTTACCACCATTGGCCGGTTTGATGTGATTATTCTGTTAATCACCCCCGCAGGCTCGGGCAGCAGATTTTTCACCCACTCTTCGGTATAAACAGAAGTATAATAAATGTTTTTACCGCTGTTCAGCTTTACTGTTTTTTCTATATCATTTCTCATATTCCCGGAGTTGGGCGGCAGCTGTATTTTTTCTCCATAATTTCTTTCAAGCTGTTTCCTGTACCAGTCATAAAGAAAAACAACCGACGCAACAGGGACAAAATCCTCTTTTTTTACATGGGACTCGTATAAAACGGCCCCTACATTCATGTCGCCTTCCGCAAAAACAACAGATTCTTTTTCTATTGTCCTTGAAATATTTCTGCCGTAATCATAACCAATAAAATATCTTGAATATCCGGGATTGTTCACGGCGGCAAAGAATACAATAACCGCACATAATGCAGCCGGTAATATTATTTTTTCATACATCCCTTTCATCCGCGGAATAAATAAGACAGCCAGCCCGGCAAATAACGCGGGATATATATTTGAAGCAACCAGGTAAGGTTTAATAAGCCATTGTGTGTTTTCAGGCGGAGTGGCAAAAGAAGCCACGCTTATTACAACGGAAAAATAACAAATAAGAAAGAATACTGTCTCAAACATTCTTTTTTTCAGCCCGTAATAAACTCCGGCAAAAAACACTGCCGCGGTATAATACGGATACTCGTAAACAAACATATTTTTCACATAATAAACCAGCAGATCTATTGTATGCCCGAAATTATGAGCGGTTTCGGCGCCGGCATATTGGGATCTTGAAAAAAGCCATTTAAAATCCCCAAAACTTTTTATATCACCCCATGCGTAAGCGGGCCCTGCCGCGCTTCTTATAAAAACAAACAAATACACAGAGCACCCCGCCGCGAAAAAAAATACGGAATGAAGAATATGCTTTAATCGGATCTTTTTTTCATACATAAGATATCCCGTATAAAAAATAATCCCGGGCCCCAAAACAGCCGTGGATGTCCAGTGATTGCACATTGACAGTCCTGTCAGAAATGCAGCCAGATAAAAATACTTTGTTTTTCTGTTCGCCATAACCAGCGCCCAGATCAGAGAAACTGTTAAAAAGGCATTCAGCGCGTAAATGCTCCCTTTAACATTTATAAACTGAAGCCAGGCAGTTCCGCCGTACAGAAAAACGGCCGCACTCAGCAGCCCGGCCGCGGCAGAACGCATGGATCTGCCGCCGATGGCGGCAAACAAAAGACAGATCATAAAAGCGGAAGCTGTTCCCCAGAAAACCGCGGACAGATTGGCTCTGAACGTCTCCGCGCCCGCGGGAAACATAAGAGAAATCTTACCCAAAAGAGTATTAAGCGGATAACCCGGAGGATGCTGTATTCCCAGTGTGTAAAAAGCAGCAAGGGTTTCGGGGCTGTCATCAGAGTTAAAGGCCGGCGGCATTGAAGACAGATATATTCCGAAAAAAGCAATAAAAATACCCGCTGTAATCAATGCCTTTGAGTTATCACGCAATATACTCCGCAATTTCCGCTCCATTATTTTTTATGCAGTTCAAAATATTTTTCAGTATAACAACAAACCGCGCAAAACAGCAATACCAAAATGGGGATTTTTGATTGTTGATTTTTTATTTTTGATTTAACAGCATAAAACCTATAATGACAACCTCCGGTTTTAGTCTGCGGCAGTTATGTTCTTTTAAAACCACGCGCCCTAAAGGGCGCGGCTGCCATTGCCTCATTGCATGCGTAAGCTTTATCCTGACAGTCCCGGCTTTAACCTGTGCGGATAATAGTTCAAAGTTCAATAGTTCAAGGTTCAAATAAAATTTTTCCGAACCAGTCTTGAGCAATACAATAAATTGACTTGCTATGAACGTCCATTCCAATGTATAATTCGTTCATAGGCTGTACCTCCTTTCATAATTTTTTTTTGAGGCGCTTGCGACCTCTTTTGGGCAGTATACAATGAAACTGCCACTGGGGGACAGCCTATTGTTATGATAACAAAGCGAAAACAAAACCAAAACCTGCTGTTTGAAAGTTTATTTTTCTGTTTTTCAATTATTTTTTCTTTGAACTCTTTTTTTGAACTTTGAACTTTGAACTTTGAACTGCCATTCCCATAACTCAAAACCCAAAACTCAAAGCTCAAGATCCTCCCCATCCGCGAGCATCAGCAGCATTTCCCGCATAATCTTTGCGGCAAATGCGGACGAGGCGCCTGAAGGATCATACTTGGGCGAGAGTTCAACAATATCAAAGCCAACTATATTCTTAATATTTTCAAGTTCAGATATGACTTTCATAAAACCGCGGTACGTTATGCCGCCGGCCTCGGGATTGCCCACACCCGGAACTTCGGAAGGATCAAAAACATCCATATCAATCGAAATATAAACAGGCGAGTTTTTCACCGCCTGCACCGCCGAATCTATCTCAACAAGTTCTGTATCGCAGGGAATCATATTATCTCTTATAAACATCATCTCGTTTTTTTCAAAGGACCTTATTCCGAACATATACAGTGCTTTTTCCCCGGCACTTTCAAAAATACGCCTTGCCGCGGCCGCGTGCGAGAGTCTGCATCCGTCATAATCGTCCCGCATATCCGCATGGGCGTCAAAATACAAAACCTTAAGGTCCGGATATTTTTCGGCGTATTTTTTCACAATAGGATAGGATACAAGATGTTCGCCTCCTATAAATACCCCTTTTTTGCCGCTTTCAATTATATACTGCGCCGCGTTTTCAATCTCTTTAACCGCCTTTTCCGGCTCTATTCCCTGTATTTCAAGGTCCCCTATGTCGCATATATTAAAATCCGTTATATCAGAAAACTGACGCGGAGAAAAACTTTCAATGGATTCCGACATTTCCCTGAGCGCTCCGGGGCCCAGATCAGACCCTTTTCTGTAGGTAGATGTCATATCATAAGGAATTCCCGCTACGATTATATCCGCGTTTTTTTCATCATCACTGCACCCCACAAAACGCGCTTTTTTTTCAAACATCACTCAACAAGCTCCTTTACAAAATTCGGCAGACAAAAGGATGCCAAATGCACGTTTTTATTATAATATTTTGTCTTTATTCCCGCGGCCCTGTTCTTTATTTTAATATCATTCGTTTTTGACGCGAAAGCAAAGCTCCAGCATCCGGAAGGATATGTCGGCACAAAAGCAAGATACAGGTGGGTCCTGTTCTTTCCGAACACCGACTGTATTCTTTTGTTGGTTTTTCTCAGTATATCGCCGCTGTAAAACGGGTCCTCTGTCTGAGCGGTCATTATTCCGTTCTTTGTCAGGGCTTTTTTCACATCAGCATAAAATCCCTTTGTAAAAAGCACCTTTCCTATGTCAACCGGGTCCGTTGAATCTATTATTATCACATCATAATAATTTTCTTTATCTTTTATAAACCTGCATCCGTCTTCAAAAAAGAAATTTACTCTTTTGTCTTTTTTCCAGGATGTAAGCTTTTTAAAAAATCTTTTTGAAACGTCAAACACCATTTTGTCTATTTCCACAAAATCCACCTGTTTTATGCTCTTATGCTTTAATATTTCCCTTACTGTCCCGCCGTCTCCTCCGCCTATAACCAGAGCCTTTTTTGGGGCGGGATGCGCAAAAAGCGGTATATGCGCTATCATTTCATGATAGACGAATTCCTCATACTCATTAAGCATAAAACAGTCATCCAGAAGCATTATATTTCCGCAGGTCTGTGTCTTATAAACTTCTATTCTCTGGAACATACTCTTTCCGCGAAAAAGCGTTTCCGCGTGCTTGTAGCCCAGAACGGTCCTTCTGTGAGGCTCCACGATCCATTTACCGGCAAGTTTTTTCATTTTTTCCCCCGCTTTATTCTGTTTTTTTTCCGCAGGATGCAGACAGCATCTACCACCAGAGAACCACGGCGGCAAATGTTGACCCTGTTTTTCTGACCTTATGCTGTATTGCCTTGCTCTGTATTTCCTTTAATTCATAACCTCTGTGTCTGAAACCTTCTTCTGCCATATTTCTTACTATCTCCTCAACTTCTTTTTTATAGCCTGTTGCCGAGTACTCCATTATCAGGCCGTTGAGCTGCGGGTCTTTCGGTATTGCCACGGCCACCGCCGACGCAACAACTTCACCCATAATATTACTCACTTTAGAAGCATAAGCAACAGGCACCAGGGCTCCCGGAGGAAGCTTTACGGGTTTTATTCTTTTTGAACCCGGGGGAAGTATACTGCTCAGTTTCACAAGATTTGTGTTTCCCACCTTTGCGTCCAGCAGCGAATTATCAAAAGCATTAAGCGGAGTAAGCCCTTCGGATTTCCCCGCGACAAGATAGTACTTATTCGGTATAGGCAGCATTCCATTGTTCAACTTAAATTCCTCCTGAAAGTAATATTTTGCGGTTCTTTATTCCGTATATCCTTTGGATTCACAAAATAAACTATACTAAAAACACTTTTATAAAGCAATGAAAAATTTTCCGGCAGGCTCGCATACCGGCTTTAAAAAAGGCTCTTGAGCCGGCGATGCCAATAACGCCATAAAAAAAGCCCCTGCCGCAAAAGCAGCAGGGGCTTTGAAAAATTAATTTCTTAAAAAACGAGCATTGTCACCGAATACGGCGGGAATGTATATACCATATTGTTTCCGCCTTTTGCTTTTGATTCAGACGGCCCCGTATTAACAATGGCCCTGTAAAGGCTGCTGCTCCACACATATTCTTTCTCAGAAAGCTGATACACTTTCGCATCACCCACATTTTTGCCTTTAATATTAAAAGAGGCTTTTGCCTCTCTCAAGGAAGTCTTGTTTATCGCAATAACAGCCAGTTTTCCGTCATCCCTTATGGAAGCATAAACCGACAGATCTTTATTATCGGACTCACACTCAACAAGCTTTGTTCCGAAATACTGCGCATACATTAAATTCACCCAGTAATGCGATCTCGGGGCAAAAGGATCCGTTGGATCATTTTCCGCGTCAATAAGCCCGTGTCCGCCGCCAAGCCCCGGTTTCTGCGTGTAAAGATCCCATATAAAAGCCATATCCATACCCTGCTTTATAAAGGAGCCCATATAATCCGCGCAGAACAGCGCATTTTCAAGTTTTGCCGTCATTACATTTTCATCTCCGGAGTTCCATTCAGTAAGCGCCATCTCAATATACTTATTCGCGTATTTTCCGCCGAGGTCATTCACGCCTTCTTTTATCCATCTTCTGTACTTCGGCATATATACGGGCCATGTTGTCTGCGGCATTTTCAAAAGCGCAACCGCATTGTTGTTTGCCCAGAAAGGATATTCGTGAACCGCTACCGCGTCCACATATTTTCCCGCTCTTTTCAGGAATCTCTGAACCCAGTAAGGCGAGTTCGTATCATTCTGCGCGAGCCATGGCTCTCCGCCCGGTTCTTCCCTGTTCATCGGCTGCATCGGGCAGGGCCCCATAACCTTTATCCCGGGGAACGCTCTTTTCAGTTTATAAGATGCCCACATATAAGCGTCTGTATAGTTGTCTATGCGGCTCCACCATTGTTTAACCTTGCTTGATCCGGGGGACATCATTTTTTCTTTCAGCGTCGCGCCCTTTTTAAGCGCCGCGGCGGGCCCCGGAACCTTGCCTTTGGAGTCAGGTTCATTACCGACTTCAACATACCTTATTTTAAAGCCTTTCTCCTTCATATCCTTGATCCATTCTATGGCATAATCCACTCTTTCGTCTATTGACTTCTGCATAGGGCTCATTATATTTATTATCGGAAGCACTTCCACTTTCCCGTCCATTTCCCTGTCCAGCCTTTTTATGAAAGGAACAATACCTCCGTAATAATTCAATTCAGGCGTCCATCTTACATTGCCCTCGTGGTCATATACATCTCCGGTTTTCCAGTCCCATTCGTTCCCGTAATCACCGCCGGGTATTCTGATAAAGGTCGCATTCAGATCCTTTATCAGTTCAATGGCTCTGTTGTTTCTGTAACCGTCCACAGGATGCCATACCGCAAGATTCTGGCCGTACATCTTATGGGGATCAATTTTCCTGAGTACTTTTGACGCGTCAACGTTTACAGTGGTATCCTTTGTTCTGGGCGGTCTTCCCTGGCTGACTTCGATTACGCCCAGGTCATTTGTGCGTTTTGCAGGAACTTTCACATCACTCATGGTCTTTAATCTGTAACCGTATTTAACTATTTCCATCTTGTAGCTGTCTTCGGGTATTGTCATTTTAAAATTACCGCTGTTATCTGTCTTTTCAAGCTTCTCTCCAACAACAATAAGCGCATCCGGTATCCCTTTGCCTGTTTTTTTATCAACAGCCTTTCCCTTAAGAGTTCCGGGCTCCCCCATCATTTTCCCTACTATATTATCAATATAAATAGGGCCTCTCCATGGTTCTGAATTGTTGACAATAAGCATAATATGCCATAGATCCGTGTCCATATAGGCGTTATTCAGTTTAAACGTTACTTTATTCATCCCCGCATTCAGAGGCTGTTTAAGCTGATACCAGGACTGAGCCTGGCCCTGAACAACAAGATAAAGCTCCTGATAACTCATTCCTTCCGCGGAAGCCTCAGGTACATAAATGTCAAATGAAAGAGCAACAAGCTTCTTCCATTTACTGTCAAACGGCCCGCTGAACTTGGCAATGTCCTGGTTCCAGTCAGTTGAACCCGTAACATCTACCTTAAGTGCTTTGCTGCCGTGTGTCGCTGCTTTTTCATGAGTAACAGCCGAACAGCTTTTTTCCCATTTCCCTGTCCCCTGCCATCCTTCGGTGGTTCCGGATTCAAAGGAAAAGAGCCTTGTCTCATTCTTCCCCAGCTGCGCAAAAACAACCGCGGAGAATGCCAGTGTCACGGCTAAAACAACCGCTAAAACCCTGGTGAAATACTTCATCTTATTACCTCCTTGCGTTTTTTTGTTTTTATACCTTTTTCTGTCCTGTTTTTTTCTCTGCTGCTAATAAGACGTTCATACTGCAGTCTTTGTTTACTCTGCCTAAAAAAGCTCCACATCATCTATCCAGAAATCAGCTTTGCTTCCGGGTTTCCCTGTATACTGCCATTTAAAAAGATGCATTTTATCCAGAACCTCTTCAATATCATAGGAATACTTTCTTCCGGCCCAGGAAGGCTGCTTAAGCCCCTGCCTGAAATTAATAACTACCTGCACCCATTCATCTCCCGCAAACTCCGTTATATCCCTGCTGTAATCCGCGTAATTTGTCATACTTCTGCAGGTATTTCCCTCTTGGGCGCACTCATCAGATTCATAAGGAAGTACAAACTGCAGCACACCGCCGTCAAGACTGCCTTTCATCATAAATCTTACGCCTTTGTATCCGCTTATATCCGTACCTTCGCATCTCGGGCAGGCGGAAGAAGCTTTCAGCCTCATTACCGCTCCCAAATAATTATAATTCTCATTTAATTTTGTGCCTATTGTTCCCGTAACCCGGACAGCCCAGCCTTTTTCATCAAAACCCGGGGCCGACATCACAAATCCGCCCGCGGATGTTTCTTTTTCAGGGGGCCATACAACAGAGTCTCCGCCGCGGTAATAATCACTGTAAGTCGACCATATCCCGCCGTCCCTATTGAGCCTGCTTCCGTCGTTCATATTATCCACCATATAAAATGTTGTTGTGGCAAATGCCGTTATAAGAGCGGCAGCCGCAAGCAGACGAAGCACAGGGCGGCGTTTTTGCCCGCCTGCTTTCTCCGCCTCCGCAAGAAACCTTTTCTTTGCGGCCATGGTATTTTTCTCAAGCGGAAACGCAGGAAGTTTTGCTCTTTCAATCTTTTCCAGAAAATCTTTTTCTTCCATTTTCTCCCGCCTTTCATTTATATACATTTAATACGCCGCCACAAAAAAGGTTGCGTTATTTCTCAAGTTTTTTCCTTAATATCCCCGTTCCTCTGGATATTAAAGACTTAACCGTGCCGCTCTTCTTGCCCGTTATACGGCATATTTCCTCTATTTTCATATCTTCCCAGAAGCGAAGAACAATAACCTCCCGGTACTTTTCATCCATCTGCGCAAGCGCCTTTGAAACAGCTTTGAATTCCTCGTTTTTTTCAACTTCAAGCGCCGCTTCATAAAGTTCATGCGACGGGTCCGACAGAACGGATTCATCCTTTAATTCCGGATAATTTCCGCTGTCAAACGACTCTTTTTCCTTTTTGTTTCTTCTGAACCACAAATTAACTTCATTCCCCGCTATTTTATACAGCCAGGCGGTTATGGAATATCCTTTATCCCTGTATTTATGGATATTTTTATAGGCTTTCATGAATGTTTCCGACGCAGCGTCCGATGCGGCGTGAACATCCGCTGTTCTGTGCAGAATGTATCTGAATATAGCCGGATAATAGGCTTCAAATATCTTTCCAAAAGCCTCCGGTTCTTTTAAAGACTTCTCTATAAGGATCCGTTCCGTTCTTATATCCATTATTTCTTTATATCCCCCGGATCATAATTTTTAACGCCTGATATTATCAGGCTGTTATAACTTTGTTTCTTCCGCTCTCTTTGGCTTTATAAAGAGCAGCGTCCGCTTTTTCAATAAGCGACCTTTTAACCATTGCATCGCCGGGGAAAGAGCCGACTCCGAAACTCATCGTCACTTTTATATCATTATCGCCGAACCGAAAAGGATATTTTTCTATCTCTCTGCGTATCTTTTCCGCCGTATCGGCCGCATTTTCCTTATCAGCTTCGGGCATTATAACAACAAACTCTTCGCCTCCGTATCTTGCGACAGTATCCACGGGAGAAGTACTGTTTTTCAGCAGCAGCGCTATGTTTTTCAGTATATAATCTCCCGCAATATGCCCGTAAGTATCGTTGATATCCTTAAAATAATCTATATCTCCGATTATCAGGGACAGATTATTGCCGTAACGCGAAGCTCTTTTTAATTCATTATCCAGCTTTTCCTGCATATATCGGTGCACATACAGCCCCGTAAGCCCGTCCATTATTGACATCTTCTGCACTTTATGATAAAGGTAAACTTTTTCCAGGGCAATCGCTATCTGGTTCGCAAGTATTTCCATGCTTTCAACCTGTTTTTGATCAAACATATTTTCCCTGCCCCCGGATAAGAACATGGCTCCCAGCAGTTTCTTTTCCGCATAAAAAGGAATAAACATAAAACTCTTTATAAAGCTGAGTCTGCTGAGCTCTCCTTTATCCGGCCCGGATTTATAAACGACCCCTTTCCCCTTGGCCACACTTCTGAGTATTGTTGAGACAAGTTTTTTCTCCGCCTGTTCAAGAAACTCCTGCTCGTATCCGAAAGAATCCACAACCGCAAACGCCTTGCCTTTCTTTAATATCAAAAGCAGGCTTATTTCATCCATATCCGCCTTGAAATTATACCTCATTATTTTCTTCATTATCGCCATAATAATGCCCGCACTTTCCTCCAGCCTCATCGACTGCCCCAGATCCTTTACCGCCGAATAAAGCGATATTATATTTCTTATCTCTCCGTCTATTTTTTCATCTTCTTCCTGCATTTTCATCATACTTTCGCTCCTGATTGACTCCAGAGCCTCTTTTTTTCTCTTTATCTCCTTTTCCCTCTCAATATTTTTTCTTTTATCGCGGTCCATCATATATCCGATTAAAAAACTCATCCATACAAGAACCGATGAAAACAATGCAGTCTGCCATACAATCATATTAAAGAAAACCAAAAGGGGCCACGGCAGAAGAGATACAGCTCCGGCGGCGGCCAATGAAATCCTCCTGTCAAAGATCCCGGACGTAAAAATAAACGGCAATCCCCAAAAACAGGGGATTATATTTATGTCCGGCGCTCCCGCCAGAATATCGTGGATAAAAACACCCGCAAGCAGCACCGCCAGCGCAAAAAAGAATATGATTTTTTCCGGCCTCACCCTTTTATCTCCTCATAAAAAGTCACTTTATTTCTGCCGTTTTCTTTTGAATAATAAAGACTCTTATCCGCCTGGTCTATTATTTTCATAAGCCTGCTTTTTCCGTCAAACTCAACTCCGCCTATGCTTAGTGTGAGTTTTATTGCTTTATTCTCATCAATATTTATCATAAAATCCTCAAATTTCTGTCTGAGCCTTTCCGCGACAAATCTTGCTCCGTTAACCGCGGTATTGGGAAGCATTACCGCAAATTCCTCGCCGCCGTATCTTCCTATTATATCCACGTCCCTTAATTCATCCTTCAAAAACTCCCCGAGCACCTTCAGCACCTTGTCTCCGAACTGATGCCCATACGTATCATTGCAGTCCTTAAAATGATCTATATCCAGCATAAGAAAAGAAAACGGCTCATCAAACTGTTTTGAGCGGCGTATTTCCTCGTCCATTCTTTCCACAAAGTATTTTCTTGTATAAAGGCCCGTGAGCCCGTCCCTTGTGGCAAGTTCTCTTGTCTGCTGATATAAAATAGAATTCTGAACCGCTGTAGCACACACATCACCGAGATAATTCAGCAGCCTTGCGTACTCATTGTCAAACGTATCCGCCCCGGCTGAAGTGAATTTTAATATCCCTATTATATCCCGGTTGTGCAGCAGAGGTATGGCTATTATTGATTTAAATTTTATCCAGTCTTTGCGCAGAATTTTAAACCTGAAATCATTATCAATATTCTTGATAACAAGGGTATGTTTATTCTTTATGAGCCATTCATCAAAAGGATCTCTCCTGTATAATTTTATGGGCCCCTGCCCCTCATTATCATCTTCCGGTCCTTCGGACACGGGCCTGAATATCCCTCCCCCTCCGTCTTCTTTTACAAGCAGAACAAAATCAACTTCCTTTTCTCCTATCATCTTTTTCACCGCGCCGTGAATAACTGCCGCAATTTCTTTTTTGTCAAGAGTTGATGTTAATTTCTGGGCGACATCGTTAAGGAGCCTGTAATTTATTATTCTGTTTTTGTTTATGTTTATCACGCTCTGCAGTTTTTTTAATTTTTCATTGCTTTCATATGTTTCTTTTTCCAATTCTTCCATTCTGATTCCCTGCCCGCTTTCATAAGCTGTAATATTCTCCATTTCCCGGGCAAGATAAACCGCCGCCGCAATCACGCCCGCCGCAATAAGCGCAAAAGAAAACACGGGCCAGCCGCCTGTTTTAAAAATCAGGGCAATATTTATACCGGCGCACAAAACAGCCGCTGACACGCCCCAGGCTTTCCCCAGCGTATAAAAAGAATAAAAAAGAAGTACAAAGGAAAAAATGTTAAAAACAGGATCCTTGTAAACAAAGGACGCGGTCATAAAAACCAGCGCCGCCGCGGAAACAATAAAAATATTAAATCCGGCAGCCATTGTATTCCGCTTTTCCCTGTAATAGAAAGTTCTGAAAAAATGCGCGTCAATCATCCCGCACCGCTTTTTCTCAGATAACTTATGAACGCATCCACAATAGCAGGATCAAACTGGGTTCCGGCGTTTTTTCTCAGTTCTGATATAGCAAGTTCGGACGGAAGCATATCCCTGTAAGCGCGGGCCGAAACCATGGTATCATACGCGTCCACCAGATGAACGATCCTTGCCCCCAGCGGAATTTCTTCGCCTTTAAGTCTGTCAGGATATCCTTTTCCGTCAAACCTTTCGTGATGATGAAGTATTATCGGAACCATGGGCGCAAGTGTTTCAATTTCTTTTATTATTTTTGCTCCTATAACCGGATGCTTCCTTACTATCTCAAATTCTTTTTCCGTCAGCCGCGAGGGTTTTTTTATTATATCGTCGGGCAGAGCTATTTTCCCTATATCATGCAGCAAAGCCGCATACTTTATAGACTCTATGTCTCTTTCCGGAAGCTCCAGCTCCTCGGCGATATGAACCGCATACTCCTGAACTTTCTGCGAATGCCCCGACGTAAAATGATCCTTTGCGTCAACCGTCGTGGAAAGCGCTTTTATGATATTAGCCTGGTCCTTCTTGACATTTTCATATAATTTTACATTTTCTATGGCCAGCGCGGCCTGCTTTGCGAGTATCGTGAGCAGCGAAAGGTCCCGGCTCGTAATATCCCCTTCAGGCGTGCCGGAAATCAGCTCCAGCAGCCCTATGCGTTTTTCATGAGTAACAAGCGGCACCAGAACAAATGTTTTCCCGTCTTTATCCTCTTCCGTTTCTTCTTCAATATCCGGAAGCGCGATCGTTCTGCCTTTTTCAAGCGCCCAGTCAATAACCTTTTTCTTTTTCTGAACATCTATTTTGCGCTCTATATCCCTGTCAATGTTTCTTTTTAAAGCAATGTCCATTTCATTTGTCTTTTCATCAATAAGAAAAAGAACCGCTCCCTCGGAATCTATTATCTCAACAGCGAGATCTATAAGGGAATTCAACACTCTTTCAAGAGTCTTTGCTCCCGCGATTACATCAACAAGCCGGTAAAGAGTGGTAAGTTCTTCAAATGACTGTCTTAATCCTTCGTTTATAACTTCAAGATTCTTTATGTATTCCCTTAGCTGCAGTATTTCTTCGTTATCGCTCATTGTTTCCTGCCTTTCGGATTATTCAGAAAGCCGGCATATTTATGAATGCTTTTGCTTCTTTCAGTTCGTTCTCAAGTTTTTCTATTATTTCATTTTCCGCCTCTTCGTCCAGATGCAAAAGCTCCCTTGCGTCATTTGTAATCGGCATCACCACATTGTCTCCGGAAAAGCCCACACTTTGTTTCTTGCATATTATATTTGCGGCATTTACCATCAAAGCCATCACGTTTTCGTCTTTTTCCTCCTCAGGTTTATGATGATATCCTATGCCTGCTTTAAGCTCGTGCGGCAGGTTCCATTTTTCAGCCATAAGTTTCCCCACAGCCGCGTGGTCAACACCTATTATTTCCCTTTCAGAGTCAAACACGGATATTTTTTTATCAGAAGCGTTTTTCAGGACCTCTATGAATTCCTTATGCATATACTGTTCAAAAAAGTTTTTCCCTATATCGTGAAGAAGCCCCGCCGTAAATGCTCCTTCCGGCGACTTATACTTTATCCGCTTTGCCAGCAGACTGGAGCATATGGCAACGCCGACGCTGTGCTTCCAGAATTCCTGATGGGTAAAGCCGGTTCCCGACGCGTCGGAAGAGAATATTTTATGCACCGACACGGTAAGCGCGAGATTTCTTATTGTATCAAATCCAAGAATAGAGACAGCCTGCGTTATGTTTTTTATCCTGAACGGGAACCCGTAAAAAGCGGAGTTCGCAAGCCTCAGCACCTTTGCCGTAAGCGCCTGGTCAACAGTTATGATATTGCTCAAATCAGAAGCGGAAGTAAGAGGATTTGAAACAACCTGTATTACTTTAGCCACCACAATTGACAGCGTGGGAAGAGCCTTTATTCTTTCCAGTATTTTGTTTATCACTTCTTCGCGGTTGTCTTCAGGCATACAGCACCCCTATCATCTTCAGTATTTTCAGCGCTTGCTTTTTTAATCGCTCAATATTTTCGTCATTA
Organism: uncultured Spirochaetia bacterium; assembly: GCA_964439215.1. GTDB lineage: Bacteria > Oederibacteriota > PGYV01 > PGYV01 > CAYTNY01 > CAYTNY01. Next base: position 32,348 of record CAYTNY010000011.1, read on the forward strand.
TATAGGATATAAGTGCTCAATGCAATCTTTTTTGAAAAAGGAAATATTTTCTGCATCTCATATATTCTTTTCCGCAGACCGGCTTTTCCGGATTTCTTCTCTCTTTTTTCTCTGACCTCATCGCTCACACACACGGTTATTATTTCATCTGTTTTCTTATAAAACCCGCTTTCAAAAAGCACCGCCATATCCAGGAAAACAAATTTCTCCTTTAATAATGAAATTTCTTTCTCCAGCGCCTTCACAAGAGGCGGAAATATTATTCCGGAAAAATCCCTGTACTCCTTCTCGGAAACAAAAACTTTTTTCCCGAGCTTTTTTCTGTCAATAAAACCGTCTTTCCCCAGCACTTCTTCCCCGTATTTTTTCACAATACGCCGGTAAACCGGCCTGCCTTTCTCGTAAAGCCCGTGCGCAAATCTGTCCACATCAATAACATACAGGCCCTGCCCGCGTATAATATCAGCGAGAACCGTTTTGCCGCTTCCCGTAAATCCGGTAATTCCTATGACTTTACCCGCACTCATTCCAGTTCCTTCCCGTTCCCATATCTACATCCAGTTTCACTTTCAGCCGGACCGCGGACGTCATCTTTTCTTCCGCGATTTTTTTCAGTTCCTGAGCTTCTTTCACCGGACAGCTGAATACAAGTTCATCATGAACCTGAAGTATCATCTTTGAACTCATTTTATTTTTTCTTATTTCTCCGTCTATATCCAGCATTGCTTTCTTTATTATATCCGCGGCAGTTCCCTGGACCGGAGCGTTCACCGCCGCTCTTTCCGCCAATTCCCGCTGCATTCTGTTCCGTCCGTTAATATTCTCCACATACCGCCTTCTGCCCATAAGAGTTTCCACATAACCATTTTTTCCCGCGGATTTTATTGTTTCTTCCTGAAACTTTTTCACATCCGGAAATTTCTCAAAGAAACGTTTTATGTATTCGCCCGCCTCATAATGGGATACTTTCAGCTGTTTTGCGAGGCCGTAAGGGCTTATCCCGTATATTATTCCGAAATTTATTGTTTTAGCGGCTCTGCGCATTTCTTTTGTTATATCTTTGGCGTCAACGCCAAAAATTCCGGAAGCAGCAAGGCTGTGTATATCAATTCCTTCCTCAAACGCTTTTATCATTTTTTCATCCGAAGAAAGATGGGCCATTATCCTGAGTTCAACCTGGGAATAATCGGCTCTCAGCAGGACTTCGCCGCTGTTAAGGGGCACAAACGCCTTTCGTATTTCCCTTCCTTCTTCGCCCCTTATGGGTATATTCTGTATATTGGGATTTGACGATGAAAGCCGGCCGGTAGCGGTCACGGACTGATTATACACAGGATGAATAATTCCGCTTTTCCCCGCGTAAGAACGCAGAACATCAAGAAATCCGCTCTTTAATTTTGCCAGCATTCTGTATTTCAGTATCTGTCCGGTGATCTCAAAAGAACCTTCGAGCTCTTTAAGAACTTCATTGTCCGTTGAATATCCTGTTTTTGTTTTTTTTCCCGCCGGAATTCCCATATCCTCAAAAAGCACTTTCGCAAGCTGTTTCGGCGAGTTAATATTAAAATCAGATCCGCTTATTTTTTTTATTTTATTTTCCGCGGTTTTTATTTTTTTTTCAATACGCCCGGACAGGTCCTCAAGAAACGGCACATCTATTTTCAATCCGTTTTCTTCCATGCCCACAAGAACCCGGGCAAGCATCACTTCCATATCCGAATAAACCTCTGTCATATTTTTTTCTTTGAGTTCTTTTTCAAGAACAGCCTTAAGCTCTCCGGCGTTTTCAAGTATCGCCCCCGTATAGTCTACAAGCCGCTCCGCATCGGCAAGAGCAGGCATTATTTTCTTCGCGCCGCGGCCCACGACTTCTTCATATGACAGAAAATTTCCCGCGGTATACTGCATAAACGTATGCGAAATATTCCCGTGATTCTTTTCCGGATCAAGAAGATACGCCATAAGCCCCACATCATATATTTTATCCGGCGTATTTGAAAAGCCATATCTGAAAATCTCTTTTGCGGAATTTGTAATAATCTCTTTCCCGGAAAGATCTGGCACCTCCTTCAGATTTTCCGTAAAAACAATAAAATAACCCGCATCTGCCTCAAAAAATATCATTTCCGGCCTTCCTCCGTCAAAAGCAAAAAAAATTACAGCCGGTTTTTTTTCCGCGCCAAAAGATACTTCATTAAATTTTTCAATTATAACAGGCTTGCTTTTCTTTCTTTTTTTAACGGAATTTTTCACTGCGCCGTCCGAAACAAGCGATTTGAAATTAAGTTTCAGAAATTCTTTATCCAGTTCACTGCGTTTTATATCTCCTGCCGCGCATTTTTTTATGTCAAAACCCGACTTATCCAGTATTCCCGGGTCAAAATCAAGCGTCACAAGCTCCTTGCTGACTTTCATGGCTTCCAGACCTTCATTCACAAGTTTTTTTACTCTTTCATTTTTTATTTCATCCCTTTTCCGGGCCAGATTTTCAACCGTTTCAAATTCCTGTATAAGTTTATAAGCGGTCTTTTCGCCTATCCCTTTTACGCCGGGGATATTGTCCGACGCATCGCCCATCAGCGCGAGTACGTCCTTTATCTGCCCGGGTCTTATTCCCATTTCTTTTTCCACATACTCCGGCGTCATAATTATTTCTTTATGCTTTACGGTTTTTATTATGCTGACATTATTATTAACCGCCTGCACCATGTCCTTGTCTCCGGTTAAAAGAAATATCCGCATTCCCCGCGAAGCATACTTTGCCGCTATCGCGGCCATTATGTCGTCCGCTTCGTAATTTTCCTCTTCTATCAGCGCAATACCGCCTTTTTGACATATTGACTTTATCATTTTAATCTGTTCAATAAGCGATTCAGGGGTTTTTTGTCTTTTTTCTTTGTAAGCCTTGAACTTTTTATGCCTGAAAGTCGGCCCCGGAAAATCAAACGCCGCCGCGATATAATCAGGATCTTTTTCCTTTATAACTTTTTTCAATGTATTAAAAAAACCGTAAACCGCGTGCACTTCCACGCCGCCGGAAGCAGTCATCGGCGGGACGCCGTAAAAGGACCGGTAGGCAAAAGAATTGCCGTCAAAAACATAAAACGTTTTAGACATCATATTTCCTCTCATAAATTATTTTAACCAGGTACAGCCCCTGCGGCGGAGCGCTTTCCTTAAACAGATTCCTGTCCCTTTTCTCAAACATTTCCTGTATCAGATCCTTTTTGATATCTCCGGAAGCATACGCCGCGAAAACAGCGGCCATCCGGCGTATCTGCTGATACAAAAAACCCTTTCCAAAAAAATCAATCATTATCCATCTGTCTTTTTTTTGTATCTTTATCTTATCAATCCTGCGCTCAAACCGCACTGCTTCGGAGCCTGACCTGGAAAAAGAAAAATAATCTTTTACGCCCTCAAACATCGGCAGTATTTCTTTCATTTTTTCCGTATCCACCCGCCGGTCAATGTGCCACGCGGTTTCCCTGAAAAAAGGGGGAAAAGAGACAGAGTTACAGATCACATACCTGTAAAACTTCTTTTTTACATTATACCTCGCCTTGAATTTAACATTTACTTCCTCGACACTTTTAATTCTTATGTCTTCCGGAAGAAGATTGTTGAGAATAGGCAGGACATTGCATGCGTTTAATTTTGTATCCGCGAAAAAGTTGAAAACCTGCCCCATCGCGTGGACGCCGGCGTCTGTCCGGGATGCTCCCGTTATTCTTATTCTGTATCCGAAATGTTTTTCAAGAGCATATTCAATAAGCCCCTGAACCGTTAGAAAATCATTCTGGCGCTGCCATCCGTAATACGGGGTGCCTTTATAGGCTGCTGTACATTTAAAGTTTTTTTTGGCCATATTTATTTTATAGCTATCTTTGTATTGTTTCTTCCGTCATGCTTTGCCTTGTAAAGCGCCGCATCTGCTTTTTCCAGTATAACTTCCTTTAGTATCCCGTGCGACGGATACTCAGAAACACCGAGGCTTATTGTTATATTAATAAGAACATCCCCGCTGTAAAACATATGCTCTTCTATGGCTTTTCTGATGTGTTCGGCAATATCTATGGCTTTTTCTATCGGCGTATCCGGCATTATAACCGCAAACTCCTCGCCTCCGTACCGGCAGAGCGAGTCAGTGCTTGAAAGACACTCCTTAACCGTTTCCACAACTTCCTGAAGAATTATGTCCCCTGTCGTATGTCCATGAGTGTCATTTACCGGTTTAAAATGATCTATATCAAACATCACAAGAGAGAGCCTGGACCTGAAACGCTTCGCGAGCTGGATCTCGTCTTCCAGTTTGTTTTCAAAGAATCTTCTGTTAAACGCCCCTGTAAGCCCGTCAATTATGGCTCTTCTCTCGCTTTCTTCCATCTGTTCCTGCAGTGTATGTGTTTTTTCTTTAACCTGTTCCTTTACTTCTTTTTCAAGTTTTCTGCCTGTCTGCCTTTTGAGCTGATTCATGATATCAACAGAAGTTTTTTTAACTTCCTGTTTCATCATTGCCGTTATTTCCGGAAGCCTCTGCTCTATTTCCATGCCGATCTGCTTCGCAACCTGATTTCTCACCTGGCTCCTGATTCTTTTACGCAGAAGTTTCAGGGATTTCATTTCTTTATTTACTGTTTTTTTTATGGACGCAAGGACAACAACCGTGATCTCTCTTTCTATCTCTCTGTTTATTTCACCCAGGAATATCTCTTCTTTTTTCAGCATTTCTTCATATTTTTCTTTAACGCCTTTCTCAATGCTCCTTATTTCCTTGATTTTTTCTTTAATGCCTTTTATTTCCGCTACAAGAGCATCATTCTCCTTCCTGCGGTTTTTAAGCTCTTTTAATATTTCTTCATTCTCTTTTTTTATACTTTTAAGTTCTTTCTCTTCCACTTTTTTCTCCCCTTATTTTTTTAAGAAAAACACAGCCCTATTTACATTTTTTCTCTTTTTTCTATACCTATTATATCAAAACATATACCCAGTGTTTTCCGGAGCGCGTTAAGTATATAAAGTCTTTTTTCCGTCTCTTTTTCATCGCCGGAAACGACCCTGCATTTATTATAAAACGTATGAAACGAAGATACAATATCATAAACCGCGGCCGCTAAAACCGACGGAGAATATTTTCCGGCGGCCTCTTTTATTACATCGGATATGGAAAGCATTCCCAGAACAAGATCTTCCTCTGCTTTTTCCAATACCGCGCCATCGGGCGCCTTATCCGGGGCGCGGAAGCCTTTTTCTTCCGCATGCAGAAAAATACTGCATATTCTCGCGTATGCATACTGTATATAATACACGGGGTTTTTATCCGACTGCTCCTTTGCCAGATCAATATCAAAATCAAGGTGTGTGTTATAATTGCGCATTATAAAAAAATACCGGGCCGCGTCTTTTCCTGTCTCGCGTATAAGCTCCTCAAGAGTCACAATATTGCCCTTCCTCTTTGACATTACAACTTTCTCCCCTCCCTGAAGAAGATTTACCTGCTGCAGTATCAGAATGTCAAGCTTTTCCCTGCCGTAGCCCAGCGCCTGGCAGACCGCTTCCATCCTTTTTATGTATCCGTGATGATCCGGCCCCATGATATTTACAGCCCTGTCATATTTTCTTTTGCCGAGTTTATCCTCCATATAACCCATATCGCCCGCAAAGTAGGTGAACTCCCCGTTGTTCTTCTTAACAACTCTGTCCTTATCATCTCCGTATTCGGTGGTTCTGAACCATAAAGCGCCGTCCTGTTCATACAGTTTCCCGGACTCACGGACCTTTTCTATTGCCTTTTCCGCTTCATTTTGTTCGTACAAAGCAGACTCAAAAAACCATTTATCATACTCAACGCCGAAACTTTTCATTGTCTCTTTCTGCCGCTGAACCATTTTTTCAAGCCCGTATTCCCTGAAAAAATTATTTTTTATGTCAAAATCCCCGTTTTCATAAAGTCTGTAAGGCTGATCCCCTTTCTCTTCCTTAATGCGCCGGGCAAGCTCCGCGACATATGCGCCTTTATATCCGTCTTCGGGTATCCGGGGAGTCTTTCCGTAAAGCTCCATATATCTTTCTTTCAGCGAAACCCCGAAAAGATCCATCTGCCGTCCGGCGTCATTTACATAAAATTCTTTCGTTACATCATATCCGGAAATTTCAAGCAGGGACGCAAGCGTATCGCCGAATGCCGCGGCTCTTCCGCTTACAATATTCAGCGGGCCCACGGGGTTGGCGCTTACAAATTCAAGATTTATACGTTCGCCCTTTCCCGAATCATTGAAAAAATAATCGTCATTTTCCATTATTTTCCTGATTTCATCCATATATTCCGCGGAACTCACTTTCCAGTTCACATAACCCGGTTTAACCGCTTCCACTTCTTTAAAACCGCCGCTTTCGGAAAATCTCCGGGCAAGGCGTTCGGCGGTCTGCATAGGCGGCGCACCCGCCTTTTTAGCCGCCAGAAAAGGAACATTTGTCCCGAATGTTCCGAATTGATTTGCCGGTGCATTATCTATTTTTATTTTCCCGGGATCCGGCACCGCGTCTTTTCCGAATTCTTCCCGGGCAAGTTCAACAATAATATTCCTGTAATATTCACGTATACCCATCACTTCTCCTTTTTGGCCAAGAATAATCTATACAGCAGAACCTTAATAATCATAATAAAAAAAACAGGCGCCGCACCTAAACATCATCCAAAAAACGTTCTTATTATAATACATAAAGCATTATTGTCAATTGTGATATAACGGGGAACCGGTGGTTTGTGGTTTGTGGTTTGTG
>CAYTNY010000012.1:0-38328 GCA_964439215.1 uncultured Spirochaetia bacterium
AAGGATGAATGCTTGCATGCTTTGCCGGTATTTACTTTAAATATAATCAAAAAAAATACCAAAAAAGAATTAGAGAGAGAGTTGTATTTCGATGTATTTCCGGATGTTTCAGGTGTTGCAATTCATTTTATATTTCAGCAATCCCTCCGCGGAACAGAGCCGATAAAAATGATTGAAATACGCAGAACTTTGGATTATACTTATTTAAATTAAACATACCGGTATCCGCCGGTGCTGCATATAAATTATCCAGGAGGGTTTATGAAAAAAGTTCTTGTGATACACGGCCCGAACCTTAATCTTCTGGGCCATAGAGAACCGGAAGTTTACGGGAACACAAATCTGGCCGAAATAAACGAATCACTGAAAAAAAAATCCGAAGAACTCAGCCTGGAATTAAAAATCGTCCAGAGCAACCACGAAGGTGAAATTGTCGAGGCCATTCACCAGGGTTTAAACTGGGCGGACTGCATAATAATAAACCCCGCCGCCTATACGCATACATCAGTAGCGATACGGGACGCTCTTTCATCCATTCATATACCGGCCATTGAGGTTCATCTCTCAAACATATACAAAAGAGAGGATTTTCGGGCCAAATCATTCATTGCGCCTGTGGTTTCCGGACAGATAAGCGGTTTCGGCGCCGGCAGTTATCTGCTTGCACTGCAGGCTGTATCACAGATGCCGGAAAATGATTGAAAAATTAAAAACCTTTTTAATTTCAGTCAAGAGCAGCTCTCCGTTCAGAATATCGCAATATACCGACCGCTTTATAATCGGGCTGATTTTTATTCTGCTGTTCGCTGTGTTCTTTTTTCCCGTACATTTATACCCGCATCTTAAATCTGTTTATGAATTTCTGCTTCTTGTCGCGGGTTTTATTTTTATTCTTAACAATAAACTTCTCAAAACAGAAACAACAACAGAAACTCCGATTGACGGCCTGCTTTTCCTTCTTTTTATATGGTATATTGTTTCTGTTTTCTTTTCTTCGGATGTACTTTTATCCGTGACTTTACTTCCTTCTTTTCTTTCTCTTCTTCTTTTATACTATATTGTATACTCGTATTCCAGAAAATATCTTTCAGAATTCATTTACGCAATAACCGCCGTTGTTTTTCTGCTGTCTTTATACGGCATATATCAGTATTTTATAGGTTTTGAAGATACCCTCTCTTTTATCACAAAAGAAAACACTCCTTTTTACGAAAGCGTCCGGCAGCGCCTTGAATCCAAAAGAATATTTTCAACACTTATTTACCCCAATGCATTTGCGGGGCTTTTGATCCTTACTGTTCCCGTTGTTTTTGCGGCCGCCTTAACCCGGAAAAAAGCACTTCCTTATATGCTTGGCGCCGCCGCCGTTATGACCTTTGCGTTTTTTCTTACACAGTCAATGGGAGCTGCCGCCGCGCTTGCGGCCGGACTTTTAATAATACTCTTTTCCGTTTCCGATGCGTCCTTAAAAAAAACCAAAGCAGGTATTTTCTTTGCTGCTCTGGCCGTGACCGGCACAGGTCTTTTAATGATCCATTTCAGGGGAACAGAGGACCTTATAAACAGCTTCAGAGAAAAAGCAGAAAACTTTATCCCCATGATAAAAATAATGCTGCAGCGCCCCCTTACCGGCTTTGGACACGGCGCGTTTGAACATACGTATAACATCTTTACGGGGCACAATCTGCGCCACGCACACAACGGCGCTCTTCAGGCCGCCATTGAAACGGGATTAACCGGGCTCATTATTATTCTTCTGCTTATTTTCCGTATTTACAGGTCTGTGCTGCAGCACTTTTATTTTATCAGATCCGCGGGTACAAAAGCTATTGTGGTTGCGGCGCTGATCGGCATTACCGCCTTTTTATTCCACAATCTTGTGGATTTTGATATTTATAATTTCGAACTCGCTTTTGTCTTTACAATAATATGCGCGCTTTTAACCGGACAGATAACTACCGGCATCCTTGAATTAAAAAGATTTAAACTTTCATATCTTCTGGCAATAAACCCGTCCTCAAGAAAAACCTTCATTTATTTTATTATCCTTGCGGTTTTAACCCTGTCTGTTATAACCGGCGGAAAGCAGGCTTATGTATTTGCCGTTATTTCTCTTTTAATATCAGCGGGTTTTTTCGTATGGGCAATAAGCAAAGAGGATTTCCGTTTCACCGGCATTGATCTCCCGCTTGTCTTATTCATGCTGCTTTCGGCTTTTTCGCTGTTTTACACACCTGACATACATACAGGCATCAGATATTTCAGAAAAATATTTATGGCAGTGATTGTTTATTATATGTGTTCTCAGTTCCTGCGCCGGTATGATTTCAGGATAAAAATAACAAATTACATTATAATACTGGGACTCGCGGTTTCAGCCGCGGCATTCGGCCAGTATATATACCGTTTTTTCACGGGTAATTTTATCGCAATAGACGCATTTTTTCCGAATCAGCATATACTGGCCGGTTATATGCTGATATCTTTTGCTCTTGTCCTGAATAAAATTCTTTTTGAGAAAAAGATATTAATGCTCTGGCCGAAAATAATATCGCTTCTTATTTTCGCGCTCACAGTAGGCATAGCACACTCAAAAGGCGCGGCGCTGTCATTAATTGCTGTTTTTGTCCTTACCTGGATATACTATATTTATTACCGCCACAAAGTAAAAGATACCCCGGCCAGAGAATTTTTTAAATCCCGGCTGCTTAAAATATCCGCGGCAGTGCTTCTAATCGGTGCGTTTACCGGAATCACTCCATCCGGAAGCAAAATGATAAATTTAAAAGGAGATCCTTTTTATTTCAACCGCGCGCATATTTACAAATCAGCCCTTTTAATGGGCGCGGACAAACCGCTTACAGGACACGGACTGGGCAGTTTTAAAAGCGTTTTTCCCCGTTATAACTTCCCTATTGACAGTCCTGCGCGTTATCAGATGAGAGCCGCTTTTGCTCACAATGAATTTCTGCAGATATTTGCCGCATTGGGAATCTTCGGATTTATACTGGTTCTGGTCATATTTTTCCGGATATTCAGAAACATCCCGGCTTATGAAGGACATAAAAAACTCTGGAGCTCCGTATCCGGGGCCTACTTTGCGCTTTGCGGCATTTTTATTCATTCTTTTACAAATTTTACTCTGCATTCACCGGGAATACTTTTAACTGCCGCCGCATTGACAGGCATAATAACGCCTGTATTGTCTTCCATAAAAACAGTATCCAGAGAATCACTTACGTTTACGCGGATCTATTATTTTCCTGCCCTCATTCTGCTGGTTCTGCTTGTAATAACAGCCATACGCCCGGCAGCGGCTTTTTATTTCAATGAACAATACAGCCGCACCGGCAGCAAAGACGCACTTTCAAAAGCAATAATGCTTGATCCTTTAAACAGCAGATACAGAATAAAAAAAGCAGACCGCCGCGCCGCGGAAGACGATTTTGAAAAAGCTGTTTTATCCTATCAAAAGACACTTAGATCAGACAAAAACAACTATACCGCGATGCTGAAAGCCGCGCGTATCTATTCGCAAGCCGGAAATTATGATGACGCCGCATCTTATTATGAACTTGCGCTTAAAGCTAATCCTTACAGGGCATTCACTTACGCAGAGTACGCCGACTTCTGCCTTGGTTATCTGAATAACGAGAAAAAAGCCGCCGTTCTTTTAGAAAAAGCAGTGAAAATAGAACCGCATTACGCCTCCGCACGGAACAATCTGCATACACTCTATAAAAAAGAGAATAAATTAAACAAGGCTCTTGATCAGCTGGATGCCATTGAGTATGCCCTTGCCGAATTTGTCCCTTCAAATGATTTTGAGGCAAATATTCTGTATTTCCCCTCTGAGCACCTGCTTTATATGAGCAAGGCCTCGCTTCTCAGGCAGCTTAAAAGATACAGGGAATCGTGTTTTTATTATTCAAAGGCCCTTGATATAAAAGGTGATTACGTCGCGCGGATCATGCTTAAGAAAATGTGCGCGGAAGAAAATATAAGCGCCTGCTGCAACCCCTGAATCAGCCGCTGTTTATGAGGATACGGGCCTGTACGTTTCCGCTGCCCGGGTGCGGTCTATCTTTTCAGGCTTTCAATATATTTTTCCGCGGAATTCGCGGCTGTTGCTCCGTCGCCGCAGGCTGTTATTGCCTGCCTGAAACTTTTGGATATACAGTCCCCGCACGCAAAAATACCCGCCGCAGACGTTTTCATATCAGCGTCGGTTTTTATGTAGTTCATTTCATCCATCTCCAGCATACCTTTTAAAAAATCAGTATTTGGAAGCAGCCCCACAAAAACAAATACACCGGCGGCTTTAATTTCTGAAATATCCCCGGTTTTTACATTTTTTATTTTCAGCCCTTCAACCCCTGTTTCCCCCGTAATCTCCTCAACAACCGAATCCCATATAAAGCTTATTTTATCATTTGCAAAAGCTTTGTCCTGTATTGATTTTGCCGCCCTTAATTTGTCCCTGCGGTGTATTATACTTACTTTTTCAGCAAACCTTGTGAGATATACCGCCTCTTCAACAGCTGTGTCGCCTCCGCCGACCACAACAACCTCCTCGCCCTTATAAAAAGCACCATCGCAGGTCGCGCAGTTTGATACTCCTCTTCCCCTGAATTTAGCTTCTCCTTTAACGCCAAGATCCCTGTATTTGGCTCCTGTGGAAATTATCACCGCACGGGACCTGTATTCTCTGCCTGAGGATGTTTTCAGTATTTTCAGCCTTTCTTCATTTTCGCTGATCGACACAACTTCGTCATATATCTTTTGCGTATTGAATTTGTCAGCCTGCTTCTCCATTTTCTGAATAAGTTCAGGGCCCGAAATATTCTCAAAACCCGGAAAATTTTCAATTTCCGCAGTCAAAAATATCTGCCCGCCGAGCGCCATTTTTTCAATAATAACCGTTTCCAGGCCCGCTCTTGCATTGTAGAGCGCCGCCATTAATCCTGACGGCCCTCCCCCGACAATGATTGAATCCACGATATCTGAAATTTCTTTTTTTTCTCCGGATGAAACCTCAATGTTAAAAGGATTGTCCATAAAATCTCTCCTGTTTTAAATTTGAAAAAAGTACTTTGCCTGGTCCATAATCTGTGTCTTGGGCTGAACACCGGCAAGTTCTCCTTTTTTTTCGCCTTTTTTAAAAAACATAAGCGTCGGTATGGACATTATCTTGTATTTTGCGGCTGTATTCGGATTCTCGTCCACATTCAGTTTTCCGAAAACAATCTTTCCTTTCTGTTCCGCTGCCAGCTCTTCTATTGCCGGCGCGATCATCTTGCACGGCATACACCAGTCTGCCCAGTAATCTACCATAAGGTTTTCGTACTTTGCAAGCGCTTCTTCAAAATTATTGTCAGTAAGCACAACTGTCTTTTCGGGATCATCCTGCAATTTTTCTTTTTCTGCATCCATTTTTTCCGCCTCCTTTTTTATTTTTTCGTACTCATCAGGGGCCCCGTATTTCAATATATTAAGGATCCCCTGTTTATCCGTCTGTGCCCCTAATACGCCCGATTCTTTTTCATTATTTATAATCTGCATGGGCACCGATGATACATCAAACTTCAGCGCCAGTTCATTGTTTTCGGCCGACTCCACGCATTCTGAAAAGATTATCCCTTTTGCCTCTACGGCCAGCCTGTTGGCCTGTATTACGGCTTTTGGACAATAAGGACAGTCCGGGGTCACAAATACCTTTACCTGTGTCTCTTTTTTTATTTTTTTCAGCATTTCTTTAAGATCATCCGGCAGCCCTGAGTCGCCTCTGGAAACAAACCCCGCGGTTTCAATTACTCCGGTGGCCTCATGTCCCAGCGGCGCTCCGTTATAGACTATTTTATATCCTTTATCCCTGCCAATGGCCAGGCTTGGCGATGTTGTTATTCCGAGTTCCTTTGCCTCGCCGGATGCGGTTCCTTTTTTTACCGCTTTTATTTTAGGGCTCAGAGCCGCAAGTTCATTTATGAACTTTTCCGTATATATGTTAAGTTCCTCCTGCTGCCCCTGCGCGCCGTCCAGCACTATCTCGTTTATAAACAGCATCATCTCCACATCATCGCGCAGCTCCGCTTCAAATTTCTTTTTAAGCTGTTCGGATGTTTCATTATCAATAATTTTTTCAATCATTTCCGTCCGCCTCCTTTTTTAAAAATATCCATCATTTCCCGGTTCCCCTTTTCCAGCAGCATCCTTGACATTTCAAGCATTTTATTGACTTCACTGCTTTTAATGCTGTAGCAGATACTGTTGCCGTTCTTTTCGCTTTTTAAAAAACCCGCTTCTTTTAACGCTTTCAAATGCCGCGAAACCTGCGGCTGGGTCTCGCCTGTTATCCTTGTCATATCATTAACACAACTGTTATGTTTCTCAAGCGCCTCCAGTATTCTTATCCTTACCGGATGCGAAAGAGCTTTAAACAGCATTGCCTGAAGATCATAAATTTTCATTCTTTTCCTCCTTCTCTTATGCTATATACAAATATACTCATATTTGTATATTTGTCAAGTTTTTTTTTTTATATATACCGGTTCTAAACCCAACACCCCCGCAATGAGCGCAGCGGATTTTACGGAACCACCGCGCGGAATATTACTCCGCCGGCGGTCTTAACAGCCGCCCCTTCCGGACACCGGACCGTTATTTAATACCATCTCAATCATTTTCTTGAATACCCTCTTTTTTTATTATATAATTGTACTATATTAAAATAACGAGGATAAAAATATGATATACACGATACGGACACATGGAGACCCGGTTCTGCGGCAGAAATCAGAACAGGTAACAGAGATAAACGAAAAAGTACGCACACTTTTGGATGACATGGTTGAAACCATGTACGAAAAAGGAGGCGTGGGCCTTGCCGCAAATCAGATCGGCATTGCGCTGAGGCTGGTGACTATTGATACAGCTGACAGCGATGATTCGAAGATATATAAACTCGTGAACCCCGAGATCGTAAAAATTTCAAAAGAAAAAAAAGATTTTGAGGAAGGCTGCCTGTCTTTTCCCGGAATTACAGAAAACATAGAAAGGCCCGCGGAAATAACAGTAAGGGCCCAAGATGAATTCGGCGAAGAGATTACAATAAATGCAAACGGACTTCTTGCAGTGGCGCTGCAGCACGAAATAGACCACATAAACGGGGTGACATTTGTACAGCGTATGACTCCGGTAAAACGCCTGGTTCATAAAAATGAACTTAAAGAACTTAAAAAGAAAACCGTATCAAAATGAAAATCGCATTTTTCGGCACCCCGGAAATAGCCGCAGGCGTGCTCCGCACGCTTATTGATTCCGAACACGCGGTTATGCTGGCAGTTACGCAGCCGGACAAGCCCGCAGGAAGAAAGCATATACTCACCCCGAGCGCTGTAAAAAAAACCGCGGCAGAAAACGCCATCCCCGTCCTGCAGCCAAAAAAATGCTCGGAAAAAGAATTTCTTGAAAAATACAGGTCCTTTGACATTGACATAAATCTGATAATAGCATACGGGCAGATACTGCCCGACGAACTCATATACCATCCCGAATATGACAGTATAAACATACATGCGTCCCTGCTTCCCAAATACAGAGGCGCCTCCCCCATAAACCACGCAATTATAAACGGCGACAGGGAAACAGGCGTAACATATCAGTTCATAGAAAAAAGGCTTGATGCCGGCGATATAATACACAGCGAAAAAATACCTATATCAGAAGATGACGACGCCGCAGTATTATATGAAAAATTAAAAGAACTTTCCGAGCACAGCGTTTTAAAGGTTTTAAGCATGCTTCAGACAGGAAACTATACACGCAGAAAACAGGATGAATCAGCCGCCTCATATGTATCTGTCCTGAAAAAAGAAGACGGCAGAATTGATTTTTATGTTCCCGCGCATACTTTAAACCGCAAAATAAAAGGACTCCTGCCCTGGCCCTGTGCTTTCTGTTCTTTTGAAGGACATACATTAAAAATTCTGAAGGCTGAGCCGTACGGCCCTTCAGCGCCGCAATCTGAACCGGGAACAATAACAGGAACAGAAAAACATAAAGGCTTTAAAGTAAACACAGCAGACGGGGAGCTTTTAATAACACAGCTGCAGCCCGAAGGGAAAAAAGCGATGAACGCATATGATTTCACTTTAGGGCACCCGGGTATTACAGGAAAAAAATTAACTTAGATTCTATCTTAAAATAATTATTTCCCCTGCTTTGCGTGTTCTCTCCCCGTCATGGTCCCACGCTTCTATAAGATAATGATAGATCCCGTTCGCAGCGTCTTTCAGCGCCTCATACAGCTGTATAACCTCTCCCTTTTTTATATTTTCATTTTCATAAGACCTTATAAGCCTGAATGACGAAGTGTATATTCTTACGGTTATCTTTCTGCAGTCTTTACTTGTGCTGTACTTAAGAATAAAAAGTCCGTGGGACGGATTAGGATAAACCAGGTTGTCATATATATAAAACCTTTCGCCAAAGAAATCCACGGGCGTATTTGTCGGCGTTATTTCGGGTGTGTTCGTCATTGTGGGGGTCGCTGTAGCGCTCGCATCAAAAGACGGCGTTTGCGTCAGCGTAATTGTCGGTGTTTCCGTAAAGGTCTCGTGTTCTGTCCGGGTTGCGCTCGGCGTTATCGTTGGCGTCTCTTCAGACACAGCTGTTTCTGTCAGAGAAGGCGAAGCCGTCTGTGTCCCGGTTGCGCTTTCCTGCGGTGTTTCCGCAGCGGTCACCGTAACGCTGTGTTCCGGAGTCCCGGTAATACTCTGTGTCACGCTCGGCGTTGCGGTCTGCGTTATTTCCTCTGTTAAAGCGGCGGTAAGCGTGGCGGTTTCGGAAAAAACAGGCGTCTGTGTCCGGGTCTGAGTAACCGTTTCAGATACGGTTGATGTCTGTGCAGCCGTGGGTGCTGCTGTCTGTGTTCCTGTCGGAGTAGCCGTGAAAGTCAAAGACCGGGTCTGCGTGGCGGTTTCTGTCAGGGTCAGAGTAACTGTCCGCGTTATGCTCGGCGTCGGCGATACAGTATGCGATTCACTCGCCGTAGGGCTTGCCGTATATGTCGGAGTTGCCGTGAATGTGTAATCAGGCGTCTTTGTTTCTGTTATTGAATGCGTAGGCGTTATCGTAAATGTGTCCCCGTAAGTAGGCGTCAGTGTTGCTGTTGATGTATCAGTGGGAAGCGGGGTAAATGTCGGAGCAAAAGCATCTATAAGCCTGATCCTGTTATTCGCGGCATCCGCTATGTATATTGTCTGTGTGGTAAAATCCATATAAGTCCCGTTTACGCTTCCGAATTTCGCGTCAAGCCCCACACCTTCCTTATATCCCGAAGTGGAATCCCCCGCAAGTGTTCCCACCGCGCCGCCGGAAAACAGTATAGCAAGCCTGACCACCCTGTTACCCGTATCAGATATATAAAGACGGTTCACAACATCATCATACTGAACCGCAGCAGGCGCGTCATACAGCGAGGTTTTAAGGGTATCATCAACATACCCCGCCTGTGTATCCCCGGTTATTGTGTAAGTAAGATAAGGCGCGCTTTCCGAAGAACTGAGCCCTATTCTTCTTATTCTGTTGTTGGCTGTATCGCCTATTATAAGCACCTCAAATCTTTTATTATAAAGTATTCCTTTGGGATTGTTCCAGGCGGCATTTTCTCCGTCAGCTTCTTTTTCCGCGTATCCGGCAGTTCCGGCAATCCCCGATATATGCGTTGTGATACCTGTTTCCGGATCTATGGCGCGTATAACGTGATTCCTCGTATCAGCCACATAAATAATATTATTGTCTATATCCAGCGCTATCCCTTCGGGATTGTAAAAATTCGCGTCCGCAGCGGTCCCTTCCTGATAAAACGGAGGATGGCTCCCTCCCGCAACAAGCGACACTGAATTATCAGCAAGGTCAATAACCCGTATCCTGTTATTGAGCGTATCGCATACATAAAGTTTTTCCCTCACATAATCCAGCGCAAGCGCCCTCGGCGAATTGAACAGCGCGGCATCGCCCGGTCCTTCGGCATATCCCAAATCACCCGTACCCGCAATCGTTGATACCATGCCGTTTTCATCTATCATACGTATTACATTATTGCCCGTATCCGCCACATAGGCCCTTCCCGTAAATGTATTTACGGCAACATCACGCGGAGAGTTAAACATTGCGGCGGTCCTGGTATTTCCGTCCCCCCCATAGGCGCCGAAGCCCATATAAACCGAAGTTAAACTGTTGCTTTCAAGGTCAACTTTCCTTATTCTGTCATTTGTATGGTCCGCAACCAGCAGAGATCCTGAGGAAGGATCCGGAAAAATATTATACGGGTTATAAAACTCCGCATTGTCCCCTTCCCCTTCCGCATACCCCATGGCTGAACCTGCCACAAGAGCCGTTTCATATGTATTAAGGTTCACTTCCCGTATTCTATAATTTTTGGTGTCCGCCGTATATATAACATTTTTTGAGGCATCATATCTCAACCCGTAAATCCTGTTGAATTTCGCCGTTGAAGTGTTTCCTTCCTCATAACCTATGGTAGTCCCGGCAACGAGCGATGAGCCGGCTGTTGAAATATCAAACGCCCTTATCTTGAAATTATTTGAATCCGCAATATACAGCGTTCCGGATGTTTCATCAAGATCAATACCTCTGGGCAGATTAAACCGTATGGCGTCTCCTGTTCCCTCAACATAATCTGCAGGCGATAATATATCCGCTGCTCCTGCCGCGGTGATAACTGTCCCTGCCGCAGGATCTATTTTTCTTATTTTATTATTAAAAGTATCAGAAACATAAATATGATTGTTTGCGGAATCAAAAGCAATACCCCACGGTTCATTAAATCTTGCGTCCGTTACATTCCCGTCTGTTCCGCCTGAATATCCCGAACCCGCAACAAGATAGGTTTCTCCCGTATCAATATTTATACCGCGTATCCTGTTGTTTTTAGAATCAGCCGCATATATAATTCCGTTTGCTCTGTCCAGGGCAAGAGATGCAGGCTGGTTAAAAGATGCATTTGCGCCTATGCCCTCCGCATAGCCCGCTTCCCCGCTCCCCGCAAGGGTGGATATCACTCCTGTTGTACCGTCAATTTTACGGATTATATGATTGTCCCCTTCCGCGATAAATATATCGCCGTTGTCAGGGTTCATGATCACATCCCGCGGCCCGTCAATAGTGGCATCCGGAACAGTATTTCCGTCGCCCCAATAATTTCCGACACCCGCAAATAAAGAGGTCTCTCCAACTTCCGCAAAAACAGCAAACGGCAGTATTGCCGCAATTACTGTTATAATTATTTTTTTCATAACACCTTTTCTTTCTATTCCGGCATAAATATCCGGTTTTGTCTTTTACAATTCCGCAACCGCGTCTATCTCTATATTAATACTTTTAGGAAGATTGGATACTTCCACAACCGACCTTGCCGGAAAATCCCCCTTAAAAGTTTCTTCAAAAACATTATTCACAAATTTTATATCCTCAACATTTTTAAGAAAAATCGTCATTTTAACCATGCGGTCCATGGAACTTCCCGCGGCCCTTAAAATTTCTTCAATATTTGAAAGGATTATTCTTGTCTCTTTATGTACGCCTTCGGCGTTTATTATCCCTGTCTGCATGTCAATAGGCAGCTGCCCGGAGACAAATACAAATCCCCCGCTTTTTACCGCCTGCGAATATGCGCCCGCGGGAGCCGGCGCTTTGTCTGTTGATATTTTTTCAGCCATTTTTCATTCCTCCTTTATTCATATTTTTTTTATTATATCCTCTGCCTGTGAATACATGCCTTCTATTTCCCTGACTTTCGGTTTATGATCCGCGAATTTCACAATATCACATTCATGAAGAAAATCATTTATTATTGATATGTCTTCTGCGGCAGCGCCGGCTTTTTTCAGCGCGGATACTATTTCCCTTGTGGTGCTTTCTTCAAAACTTATTTTAAAACGCCGGCTGAGATAAAATCTTACAGCCTCGTACAGAGCGAAATAATAAAGTTTCACCTCGCCTTTATCCAGCCGCTTTTTCGCGTTTTCCAGTTTTTTCAGTGCTTCTTTTTTATAATCCAGAGGCGCGGAAACAACATCGGCCCTGTTTTTTTTCCGGGAAATAAACCTGAATATTATTATCACTGCGGCAATTGCCGCAATCACCATAAGAGCATATAAAAGTATATCCCGCGGCCTGAGATCCAGGCTGAGTTTTATTTCCCTGAATTCGCTTCTTGAAGGCGGAGGTACTGCTGTTTCTGTGGGCGTAGGCTCTTTCCCCCTTTCTCTTGCTGTCTTTTTCGGGGCCGCTCCGCTGATAACCTTGATCGTAACAGGCTTTGTTTTTATACTTTCATAAGTGTCGGTTTCCGGGTTTAAAAAAGTAACCTCCGCGGGAGGTATTGTTATGTCTCCCCGTTCTACGGCGATCAGTTCATACTGCAGGTTCTGCGTGACCGAAGAATTATTATTTATTATATTAATACTGCTTGAAGAATGGCTCCCTCCAACCCTGAACCCGTTAAATTCAGGCGGGCTGACCCTGGGCGAACTGGAAATACTGCCTTTTCTTGAAACACTTATGGTGTATTTAAGGCGCTCACCGAGTTTTACCTCCTGTTTATCTGTAGAAGCTTTTGCTATAACCGCGGTATCTGCCGCTGCTGCTGCCGCCGCAAACACGGCAATAAAAACAAGTGCTGTACAAATTCTTTTCATTTTGTTCCCTCTCATTTAAATATATGCGACAAAAGCGGTTTCTTTACCGCTATAGCCCTTTCCCGGCACATTTCGTGACAGCAAAAACATCTTATGCATTTATTATAATCACATTTTATTTTATGAACTTTTCTGCCTTTTTTTTCTTTTACAATATGCTGCAGCGCATTAACCGGACAATGCGACACGCACGTTCCGCATCCCGTACATTTATTCTCAACAAACACCGGTTTTGCCGTGCCGTGGCCCCTGAAAAAATTTATCATTCCTCCAAACGCTGAAAATGCTCTTTCCGCGGGCGGCGGATCAAATTTCACTTTTAAATATTGCGGGTCATCACCGGTAATTATTATATCAGATTTTTTCTCCTTTAATACCTCTTTTATATATACTTCATTTGTATATACTTTTTCCGGATCAAGCCCCACTAACGGCGGGATGAATCTGTCAATGTCAAAACCATCCCTGCCCATTATAACCATATTTGTCTTTATGGGTCTGCCGTCGCTCCCGGGGCCGTTGCCGTGCAGGCCCAGTATACCATCAACTATATTTATTACGGGTTTTTTCAGCCCGTAAATTTCCACAAGCATTTTCGCGAAATCATACCTGCTTCTCTCCGCTTTTGCGTGGTATTCTATTTTTCTTATTCCGGGTATTATTCCGTACATGTTTTTTATGCACATTGTCATATACATAAGTGTATGTGTTTTTATTTTGGGAAGATTTATTATTTTATCAGCTTTCACGAATTCCGATGCCGCGGGATACTCGGCATACATCATGCGCCGGGCGGGTTTTATTGTCGTATCCGCTTTAAATTCCACTATTTCCGCTCCTTCCTCATCAGCGGCTTTTTTAGTGCCGTTTTTTGCGGCAGCGGACCTGTAGCTTCCGAAACCCGGTGAATCGCCTATAAGTATCCTGCCCGCAGCAGGCTTTATTACTCTTATAACGGCCCTTATAAACTCAGGATGGGTGATAATGCCCGTATCCGGCATAACTCCCAAAAGACAGTTTGGCTTCAGCAGGACAACATCGCCTTCTGAAATAAATTCCTCAATTCCCCCAAGCGCGTCAAATCCCTGCCTGATTGTATCCACAAGTCCGTTAATCTCATAACTTTCTGTTTTCTTTATAAATATTTCACTCAAAGAAATCCCCCGGTATATCCTGTTTTTTTCAGTTCCGCACTCTGTCAGTCATGAACCTGGATCTGGTCCCTTATTCCCTCTATGATCCTTTCTGCTTCCTCTTTGTTTGACTTTTCATCCTTCCCTTCAACATTTACGGCCATTCTTGACCAGTATCCTATGGCATGGATCATAACCTGCGCTCTTTTTTCCTCAAATTCCTCATTTTTATAAGTATGTACAGGAAAGGCTTCCGGCCCGCCAAAAGAAAGTTCAACATTAAACCCTTCTTCCATGGCCCGTTTTATTTCTTTTGCCGGTTCTTTCGCGAACTTCAGCGGTTCGTTTATGGTCAGATAATAAAGGCTTCCTTTTATCACATCCGCATTTCCCATATTGAAAACCTCCTGATTTTTTTAACATTTTATACTGTTTTAAAAGTTTATTCAAGTTTTATCGGGAGAAATAAAGAATCTGAAAAGAGCTTTCGCGGCTGTATCAGGGATAATCCTCGCCGCCGCTGCCGGGACAGCACCGCCTGATGCGCCCCAGCCCCATAAATACCCCTTTTAAAAAACCATACTTCTTTATTGCCAGTTCCGTGTATTCAGAACAGGTAGGCGTAAACAGGCATTCCATTCCTGTCTTTGAAGATATGTTCCTTTTGTACCAGTGTATTATTCTTATGGCTGCTTTTGACATAAAACTTTCTTTTTTCATATCATCGGACCTTTTTATTTTAAATTTATGCCCGCCGGCAGAATAACTTTATTTTCTTTCCCTGCTTAATGTAATAACAGCGGCTTCTCTTACCCAGAACAGCATCATCCTGCGCTTTTCAATAACCATAAAATCCATTTCCCAGTTTTCCGCCGCAAGCCTGTTCAATGTGGCTTCAACTTTTTCAACCGGGAGAGCCGCTGAACCCAGAAATACAGTCCCGCATCCCCCTTCTGTTACAACTTCCACCTTGTACTCTTTTGCCATTGCCATACCTCCTTTTTTTATTTATTGCTTTTAATTTCCTTAATAATATCTTTTTTGATTCTGTTATTCGCCTCTCCGACAATATATTTATATTTTACCAGATCTCTCACCCACAGATATATATCAGCCGTAAAAAATACTATCCCGGGAAGAATAAAAACAGGGGATAAAACCAAACCCAAAACAATCATCACAAACGCCAGAAAACCGCAGGCAAAATGGATCAGCGCTTCTTTTTTGTTGTCAAGATACAGCTGATGTACGCCGAACCCTCCGAAAATATATATCAGTACAGTAAATGTATCAGGATCTTTCATGCGTTTTTCAAACTCCCCGAAAAAAACCGCCCGCTGCCTGTCAGGCATTTTATTTATAATAATATCCACATTATTCTTTTCTGTATGCATCCGTGTTCCCTCCCGGATCAATTTTACGAAACAATACGCCGTCTGCGGTATTACCGCCCTGCGTTCCCATAATATATTTTAATTTAAACTTTTTGTTTATTTTCCAGGCATATTCCGCTTGTGCACCTTAACCGCCGGGTTTATTATACCCGCGGACATATTTTTTTCAATGAAATTTTCACGTTTTTCAGTATATCAACGCCAACACGCCGTCCGTATCCTTTGAAGCTGCGCTGTTTTTCAAAGGATTAACTGTCGCAGGCTAAAGCCGGCAGCTGTCCGGTTTAATGTATTGGCAGGGATAAAAACAGCATCGGATTCAACTGCCCTGCCGATGCTGTTTATGCATCCGGACGGTGCTGTCTTTATTTTTTAAGCAGCATTGAATTCAGCACCACACTCACCGAAGAAAACGCCATTGCAGCGCCTGCTATCATAGGATTCAGCAGCCCCATGGCCGCAACGGGTATTCCTATTATATTATATATAAACGCCCAGAAGAGGTTCTGCTTTACTTTTGCGTATGTTCTCCTGCTCAGATAATAAGCGTTTAAAAATTCTTTTATTCCGTCCCGCATAAGAACAATATCAGCTGAATCAAGAGCAATATCCGCACCCGCGGCCACGGCAATCCCGGAATCAGCCGCACTCAGTGCGGGCGCGTCGTTTATTCCGTCGCCTGCAAATGCGGTAAGCCCTTTTTTTCTTAATTCTCGCACTATATCCGCCTTGCCCCCCGGGAGCACTTTTGCATAAACCCTGTCAATCCCGCACTCTGCGGCTGTTCTGCGCGCCGCAGTCTCGGTGTCCCCGGTGGCCATTACAGGGGTCACCCCTTCTTTTTTCAGTTCGTTCATGGTCTCTTTTGCGCCTTCCCTTATCTTATCGTCCAGG
The DNA here is from genome assembly GCA_964439215.1 of uncultured Spirochaetia bacterium. GTDB lineage: Bacteria > Oederibacteriota > PGYV01 > PGYV01 > CAYTNY01 > CAYTNY01. The sequence continues at coordinate 16,144 of CAYTNY010000012.1, forward strand.
CAGGCCGCACCCAGAAATTTTTCCCGGGACGCTATAAAGACAAAAACAGAACCTTCAGTTTCTTCTCTGCGTATATCATCCGCAGCCGCAGATATGTCTATGCCTTCTTTTTCCATAAGTCCGGCGGATCCGGCATAATATACCTCTCCGTTTATAACCGCTTTTATTCCAAATCCGGCAAAATTACTGAATTCCGACGCTTCAGGCGGATTTATCCCTTTTTCCCCGCAGTAATCCACAATTGCCGCGGCAATAGGGTGGGTTGAATGTTTTTCAGCTCCTGCCGCAATACCTATAAGTTCATTTTTCGGCAGTCCGCCATAGACATAAATACTTTTTATATGAGGCTTCCCCTCTGTGATTGTTCCTGTCTTGTCAAAAACCGCATATTTTATTTTTCCGGTTATTTCCAGAGCAGCCCCGTTTTTTATAAGAATGCCGCTGTCAGCGCCTATGGACGAACCCACAAGTATTGCGGCAGGCGTTGCCAGGCCCAGCGCGCACGGGCACGCTATAACAAGCACTGACACCGCTGCAGTTACCGCAAATGATAACTCTGAACCCGCTCCGAAGAACCACCATACAAAAGAAGCCGCTGATACAAAAAGTACTGCCGGTACAAAGACAGAGGCTGCCCTGTCAACAAACCTCTGGACCGGAGCCTTTGAGGCCTGTGCCTCTTCCACGAGCCTTACAATAGAAGCCAGAACAGTATCCGCGCCGACCTTTTTTGCAGTAAACCTTATAACACCCTGTACATTTACGGTTCCGGCAATAACCCTGCTCCCCTTTTCTTTATCAACAGGCATATGTTCGCCGGTAATAATACTTTCGTCAACCGAAGCCATACCGTCGGACACAGCGCCGTCAACAGCAATCCTGTCGCCGGGCCTGGCAACCACTGTTTCGCCTTCTGCAATGGATGCTGTTAAAACCTCGGTTTCTTTCCCGTTTCTTACAACCACTGCCTTTGTCGGCGCCAGTTCCATCAATCTGTATATCGCACCCGAAGCCTTTTGTTTTGCCCTTTCCTCAAGGATCCTTCCTAAAAGAATAACAGTGATAAGAACCGATGATGTTTCAAAATAAAAATGACGCGCCCCCGCAAAAACAAGATAAACACTGAAAAAATACGCGGCTGAGGTCCCCAGCGCAACAAGCGTATCCATACCCGGGCTCAGATTTTTTATGTCTGTATACGCTCCCTTATAAAACCTGAAACCGGAATAAAACTGCACAGGCGTGGCAAGCACCCATAAAACAACCCCTGTATAGGCTCCAAAAATACCGCCGGCAAACATACTTATTATAAACACAGGCAGCGCCAGTGCCGCAGAAGGGATAAACGCATTTAAAAGTTTTCTCATCCCCCGGCCCCGGCCGCGGGTATTTTCTGCTTTTTCCAAAGCAGAAGCCGCATATCCTTTTGAATTTATCGTTTTTATTATATCGCTTTCTTTTATCAGTTCCGGATCATAAACCACTTTTGCCGATGCGGCCGCGAGATTAACAACCGCGCTTTTTACGCCTTTTTGCCCCGATACTGCCTTTTCAATCGTGTTAACGCATCCTGCGCAGTGCATCCCTTCTATTTTAAGGTTTTTTTCCTTCATCCGGGCCTCCTTTTTCTTTTTTCTTTAAGGCCGTCCGCAAAATACATAAGTGCAAGATACGGATGCCTGCCGGGCATTTTCGGACCCGCATATCTCATAACTTTTCTTATGAAATCCAGCTTATCCGGTTCATAACAGTGAACCGCACACTTGCTGCACACGGGTTTGCCGGGCAGAAACCTGCAGGAGTCTGTTCTTTTTACTGCATATTCGTACAGGTGCAGGCATTCACCGCACAGATCCTTTTTTTTCCTGAAGTGTATTTCCCGGCAGTATATTCTTATCATTGCCAATACTGTCTTTTTTTCCCTGTCTGTTTTCAATAATAAATTCTCCGTAAAATATAATTCCCGCATAGACAATATATCACAAAATCAGCGATATACACAAAGATACCAAAATTCATCCGAACAGCCTGAAAATCCCCCTAATATACTGTATATATACATCCGCTTTATCCGCGGCTGTTTTCCGCGGATAAAGCGGCATTCATCATAACTTCATAATATCTGTTTGTTTTTCACAGACCTCAGAATTTCCCGGATAAAAATATATCCGCTCCTATTCCCAGTACCTCGGCCTGCCGTAATAGTCAAACAATACCTCTTCATACTCCCTGTTTACCGGCTGGCCGGGTTCATATTTCGGGCTGTTTTTTATTTCTTCCTTGGTTAACATTGTGACAAGTTTTTCGTTTCTCCAGTCAGCAGCCTCTGCCCAGGTTGTTGTAATGAGTACTTTTTTCCCGGGAAGAATCTTATGGGTATCAACCGCAAAATACATTATTTTCTGATCTTCATCCTCCATAATAACATCGTCCACTGTTCCTAATTCCCCGTCCACAGCTTCAACCGCATATTCCAAAAGTTCTTTTAAACTTCTTAATTCAGGTTCTGTTGCTTTTTTTTCTTTGGCTGTTTTTTCTTTTTCGCTTTCATCAGCAATTTCTTTTTCTTCATTAAAAAGCGGCGGTATGATCGGCGAACCATAGGTGAGCCCGGTCCAGTAAACCGGCCAGTCATAATATTCCGCAATTTTCTGCTCAACTTCCTTTGATGGAAGCTTTTCCTCGCCGGCGTCCGGACTTTTGTTTATTTTTTCAGCTTTATTCCGGATATACACTGACCTGTTTGTCCAGTCCGGATGTTCCTGTATATCTTTTGGCGATATCAAAAACCTTTCTTTATTTACAAGACTGCCCCCTTTTACCCTGTAATACCTGACGCTCCACGTCAGATCATCAAAAAAAATATCCTCTATCTTCCCCGCGTCGCCGTCAGGCGTAATAACCGAATACCCTATAAGGTTTTTAAGACTCATCAACATAAGCAGCACCTCCGTTTTTTATTTTTTATCTTTATTTTTCAGACTGTCGCTTGCTCTTTTAAAGCCCTCGCTGAATTCCATCCAGCTTTTTTCCATACCGGTCTTTAATTCTCTCCATGCACTTCCGGAAGCATGTTTCATTTTCTCCAGTTTTGCGGCAACATCTTCCTTTTTCTCCCTTAATTCCTGCGTTCTTTTCTCCAGTTCACCGCCTGATTTTTCTTTTGTTTCCGTCATTTTTGCCTGAAGTTTCAGTATTTTTGCTTCCATTTCTTTTATTTCCGCTTCCATTTTCTTTCTGAAAACATCATTTTCTTCCTGCTTCGCCATAAAATCCTCCTAAAATTCCCGCAAAACTTTTTCCACGGTTTTTTGGATAATATCCCATTCTTTTTCCAGTTCATCCAGTTTTTCCGGTTCTATATTTTCAAATTCCTCTATTGCCTCTTTTATTTTAGCATCCAGTACTACAGCTTTTTTCTTCAGTTCCTCCAGTTCCCTGGCAAAATCCCGTGATTCTTTTATTATCTTCTCTGTTTTCTGTATTATCAGTTCAAGTGTTTTTTGTTTTTCTGATAATTCTTCAACATTTTTTTTTTTGACATCACATTCTCCTTTTTTAAAACATCCTTTTTATTCCTTTCACATCTAATTATACTGGAAATTATGCTGATTGCAAATTTCAGTCCCTGTTTTTTTACGATCCAAAACTTCTTTCTCTTTATACGGTCCGCGGATTTCATATTCCAATGAAGATCAGGCCCGCACAGACAGGAATTTCAGTTCCCGGAAAACCGCAGACTGCCCGGTATTATCCGGTATATTCACGGGCTATATTTCTGATATGTTTAATAACAGACTGCAAACCGTCTGACCTTGCCGGCGAGAGTCCGGCGGAAAGTCCGGTCTTTTCCGCAAAATAAAGGTCTGCTTCCGCAATATCGCGCGGCGGACTGCTGTCCAGTATTCTTATAACGAGCGCAAGCATCCCTTTTGTGATCTTGGCATCACTGTCCCCGCTTAACTTCAGGACGCCTTCCCGCATCTGCACATCCATCCATATGCCTGACTGGCAGCCTTTGATCATTTTTTCCTCTGTCTTAAGTTCATCAGGCATTTCAGGCATTAAACTTCCCTGTTTTATAATATAATCATATTTATCCAGCCAGTCCTCAAGCCGCTCCATTTCACTGATTATATCATCCTGCACTCTTTTTATTTTCAAAACAGCCCTCTCACGCTAAAATGGATGAAATCTTTTTTATGCCGTTTATAAGCGCCGCAACATCTTCCCTGGTATTATACACGGCAAAACTTGCTCTTACTGTGCCCGGGACTCCAAGACTCTCCATTAAAGGCTGTGCACAGTGCTTCCCTGTTCTTACGGCAATACCCAGTTTATCAAGCGCGGCTCCCGCGTCATAATGATGAATACCGCGGAGATTGAACGAAAGCGCTCCGCATCTTTTTTCTTTTTCCCCGTATACTGTTATTCCGGATATTTTCTTAAGTTCTGATCCGGCATATTCGTAAAGTTCCGCCTCATGCGCCCTTGCCTGTTTAGGTCCTTTTTCTTTAAGGTATTTCACAGCCTCTGCAAGCGAAACAGCGCCTATATAATTTGGTGTGCCTGCTTCAAATCTATAAGGCGGCTCAGCGTATAAGGACCTGTCCATATTTACATCAGCAACCATGCCCCCGCCCCCTTTAAAGGGAGAAAATTCCGAAAGCAGTTTTTTTTCACAGTACAAAACCCCTATTCCTGTTTCCGCGTACATTTTATGGCCCGAAAATACATAAAGACTGCATCCAAGCTCTTTTACGTCAACATCAAAATGGCGTATTGCCTGAGCTCCGTCTACAAGCACCGGGATCCCGCGGCTGCGCGCCTGTGCTGTTATCCTTTTTATATCATTTACAACACCAATCGCGTTTGATACCTGGGCAACAGTTATAATACGCGTCCTGTCATCCATAAGTTGTTCCAGCATATCATAATCAAGAGCGCCCGAATCCGTAACAGGCAGGGGCTTAAGCTGCGCGCCTTTTCTGCGGCACATCATCTGCCACGGCACTATATTTGAATGATGCTCCATTCGCGTGCTTATTATATTATCGCCGGCGCCCACAAGCAGCTCGCCTGCCATAAATGCCGCGGCATTTATGCTGTCCGTGGCCCCTGATGTGAAGATTATCTCCTGTATGCTTTCCGCGCCGATAAATTCCCTGACCGTTTCTCTGGCTTCTTCATAATTACGGTCCGCCGCGTCCCCGAGATAATGCGCGCCTCTGTGTATGTTTCCGTTTGCTGCTTCATAAGCCTCTGCGATCTTATTAATGACTGAAACAGGTTTCTGCGTGGTTGCCGCATTATCAAGATAAACAAGAGGTTTTCCGTACACCCTGCGGTTAAGCGCGGGGAACTCAGTCTTTACCTTATAAGGGTCAAACATATTTCCCGCCGTGCTTTTCCAGCCGGTACAGGGAAAAAAGCCCTTCTTTATCCGTATATTTTTTTGCTATGCGAAGACCTGTTTTATCCAGGATCCGCAATACAGCTTCATCTGTAAATTTATAGGAATTCTCCGTATGTATTTTTTCCCCTTTTTTTATAATAATTTTTTCCCTGCCGCCGGAAACCGGAACTTCCCGGTCTTTCAGTGATACAAGATGCATTTCAATACGCGATTCTGCCTCATTATAAAATGCACAATGCTCAAAATCCGCAGGATCAAAATCTGTTCCCGCAATATTATTTACAGCCTTCAGTATATTCTTATTGAAACGGTCCGTTATTCCTTTTGTATCATTGTATGCTCTTTCAATAACTTCGGGATCCTTAACCATATCCGCGCCCAAAAGCATAATATCATTTTCATTCATGACTCCGCTTATATCAGAAAGCACAGCTGAAGCGGTATCCGGCTCAAAATTTCCTATTGTGCCTCCGAAAAAACACACAAGTTTCCGGCCGTAATCAGGTATCCTGTCTGCCTGCGTACAGAAATCGCCCGCTATACCGTGTATTCCCAGGCCCGTGAATTTAAACGACAGGATACGCGCCGAAGCTTTTACCGCCTCCATGCATATATCAAACGGCACATAAACAAGTCTGTCAAACTGTTTCTCAGGAATGTTCTCAAAAAACACCGTTATCTTTGACGGATCCCCGCTTCCGAGTTCTATTACGGATTTCACGCCGTTTAAAATTCCCGGCTCAGCGGCAGCTTCAGCAATAAGTTTTTTTTCGGTTCTTGTCTGATAATATTCAGGCAGGCCCGTTATATCCTCAAACAAGGCAGAACCTGCCTCATCATAGAAATACTTGCTTGATATATATTTATTATTCCTGTTTAACCCTTCCATTATTTCCTCAATTGCCGCAGCAGACCCGGTTTCCTGTACGTGGTCCTCCATTACAATACCGGAAAGCTGCGCAGTATCAGCCTGCTGCTGCATCTTCAGGCACCCCTGTTTCATAAGGATTTAACGGATCACTGCTCCATTCAAACCATCCTCCGTCATAAACAGATATGTTCGGCCAGCCCATAAGCCAGGCATTGAAAAAAGCTTCACTTGCCCTCCATCCTGTACCGCAGTAAAACGCATTGTGCTTATCAGGTGAAATACCCGCGTTTTTAAGCATTGCCGCGGTTTCATGAAATTCTTTCATTGTATGATCAAGGTTTCTGTAATTTTCCATATGATAAGCATCGCTTCCGCAGTTCCCGAATACCGCGCCGGGGATCCTTCCTTTTTTACTTATATAATTATATCCGCTTACTTTACCGATAAATTCATCATAACTCCTGACACTTACCAGATTTTTATCTTTATCCTTAATATACTCTTTGGCCCGGGGGGTATTTATTATAATATCCGGCCTGCCCGGTATGTCCGCTCCAAAATCAGCTGCAGGCCGGGGATGTGAAGGTTTTGTTTCTGTTTTATATCCGCTGTCCTCCCATGACTGCATCCCGCCGTTAAGTATTCTTACGTCCTTTACACCTGCATACATCATTATAAGGGCGCTTCTTATAGCGCCAAGATGCCCCGCACTGCTTCCGGGGAAAGGATCGTCATTATCCGGGAAAGAAAACCTGCCGTAAACAATTACAGTTGTATCGCGGGTAATTCCCAGATTTTCCAGCGTTTTTTTGAGTTCCTCCGGTTTTCTTATATTCCAGGTTTCCGGAGATTCCAGGGTATTTGTATCCACGCTCAGGGCTCCGGGTATATGGCCTTTTTCATAATCGCGGTGGTTCCGGTAATGACAGTGGCATAGAACATATTTTCTTCCGCTGTATTCCGGCGCATTGCCTGTATCCAGAAGAGATCTAAGCCACGCAGCGTATACAAGATTACTATATCTTTCCAGTCTGTCCATAGGCAGAGCAGCATCAGCGGCCCATTCGTCCTTAAACCCAGTGTATATTCTAACCTTTTGAAAGCCTGTTTTATCCAGGATCTTTGCGGCTTTTTCACATTCTTCACTGCTGCCGCCGTAAATAATTATATCATCCGAAGTTTTAATGTTCATTGATTTCAGAATATCAATAAAATCAATATACCTGAACCATTTCAGCGGAAAACTTCTCGCCTTCCTGATATGGCCGCCGCGTTTTTCATTGCTGAATTTCCAGCCGTTATAAGCGTCTATCGGCCTTATATCAAGAATAACGGTTTTGCCGCCGTGCTGTGCCTGTATAACATCCTGTTTTGAAGCTGTCCTGATAATAATCCACCCCTTTCCGCAGGTATAAACGGCTTTGTCCCGCCGGAAACCGTAAATTTTTTCCACAATACCAATTCTATCGTTATAACTCCCTAGTCATACAACAAGTATATTGAAAAACTTTCCAAATGCAAGTTCGGGTGTATTGATTTCCGGGAGTTATTATTCAAAAAAATACGGGAGAAATTAAAATTCAGCCTTTTCCGGATATTCACGGTTCTCGCTGCGGAAAATCGCGGGAGTTATTCTTCCGATTTGCATTTCATAGGTTTTCATTGATAATTGATATTTTTTAAGCCCGTGCAGCCTTTAAAAGGCGCTTTTTATACCCTGAATTTTTTCGCTGATTCCTTAAGTTCTTTTGCCGCATCCGCAAGCTGTGTTATTGATGAGGTCATTTCCTCAACAGCCGCAGACTGCTGCTGCGCGGTTGCCGCCGCCTCCTGGGAAGAAGCAGCTATTTCCTGTGATGCTGCGGCTATTGTCTCTACCTGTTCCGCTGACTTTTCAACATTGGAGGCTATTTCCTCAAATATACTCTGGGTTCTGCCGGCGAGCTCAGTACCTTCTGTTATATCCAGCGCCCCTTTATTCACCGCGTCAACCGCCCCTGATATATCTGTTTTCACTTCTTTGATTATTTCCGCTATTTTCTTTGTCTGTTCATTTGACATTTCAGAAAGTTTTCTGACCTCTTCGGCGACAACAGCAAAACCCTGCCCCGAATGCCCCGCGCGTGCAGCCTCAATAGCGGCATTAAATGAAAGCAGTTTTGTCTGTTCCGAAATATCTCTTATAACCGTGAGTATTTCGCTTATTTCACCCGAGTGCACGGAAAGTGCGTCCATCCTTTTTGTTGAATGCAGTATTGAACTCTGAAGACTCTGCATTTTTTTCATAAGTTTGTTCATTGACTCTTTTCCGTTCTTTGAAGAAACATTTGCTTCAGCAGAAGCAGTAGAAGCATTCATTGCGTTTTCAGCTGTCTGGGAAATTGCCTGTGTTATATGCGATATTGTTTCAGCAACCTGGGTTACCGCGCCCTGGCTTTGTTCCGCTATCTGGGAAAGTTCCTCGGCCGAAGAAGTTACCGTATCAGCCTGTTCTATTATTTTCCCCACAAGCTCCCTCAGGTTCATGATCATTTTATGAAACGCATTTCCCATAAGGTCATCCGGTGATTTCGGACTGCTGTCCCCCGTAAGGTCGCCCTGTGCTATTTTCTCGGTAATCTCAGCCATTTCCCTTATATAGTCAACCAGCCTCCTGAAGGCTCCGCCTAATACGTCTTTTTCGGTTTTCATATTTACAAGCATAGCCGCTTCGCCCCGGGATACTTTTTCTGCGTTTTCCGCTATTTCTTTTATATACCCCTGCATCTCCGCAAAAGAATTATTAAGCCGCCCCACTTCGTCTCTGCCCGGACTTTCAGAAATGGTAAAATCAACCTCGCCTTTGCTTATTGCTTCCGCCGCGCGGGAAAGCCTTTTAACAGGTATAACAACCAGCCATACAAGAAGAAGTATCACCGCGCCGCTGATGATAAACGTGCCGGCTATTGAATAAAAACGCGTTTTCCCGTGGGTTGCCTGTATATGTTCTTTTACCCTTTCAAGAGAAAACCCCAGTCTCGCCTCGCCCAGATACTCATCATTTTTCTCCAGCGGTATTATTATTTCCTCCACGGGTTCACCCTCGTATTCACCCTCAAAACGCGCATAGCCGCCGGTCTTTTTATTTTTTTCAATCAGCTGCACAGGCATATTCAGCATCTCGCCGGCGCTGTATATGATCTTATTGTCTCTTGCAAGAAAAACATACATAATATCTTTTCCGGCTGCGGCGGATTCAACCGCTCTTTTTATGGATTCGTTTATGGTTTTATTGAGCCTGTATGGCTTATTCAGAACCGCTTTTTTATTTTTTTCCCTCAGTCTGCGTATTCTTGCCAGCTCTTTTTTCTTTTCTTCCGCCTCATACAGATCCTGTGAAACAGAACCCGCCAGTTCTCTTCCTGCTGTTATTATCCGCCCTTCAAACTCTTCCATCACAAGTTTATTCATCTCAGAGCTTGTTTTGAAATAAATAATATATCCGAATAGAAGAAAACCCGCTATTACGGGGATTCCTATTTTATACCAGATAGACGGCTCTGACAGCCTCTTTGTCTTTTTTATTATTTCTTCCAAATCTTCCTCCGCCTGCTTTTTAAATTATTATATCATATATCCGGAAGCGTTCAAAAAAATATCCGCCTTAAATCCGGCGGATAATTTTTCTGTCTGTTTATTATTATTCCCTGCGCCTGAGCCTAACTTTTTCTTACATCCATCATTTTTCTGATAATAGAATCCCACTTACTGCTTAATACATCCATGTCCGATACTCTGAAAAATATCCTGTTCGATGACCCTGCCGGTTTTCTGACCTTGTTTTTTTTCCGTATCCGGGCATACGCCTCATAACGCTCTTTCATTGAAAATTCCATAATCTCAGCCGTACTGCCTGTTATTCTCTTCCCGCTGCCGTCTATAAGCACCATATCATTCACCGTCCTTCCATATTAAGTATACACCTCCCAAACCGCAATTGCCACCATTAACAAAGCAGGAATATATTCCGGATTAATTTATGGTCTGTTCAGCGCCCCGCGGTTTTTCCGGATATTTGATGCGTATTCTGCAGAGTTTTTATTGGAAATTTATTGTACTTAAAGATATATTTCTGTCCGGCATTGTATACTTACGCAAATATCTCTTTAATACTCTTAAATTCATCTTCTGTAAGCGGATTTTCGGCTGTTTTTATGTTTATTTCCACCTGTTTTCTGTTTCTGAATCCGGGAATGGCGCAGGCGGCAATTTCATGATAAAGTATAAACTGTATTGCGGCCCTTACAACATCCCGGGTTTCGGACCCGAAAATTTTTTTAAGCCTTTCCATCCGGGGATAAAATTTTTCAAGATATTCCGGCGTAAATTCCTCCATTGCCGCCCGTATATCATTTTTGTCTATCGCAGGAGGATTTTCCTCTGAAAATTTCCCGGTAAGAAGCCCTCTTGAAAGCGGATTAAAAGCCACGAACGATATATCTTTTTCTTTTAAAAAAGCCGCGGTCTCTTTCTCCGGATCAATAAATTCAGGATGAAGTATATTTGCCCATGACTGGACACAGTCGGGCTCTATTACAGGCACAAGCCTTTTAAAATCATCTCCGGAATATCCGGACAGCCCTATTGCTCTTATCTTTCCCTGTTTGCGCAGAGCGCGAAAAGCCGCAACCCCCTCTTCAAGATATCTGTCGTTTTCACCAAAATCACAGTTGTGAAAGTAATAAATATCCAGGTGGTCTCTTTTAAGATTTTTCAGGGATTTTTCGCATTGTTTTTCTATATTCTCTTTTGTATACGCATGTTCAAAACCGCCTTTGAACCATCCGACTTTTGAGGCCACTATAACATCCTTATTTCCGCCTTCAAGCGCCTCTCCCAATATTTTTTCGGCGCGCCCCATTCCGTAAACATCCGCATTATCAAAATGATTTACCCCGTTATCCAGAGCATAATGAATTGCACTGACCGCATCTTTTTCCTCAGGCGCGAACCATCCTGCCGCGCCCCGTTCAGCATCTCCGCCAAGGGTCCAGCATCCGAGAGATACCGTGCTTACTTTTATGTCCGTAAGCCCTATTCTTCTGTAATTCATAACACACCCCTTTTTTTTATTTTACCGTGTATTTTTCAGCCATATACGAACTTCTCACCCACGGCCCGCTTTCAACGTGCCTGAAACCTATTTCAAGGGCGTCTGCCCTGTATTTCTCAAACATTTCACCGGTTATATATTCTTTAACCTCGCAATTTCTGCTGCCGGGCCGCATATACTGGCCTATGGACATATAACGGCAGCCTGTATCCGCTATATCTTTAAGTGTACTTATTACTTCTTCATACTTTTCGCCCAGCCCCAGCATAATACCTGATTTTATTTTTACATCTTTTTTTTCTGATGCATGCGCCAGAACTTTGAGGCTCCTGTCATACTCCGCTCCTTTTCTGACAGCATATAAAGACGGTACTGTTTCCATATTATGCGCGAACATATCGGGTTTTTCATCAAGCACTGTATTTAAAGCGCTTTTACTCCCCCCAAAATCAGGAACAAGAACCTCCACCCCCGCTTCCCTGTCATATTCTCTAAGCTGTCTGATAGTTTCAGCAAAAACAGAAGCACCGCCGTCATCAAGATCATCCCTTGTAACCGACGTAACCACTATATACTTAAGCAGCATCCGTCTTGCTGCCTGCGCGACAAGAGCAGGCTCTGAATCATTATTATACACCGGCATTCCGCTTTCAACATTGCAGAACGAACATCCTCTTGTACAGATATTCCCAAGAATCATAAATGCCGCGGTCTCCCTGTCATAACATTCGGAAATATTGGGGCATCTTGCATTATGACATACGGTATTTAAGGCCAGCCCTTTCAGCTTTTCTTCAACAGCATGCATTTTTCTGAAATCTATCTTTTTTTTCCGTACTGTGTTCTGCCCGTTTGTCATTTCATCATCCCTTTTGCTTTCTAAGTTTCTTAAATCCCCTGATCGTCCTGCCCAGCTGCTTTTCTTTTTTTTTCTGTTCAAAAAACGCGGCTTTATTTTTTTTTGAATTCAGATATACCTTTTCTTTCTGCATCTTTAAATACGACTCATAAACACCCCGCGGCAGTTCTCCTTTTTCCAGGGCCCTTATAACCGCGCATTTATTTTCAACCGTATGTGTACAGTCCGAATATCTGCACCCGGACGACAGTCTGTTTATTTCAGAAAAAGTTTCAGCTATTCCGGCATCAATATCCCAGACACCGAACTCCCTCATTCCCGGAGTATCTATCAGTATTCCTGCTCCGTCAAGCACGGTCATATGCCTGCAGACCGTAGTATGTCTTCCTTTTGAATCATTTTCCCTGACCGGCGCTGTTCTTTCTACTTCTTTTCCCGCCAGTATATTTATGAGTGTGGATTTTCCCACTCCCGAAGAACCCGCCATCATAAAAGTCATTCCGTCTTTTAACATAGCTTTCAGTTCATGCAGCCCCTGTCCGCTGACCGCGCTTGTGACAGCAATACGCACACCCGGCAGGCCGTTTAACACTTCATTTTTCTTTACATTAATATCATCGCATACATCCGCCTTATTTAAAACAACCACAGGCTCTATGCCCGATTCTTCCGCCATTGCGGCATAGCGGTGAATACGCCTGAGATTATAATTATCATCCAGACCCTGAACAATAAAAAGAACGTCTATATTCGCGGCAATAACCTGTTCTTTTTTGTCTTTGCCCGCGGCAACTCTTGAAAATCTGTTTTTCCTTTTAAGAACTTTATGTATAACAGCTTTTTTTTCATCTTCAAAAACCGATACCGCGGCCCAGTCGCCTACTTTCGGAAAATCCGCATCTCCCGCAGTCTGATAAATAAATTTTCCCGTTACCTCGGCGGTAAACACGCCGGCTTCCGTAATTACCATATAGCTTTCTTTATGTTCAAGGCTTATCCGCCCGGGTATCATTCCCGATTTTTTTATAAGTTCAACTTCATCTTTTAAGTATTCAGACATGCCGAGTTTTTCTAAACTGTATTTAATTTCCGGTTTTTCCTTCAATGTTCCACCTGTTTGCCGCGTATTTTACAGTAAGCAGCTTCACTATTTTCTTTTTTTCATTCATGTCAAATTCCTGCGGCTTCAAATCCGTGTCAAATGTTTCCATAAATGCAGCCGCAAGATCCGCCTCTATTTCCACCGGCGGCGCTTCTCTGCCGAGCAGATCTTCCAGAAAAGTAAAATTCGCATCTGTTAGCCCGGACTTGAAATATTTCTGCTGTTCGGGAAAGCCGGCCGCGGGTATGGAGCCGTGTTGAAAGATTATTCCTTTTTTTCTGCATTGAGCATTGCCGCCTGTTTTTTTTCCTTTAATAATTATATCATATTCCTCATTGCCGGAAAAACAGTGAGGTGCTCTTGCGCCGGCGTTTCCCCTGATACCCGCATCCTTTGCATACTGCGCCTTAAGTCCGAACTTACCGTACATTTTCAAAAGGAACCCGTTTAAAATCTCAAAAGACTCTTTAACCGTCAGCCTTTTATCAGAAAGGTCCTTTTCCGAACATACTATACTGTAAGTAAGCTCTTTCTTATGAAATATCGCCCCTCCTCCCGTCATTCTGCGCACCACAGGTATACCGTCTTTAATGCACCTTTCAGTATTTATTGTTTTTATATCCTGATTTTTTCCTATTGAGATTCCGGGCGGGCTCCACGAATAAAGCCTCAGTACAGGAATCCCCGAAACAGCGTAATATTCCGTGAGATATTCATCAGCCGCCATATTTTCATACGGCGAAAAAGATCCGTACGGAACAAGCCGTACTCCGTTCACAAACATGTAAGCTTAAGTTCCCTTGCGGCCTTTGTTTCATCGGGCCTTGTTATAGGCATTCCCCGGGGCGCGTTTTTTATGCATTCCGGATCTGTTTCAGCAAGTTCCGCTATCTCTATCATCGCGGAAATAAAGATATCAATTTCTTCTTTTGACTCTGTTTCAGTGGGTTCTATCATAAGAGCCTCGTCCACAACAAGCGGAAAATATACCGTAGGCGGATGTATGCCCCTTTCCGTAAGAGCCTTTGCTATATCAAGCGCGCGGACGCCGTTCTTTGCCTGCTTTTTCGCGGAAAATACGCATTCATGCATACATGTCCTGTCATACGGCAGGTCATAATAAGGTTTAAGCCTGTTCATGATGTAATTCGCATTCAAAACGGCTTTTTCAGAAACATCTATCAGCCCTTCTTTTCCCAGCATCAGAATATAAATATAAGATTTCAGCAGTACTCCGAAATTTCCGAAAAAAGACGCTATCATTCCTATGGAATCCTTTATATTAAAATTCAGGCCGTATCTCCCGGATGCGCTTTTGACAACCTCGGGAACCGGTAAAAAATCCGATAATTTTTCCGAAACACCTACCACACCGGACCCCGGGCCCCCGCCTCCGTGCGGAGCCGCAAAAGTTTTATGCAGATTTATATGTATTATATCAAAACCGATTTCTCCGGGTTTTATTTTTCCCAAAACAGCATTTAAATTTGCTCCGTCATAATACATAACAGCATCATGTTCGTGCGCAAGCTCCGCTATTTGATCTGCTTTTTTTTCAAAAACACCGAGTGTGCCCGGCACGGTCATCATTACCCCCGCTGTTTCCGGGCCGATAGCCGCACGAAATGCCTCCAAATCCATATCTCCGTCCGCATCAACCGGAACAGATACAATCTCATACCCCGCAGCCGCGGCAGAAGCCGGATTTGTGCCGTGTGCGGAATCCGGAACAATAATATATTTTTTATTATTGCCTTTTTTTCTATGATACGCGGCCATGAGAAGTATTCCCGTAAGCTCCCCGTGCGCTCCCGCATAGGGCTGGGTTGTGATCTTTTTCATTCCCGTAATTTCACATAACAAAAAGGAAAGATTATAAATCATTTCCAGCGCCCCCTGAACCGCGTTTTCATCTATATAAGACATCATCGGATGAAGCGATGTAAATCCCGCAAGAGAAGCTGCTGCTTCATTTATTCTGGGATTATATTTCATGGTGCACGAACCCAGCGGATAAAAATTTTCATCCACGGAAAAATTTCTTCTTCCCAGGCGCATATAATGCCTGATCACATCCAGCTCCGAAAGTTCAGGAAGAACAAGATCCTCTTTTCTCAGCAGATTCTTATCAGTTCCTTCAAGTATATTTTCATCAGCCTTTCCCGGGTCAAAGCCCCTTCTGCCGCTTACCGACAGTTCAAATACATTTTTCATCCCATTGCCTCCTGAGCGGCTGAAAGAAACATATTCATTTCATTATCCGTCCTTTTTTCCGTTGTATTTACTACTAAAATATTTTCTTTATCAAGATAAAAAAGACCCGCCGGCAGACCCGGCACAAAACCTTTTATCAGCATCTTATTAACAAAGGCCTTTGCCCCTCCGTTAACTTCCACGGCAAACTCGTTAAAGAAACTGCCTTCAATAACTTTTATTCCTTTTATTTTTTTCAGGCCGTTCCTCAATCTGTGTGCTTTCTGCATATTTATAAGCGCCGTATCCCTGAATCCCCGCTTTCCCAGCAGCGACATATAAACAGCCGCTTTTAAGGCGCACAGGGCCTGATTGGAGCATATATTTGAAGTCGCCTTTTCCCTTCTTATATGCTGCTCCCTTGCCTGAAGCGTCAGGACATAAGCTCTTTTTCCTTCCGTATCAGTTGTTTCCCCTGCTATTCTGCCGGGAAGCTTTCTGGCGTATTTTTTTGACGCCGCAATAATTCCAAGATAAGGGCCGCCAAAACTCAGCGGCATCCCCAGCCCCTGCCCTTCGCCGACAGCAATATCAGCTCCCATTTCACCGGGTGTTTTCAGCACTCCGAGGGACATAGGATAAAAACAGAGCACTGAAAGCGCTCCTTTCTGCGCTGCCTTCTCAAAAACATCCGAATAATCATCAATATGCCCGAAAAAATTCGGGTTTGCCGCCACAACCGCGGCGGTATTTTCATCAATTTCATTTATTAATTTTTCTTTGTCTGTTTTTATGCCCGCGGTTCTTACATTTACCCTCTGAATATCCAGATTTTTCACATGAGTCTTAAGCATCCTTCTAAACAGCGGATTTATTCCTTCATCAATTATTATTTTTGACCGCCGCGTGGACCTGACCGCCATAACAACCGCTTCATAAAGCGCTGTTCCGCCGTCATAAAGCGAAGCATTCGCCACATCCATGCCTGTTAATTTTGCCGCCATTGTCTGATACTCAAAAACAGCCTGAAGCGTGCCCTGCGAAGCTTCAGGCTGATAAGGCGTATATGCCGTAAAAAACTCGGGTTTTGAAGCCACTGATTCCACGGCCGCCGGTATATAATGGTCATAAAAACCGCCGCCCAGAAAAGATACATAATATCGTTTATTCATGCCTGCAAGATTTTTCATAACTTTAAACGCTTCACATTCCGTCAGTCCGGAAGGCAGGCTGAATTTCTTTGTCCTTAATTCTCCGGGTATATCTTCAAACAGTTCTTCTATGCACTTCTTTCCCGAGACCTCCAGCATTTCCTCTATCTGCTCCGGGGTATGAGGGGTGAATTTTGCCATTTATTCAAGACCCGCCGTAAACTCCCGGTAAGCTTCCGCTGTAAGAAGATTTTCTTTTTCATTTTCATCTTTTATTTTTATTTCCATTATCCAGCCTTTATCATAAGGAGATGCGTTTATAAGCCCCGGTTCATTTTCAAGTTCTTCATTAAAAACTGAAACTTTTCCCGAAAGCGGGGAAAAAATATCAGATGCGGCTTTTACAGATTCTACGCCGGTTACCGCACTGCCTGCTGTTATATCTTTCCCGTCTTCCGGCGGTTCAACAAAAGTTATATCTCCGAGTTTATGCTGCGCGTAATCAGTAATGCCTATTCTGGCGGTTTCTCCTTCAATCTTTACCCATTCGTGTTCTTTTGTGTAGAAATAACCGTCTTTAATCTCCATAATCTGCCTCCCTGGCTCTATTTTTTTATTGATGTATCCCTGAGAAAAGGCATCTCTAATACGGCTGCTTTTATAGTTCCTCTTCCCGTATCTATGCCGATTTCCGGATGCCCGCTGTCCGCGCATCCGCTTATATATCCAAATCCTATTCCCCTGTTCCTGTGGGGCGAAAAAACACCGCTTGTTACGGTTCCTCTTTCTTCCCCGTTTATAATTATTTTATTGCCGTGTCTGGGGGTCCTTCTTCCGTCTGCCTCAAAACCATATAGCTTTTTACCGTTTTTTTCATTTTTCTTTTTCAAAAGCGCGTCCCTGCCGAAAAAGTCCCTCTCAAGGTCTATAAATTTATCCAGTCCCGCTTCAAAAGGAGTCGTTTCAGGAGTAAGCTCATTTCCGTACAGCGGCAGCCCGGCTTCAAGCCTCAAAATATCCCTCGCACCGAGCCCCGCGGGTTTTACATTTTCATTTTCCAGCAGCCGTTTCCACAGGCCGGATGCTTTGCTGTTTGGTATATACACTTCATACCCCAGTTCTCCGGTATATCCTGTTCTGCTTATTATATGTTGTCCACCGTCTATATCAAAAAAATCATTTTTATAAAATTTAAGTTCTTCTATCTTAGGCCCCGCAATCACTTTCATGACATCCCTGGAGCCGGGGCCCTGTACATCTATTTTTGCTGTTTCACCGGATATATCAGAAACATCAGCGCCTGCCGCTCTTTCTTTTATTATCTCAAAATCCTGGCGGGCGGTTCCCGCATTCACAACAGCCATCCATTCATCTTCCGCGGTTCTGTAAATTAAAAGGTCATCCATTATCCCGCCGCTTTCATTTAAAATAAAACCATATCTGCAGGATCTTATTTTCATTTGCTCTATAGGAACCGTAACCGCCTGTGCAAATACCGGTTTATCAGGATTGTCTTTTATTATAATTTCCCCCATATGGCATATATCAAACACAGATACTGCCGCTCTGGTATGCTTTGTTTCTTCTATGATACTTCCGTAATGTATGGGCATATTCCAGCCCGCAAAAGGCGCCATAAGCGCATTTAACACGGTATGTTCTTCAAATAAAGGGGTTTTGCGTGTGTCCAACGCTTTTCTCCGTTCCTTTTCAGCAAAAACCCGCGGCTGAAACCCGCGGTATTTTTTATATTTAATTGAAATTTATAAGATATTTTATAACACGTCCGTGTATGCGTCAAGGAATAATAAAAGGGAAAGTGATTTGCAGACAGTGGCATGCGGCTTGCGCTTGCGTTTTATTATACAGATCTTTTAATATTATTAATTTGATCCGGAAAACAACTGTCTTTGAGTTATTGTTTCATGTTAAATATACTGTTAATTAAATGCCTTTGTTTTTTTAAAGTGCCGCCGTTCTTTTGAGGCGTGTGCTGTATGCACAGCAAAATATAAGGGGGTATAATCAAGAAAAGAAACGGCGGCACTATTTTTTAGAAAAGCTCAGCTCGTTGGCCGTTTTCTTTCTGCGTCTATAATTTCATTTTATTATGTCTGTATGAGCAATAAATCTTTAAAGTGCCGCCGCCGTCAATACTTGGCATGCGCCATTTTCATGGCCTATGATATAAGGGGGTATATCTTAGAGGAGTGAGGCGGCGACACCATTTTTTAGTCCGTCAACGCTCCAGATCGCCTTATATAAACTTTTAAAAATAAAACCATTTAATTATTTTTACCTTTTTGAGTATATCGTTTTTTCAAAAAAAGTCAATACTCTCAATAACCCGGAGATAAAATCATTCCGGACCGCGATAATCCCTGAAAGCATTTTCCCTGTGGCAACGGCTTGGATTTTATTTTAAATGTTTATTAGCGAATACTCTGCCCGAACCGGACTTAAGATATTTTTCAAACTCAAACGCTTTTGAATCGTCCATAAAGGCAGTATAGGATATTATCTCCCGGGGTTTAAATCTTAACGTGTGTGTGCTGATTGACCATAATTATGAGACTTTAATCTCTTTTCAGCATCCTCTGTAATCCCAATATAATGTTTATCACAATGTTCTATACTTTGAATAATATAAACTATTTTCATGAAACCCCTCTAAAAAACCATAGTTTTAACTTTCTTGTTTACGCTTTAGATCAAAAAATCAGGTAACTGTTTACTTGTTTTGTCCGCCTTCGCTAAAGCTATGACGGACAGCCTTCACTAAAACTCCGGCTTGCCAGCCGTAGTTTTAGCGAAGTCTGGTGGAGGCGGTGGGACTCGAACCCACGTCCAGACCTGCTTGAGCAAAGGCGCTACATGCTTATTCCGGAATTTAAAATTCGCTTTAAAGGCTCCTCCGGACAGGATCCTTTAAAACTACGTTCCCATAATCTTAGCATACGATGCGGGACTAACACCGTATGAGCAGCCTGCTGTTGGTCCCCTTTAACTGCCCGCAGGCAAAACAGAAAAAGAGGTGCCGCATTAAGCGGCTAAAGCGTAATTGTCTGCGTTTCTTTTGGTCCGCTTTTTTACAGGGACGCGGGCCCTGGCATGCTCCTTTTGCCTACACTAGGCCTGTCGAAACCGTTCGCCCCCGTATTTAATATATTCACGAAATACAAAAAGGGGTCCGGATCTTTTACTGCTTTCCGGAACGGTTATTCTCTATTTCAAAATAGAACTCTTAAAGAACTTTAAAGCCTATAAACTATAGCATATTTATATTCGGAAATCCAGTTTTACAGTGATATTCTTTTTTATCCCCTTTATACTTTCGCTTTAAATAAAAAATCAATGATCCCCTTTATCCCTTTTTTCACATTCTTATATTATATCTTGCTTCTTCCCTTTCCAGATCCCTTTTCTTAATGGTCTCGCGTTTATCATACTGTCTTTTTCCCCGGCACAGAGCAATTTCAGCTTTTACCCTGCCGTTTTTAAGGTACATTGACACAGGTATAAGCGAAAGTCCTTTTTCAGCGGTTTTTCCTATAAGTTTATTTATTTCTTTTTTATGCATCAGCAGTTTTCTTGTTCTGAGAGGGTCGTGATTGTATATGTTCCCGTGCGTATAATGGCCGATATGAACATTAAAAAGAAAAATCTCATTTTTCATTATTCTGGCAAACCCCTCTCTCAGCGTCACTTTTCCCTGTCTTATGGATTTCACTTCCGTCCCCTGAAGCGCTATTCCTGTTTCATATTTTTCTATCACGAAATAATCGTGATACGCTTTTTTATTTTTTGCTATTATTTTTATCCCCATTATTTCACCACCGCAATTTTTATTATATACTTATCAGTATTGTTTATTTTTAAAACCGCATAATATACACCGCTTAGAACGGCTTTTCCCCTTTTGTTTTTCCCGTCCCACACTGTACCGTGCATGATCCCGCCTGCAAGTGTTTCATTATCAATAAGATTTACTGCTTTTCTGCCTATAAGGTCATAAATATCCAGGCTTACTTCGGATGTTGAATCCAGATAAAATTTTATATTTGATACCTCGTTTTGCGGAACAAAAGGATTCGGATAACTAATAAAACTGTCTTTTGTATTGTCTTCTTTTATGTTTATCACCTGAGCGGTGTAAGGATAAGGGTCTGATGCAGGCTCAATCAACGCACGTGTATCATCCAGTCTCATAATATCTATGTCAAAAGGACTGTTTATGGATGCGGTAAATGCTCCGGTATGGGCATCCGGCCTGATAGACGCTTTTATTTCAAAAACCCTTTCATCCAGCGGTTCTATAATTACGTTCAGCGGCAGATAAACTGTTTTTTCCCGGTCCCATACCGCAGTACCAAGCAGGGCATTATTTTCAAAAACCGAAACAGATCCAATAACATCATTAAAAGAACTGTCCGCGGTAATTGTTATGCCCGCTAACAGGTAATTGGCCCCTCCGGTGCTTGGATTTGTTATATTCAGATCCATTAATTCGTGTTCTTGTGCGCCTTTTGATACCGGCCCTCCTTCATAAACACTGTAATCAGAAAGCAGAAGATTCCCCCCGGCGCTTACGGTCACAGGTATCGGATTTGAATCAGCATCCGAAAATACACCATTTCTGTCGGATGCAGTAATTGTATATGAAACACCGGGTTTAAGGAATCTGACCGTAAATTCCGCGGTTCCGTTTTCAAGCTGTTTATCTTCGTCAATTACTGTCCATTCCGGCGAAGATGAATTTATCCCCACAAGATTTGATGCCTGTGTAAATGTTGTAAAATTTATATCCTCTATCACTCTAACGGATATTATTACGGGTTTTCCCGCTTCCTGCATATCAGGACTTCCTGTATATCCGGGAGGGGCCGTATCATATGTTTCACCCGGAGCAAGCACCAGCATTCTTAAAACAGGTGTATTGGTGGGCGTTACCGTCTGTGTTGCTGTCTGCGTTGCTGTATTTGTAACACTGGGAGTTGCTGTAACGGTAACTGTCCGGGTTATTGTCTGTGTCACGGTTTCTGTCACGGTTTGCGTAGCTGTTTGTGTCGCACTCTGTGTCACGGTCCGGGTAATGGTCCGCGTAACGGTCCCTGTAATACTCGGCGTTGAAGTTTCTGTGGCCGTTTCTGTAACCGTAGGGGTAACTGTCCGGGTAACCGTGAGCGTGACAGTTTCAGTAGCTGTTTTTGTCACTGTCCGTGTTATCGTTTGTGTCACTGTCTGCGTTGCGGTTTGAGTTGCTGTCTGTGTAGCGGTTCCGGTAACTGTGCGCGTAGCGGTCTGCGTTGTGGTTCGGGTAACTGTCGGAGTTGCCGTCTGTGTTATGGTCTGCGTCACTGTCTGTGTAACCGTCTGAGTTGCTGTCTGTGTAACCGTTTTCGTCACTGTCCGCGTAGCGGTCTGTGTTGCTGTCTGCGTTATAGTTTGTGTTGCGGTTTGAGTTGCTGTCTGTGTAACGGTTTCGGTCACTGTCTGCGTAA
>CAYTNY010000013.1:0-37928 GCA_964439215.1 uncultured Spirochaetia bacterium
TTTGATAAATTTTAACCTCACTGTATTTGTAATGGAATACAGAAATTTTCTATTATAAATATAGTGTTTTTTTAATTGCAGTACAGTTGAAGAGAAAAGACACCGTGACGCAAGGATGAGTGCGTCCATAGTGTATTTTTATTTCAGCTTTTACTGCCCACGTAGCTCAGTTGGTCAGAGCGCGTCCTTGGTAAGGACGAGGTCAGCGGTTCAATTCCGCTCGTGGGCTCCAGCATTTAAAAAGAAAACTGAAAGTTTTCGTAATGTGCTGTGCGCAAAAAAACGCGGGCAGATATATAAAAGAAGAAATTAAAAATAAAACATTTCAGGAGGAACAGGAAATGGCAAAAGCAAAATTTGAAAGGACAAAACCACACGTTAACGTGGGGACAATAGGCCACGTTGACCATGGAAAAACGACATTAACGGCAGCGATGACGCAGGTGCTTTCGCAGAAAGGATTTGCGGACACAAAAAAGTTTGATGAGATTGACAACGCGCCGGAAGAAAGAGAAAGAGGAATAACAATAGCAACGGCGCACGTTGAATATCAGTCGGACCAGAGGCACTATGCGCACGTTGACTGTCCCGGGCACGCGGACTATGTAAAGAACATGATAACAGGAGCGGCTCAGATGGACGGAGCGATCCTTGTTGTAAGCGCGGCGGACGGCCCCATGCCTCAGACAAGAGAGCACATACTTCTTGCAAGGCAGGTTGGCGTTCCGTATATAGTTGTATTTCTGAATAAATGCGATATGGTTGATGATGAAGAAATGATAGAACTTGTGGAAGAAGAAATAAGGGACCTGCTGAACAAATATGAGTTCCCGGGAGACAAGACGCCGATAATCAGGGGTTCAGCGCTGAAAGCTCTGGAAAACCCGACAGATGAAGCGGCTGCGAAGCCTATCGCGGATCTTGTTGAAGCGCTTGACAGTTATATACCGGCGCCTGAAAGGGATGTTGACAAACCGTTTCTGCTTGCAGTTGAGGATGTTTTCTCGATTACGGGCCGCGGCACGGTTGCAACCGGCAGGATAGAAAGAGGAAAAGTAAAGGTAAATGAGGAAGTGGAGATAGTCGGCATAACGGATACAAAGAAAACAGTTGTAACGGGTATTGAAATGTTCCGTAAACTGCTTGACGAAGGCTTAGCCGGAGACAACGTAGGGCTTCTGCTCAGAGGGATAGACAAAGACAATATAGAGAGGGGCCAGGTAATAGCAAAACCGGGTTCAATAACTCCGCATAAAAAGTTTAAAGGAAAAGTGTATGTTCTTACGAAAGAAGAAGGCGGAAGGCACACCCCGTTCTTTAAGAACTACCGTCCTCAGTTTTATTTCAGGACAACGGACGTAACGGGCGCGATCACGCTTCCTGAGGGAGTGGAGATGGTAATGCCGGGAGATAATATAAATGTTGATGTAGAGCTTATAACCTCCATAGCAATGGAGCAGGAGCTCAGGTTCGCGATAAGAGAAGGCGGAAGAACAGTAGGAGCCGGTGTTATTACGGAAATAGTGGAATAACAGCCGGATAATAAAAAAGAATTTGAATTAAGGAGCTGGCCGGAAGATGAGAGAGATAATTACACTTGCGTGCAGTGAGTGCAAAAGAAGAAACTACACATATACAAAAGACAAGAAAAAGACACCGGATAAAATTGAGCTGAAAAAGTATTGTAAGTTTGACAAGAAACATACTTTGCACAAGGAAACAAAATAATTTAAGCCGGGTTTTGGCTGAAGAAATTTAAGCGTAAACGTGAAATACGCAGGCCAGTAGCTCCAATTGGTAGAGCGTCGGTCTCCAAAACCGAATGCTGCAGGTTCGAATCCTGCCTGGCCTGCCAGAAAAACAGCGGGCCGCCGGAATAAGGCAGCTGAAAGAAATGAAAGCAGTATCCGGAGCAGATAAGAATATGCTGCAGCGGATAAAAAAAAGAATTATCAGGAGCAGTTAATTTATGAAGAAACTTATAAATTTTATCAGAACATCGTGGCTTGAACTGAAAAAAGTAACATGGCCGGGAAAAAAAGAGATCCTTGCTTCTACCGCAATAGTTATTCTGGTGGGTTTCTTTTTGATGTTCTATATAGGTGTTGTTGATTTCGGTCTTTCAAAAGCAGTGAAATTTATTTTCAGGTAAGGAGAAATGTATGGCCGCAAAATGGTATGTTGTAAGCACGTATGCCGGACAGGAGAATCACGTAAAAGAGAATCTTGACCAGAGGATAGCAAGCTATAATCTGCAGGAAAAGATAACAAATGTGCTTATACCTTCGGAAAATGTTACGGAAATAAAAAAGAAAAAAAAGGTTATAAAGAACAAAAAGTTTTTTCCGGGATATATCCTTGTTGAAATGGATATAGATGTTGACAGCGACGAAGGAAAGGAAATACTTTATATTCTGAGAAATACGCCCAAAGTCACCGGATTTGTGGGAACAAAATCAAGGCCGATACCGCTGAATGAAGCGGAAGTGGCGGAGATTATGGACCTTATGGAAGACAGGAAAAAGAAACCGAGGATGGCTTCTTATTTTGATGCGGGCGATCATATAAAAATAACAGACGGGCCGTTTCTGAACTTTAACGGTGTTGTTGAGGAAGTAACTCCTGAAAAAGGAAAGATGAAGGTTAATGTGACGATATTCGGAAGACCGACGCCTGTGGAGCTTGAATTTGACCAGGTGGAGAAAATAGTTTAACTGATTTAAGAGGATATTGAGATTTTAAAAAAGGAGCGAGTTTAAATGGCAAAAAAATTAATGACACAGATAAAACTTCAGATAGATGCGGGCAAAGCCAATCCTGCGCCTCCTGTCGGCCCCGCGCTCGGACAGCACGGCGTAAATATCATGGATTTCTGCAAGCAGTTTAACGACAGGACAAAAGACAGGGCCGGATACATACTGCCTGTTGTTATTGACGTATATGAGGACAGAAGTTTTTCTTTTATCATCAAGACGCCGCCTGTTCCTGTTCTTTTGAAAAAAGCGGCAAATATAATAAAAGGGTCGGGCGAGCCGAACAAAAATAAGGTTGCGAAAGTGAACAAGGCTCAGGTTGAAGAGATCGCCAAGACAAAAATGCCGGACCTTAATGCTTCAAAAACCGAATCAGCAATGAGAATGGTTGAAGGCACCGCAAGGAGCATGGGAATAATAGTGGAAGAATAAGCGCTTACGCGCCGGATTATAATGAAACAGCAGCATAAGGAGATTTTACAATGAGCAAAAGAATGAGTGAAGCATCAGCGCTTTTGGAAAAAGATAAACTTTATGATCTTGAAGACGCTGTGGCGGTTTTGAAAAAACAGCCGAAAACAAAGTTTGATGAGAGTGTTGAAATATCCGTGAAACTCGCGAAAAAACCTGTTCAGGCGGAACAGCAGATAAGAACAACGATTGCGCTTCCTCACGGAACAGGGAAATCGGTTAAGATTCTTGTTTTTGCAAAGGGCGAAAAAGAAAAAGAAGCTCTGGATGCAGGCGCGGATTACGCGGGCAGCGATGAGCTGATAGAAAAAATAAAAGGCGGCTGGATGGATTTTGATATTGCGATCGCGACCCCGGACGTCATGAAAGATGTGGGAAAACTCGGAAAAATACTCGGGACAAAAGGTCTTATGCCGAACCCGAAATCAGGCACTGTTGCCGCGGATGTCGGCAAGGCAGTGGCTGAATTTAAGGCGGGAAAAACAGAATTCAGGAACAACAAAGAGGGAGTTGTTAATCTTTCCTGCGGGAAACTTTCTTTTGAAGAAAAAGCAATAGAAGAAAACATCACGGCTTTTCTGAAGATGTTTCTGAAGCTGCCCGCGTTAAGCACAAAGGGCCAGTATGTAAAAAGTGTATATATATCCTCCACGATGGGGATAGGCATTCCGATAAAATTTAAAAAGTATATGTAAAGAGGTGCTGTAATGTCTGAGAACCGTAAAAAGAAACAGCTTGTGGTTGATGAAACGATTTCAAGGTTCAAGGACTCTAACGGTGTGGTGATAACCGATTATCAGGGTCTGAATGTTGAGCAGGTAAATAAGCTCAGACGCGAACTTGAAAAGGCAGGAGCTTCCTATAAAGTGGTAAAGAACACGCTTTCAAAGAGAGTTCTTGACGAAATGAATATTAACGGAGAATTAAAAGGTTATTTTACCGGAGTGACGGGTCTTGTTTTCTGCGAGGATTATCTTGCTGCGGTAAAGGTTCTTGCGAAATTCGCGAAAGAAAACGAGAATCTGGAAATTAAAGGCGGGTATATAGAAAATAAACTTTATCTGCCGGAAGAAATAAAAGAACTTTCAAAAATAGGATCGCGCGAGGAGCTTATACAGGCGCTTGTGTCCACGCTGAACAACCCTGTGTCAAAACTGGTTAATCAGCTCGCAAAGCCGATAAAAGATATTGTTCATGTGGTGAAAGCAGTAAGCGGCAGTAAAAACTGAGAATTAAAAATTTCAAGGAGGTGTCATAGAAATGGCAATGTCAAAAGAGGATTTTATTAAAGAAGTTGAATCTATGAGTGTTCTGGAACTCAATGAGCTTGTAAAGGCTCTTGAAGAGAAGTTTGGTGTGTCAGCTGCCGCGCCGGTTATGGTTGCGGGCGCTGCCGGAGGCGGAGCAGGTGCGGCGGAAGCTGCTGAAGAGAAAACATCATTTGATGTTATTCTTTCCTCAACCGGCGACAAAAAGATTCAGGTTATTAAGGCGATAAGAGAAATTACAAGCCTGGGCCTGAAAGAAGCAAAAGATATAGCTGATAATGCGCCAAAACCTGTAAAAGAAGGGGTAAATAAAGAAGACGCGGAAAAAATGAAGCAGACTATAGAAGCTGCGGGCGGAGCTGTAGAAGTAAAATAAGTAAAGCCTGCGCATTGACTCCGAAGATAAGCGCCGCCTGTTTCAGGCGGCGCTGACAAATAATTTTACAGGAAGGGAATCTATGGGTAGAATAAAACAGAAAACCAATATTGAGGAGATTCTGGATATACCTGATTTAATGGATATTCAGAAAAAGTCATATAAAGAGTTCCTGATGTATGATATACCTGCCGACAAAAGAAAAAACAAAGGCCTTCAGGAAGTCTTCAGCACCGTTTTTCCCATCAGCGATTACAACGGTTTTTATGAACTGCAGTTTGTGGGATATGAATTCGGGCAGCCTAAGCATGACGTAGAAACGGCGATTGAAAGAGGCGAATCTTTTTCCGCGCCGGTAAAAGGCATATTCCGGCTCGTTATAAAAGAAAAAAATGAAAAGACCGGAGAAATGACCCTGAAAGAAGCGCCGGAACAGGCTGTACACATATGTGATATACCGCTTATGACTCCAAGGGGGACATTTGTAATAAACGGAGCGGAAAGAGTTATCGTGTCGCAGCTTCACCGTTCGCCGGGAGCCAGTTTTGAAGAGGAAGAAGAACCGGACAGCACTTTCGGCACATCAAATTATGTCGGCAGAATAGTGCCTTACAGAGGAACCTGGCTTGAAATAGAATATGACGCAAATGAAATTGTTTATACAAAACTTGACAGAAAGAAAAAGTTTTATCTTACGACTATTCTGCGCGCCCTTGGATATTCATCAAACGAAGAGATTATAAAGCTCTTTTTTGAAAGCGTTGCGGTTGATACCGAAAGCAGAAATCTCGAGGATCAGATACTCGCGAAGGATGTTATTGATAAGGCAACAGGTGAAATCATAGCCGAAGCCGGTTCGCTTTTGAAAAAGGAAATGATTTCAAAGGCAAGAGAGCTGGACGTGAAAAAGGTAGAGATAGTCATATGGGAAGAAGACAATCCCTATATGAATATTTTCAAAACCCTGAAAAAAGATTCGGTGAGTTCGGAACAGGAGGCGCTCATTGAAATCTACAGAAAAATGAGGCCCGGCGAACCCGCCACACTTTCGGGTGCAAAGGTGCTTTTTAAAGGGCTGTTTTTTGACCCCAGAAGATACAATCTCGGCGAGGTGGGACGTTATAAACTCAATAAGACACTGGGGCTGGAAACTGAATCCGGCGAAAGAGTGCTTACCAATGAGGATCTGATAGCGGTTATAAAGAAATTCTTTAATGTAAATGCCGGACGCATGGAGAAGTCGGACATTGACCACCTCGGGAACAGGCGCGTGAGAAGCGTCGGTGAACTGGTGGAAAATCAGTTCCGTGCGGGGCTTGTGAGAGTTGAAAAGATGATAAGGGAAAGAATGACCATAATTGACATGAAAAACGCTATTCCCGCAAATCTTATCAATCCCAAACCGCTTATTGCGGCGATAAAGGAGTTTTTCGGATCAAGCCAGCTTTCGCAGTTTATGGACCAGGTAAATCCTTTGTCCGAACTTACGCACAAGAGAAGAATTTCGGCTCTTGGGCCGGGCGGACTCAACAGGGAAAGGGCGGGATTTGAGGTAAGGGACGTTCATTACACTCACTACGGAAGATTATGCCCTATTGAAACGCCTGAAGGCCAGAATATAGGGCTCATAACCTCGCTTGCGACTTATGCGCGCGTGAATAATTACGGGTTTATAGAGACTCCTTACAGAAAAGTGAAAAACGGGAAATTGACCGGCGAAATAGAATATCTTACGGCGGACAAAGAGGATCCATTTAAGATCGGCCCCGCGGATGTTCAAACAGACGGCAGCGGCAGGATAACACAGGACTTTGTGCTTGTAAGGGTGATGTCGGATTATCCGCTTGTCACGCCGCAGGAGGTTGATTATATTGATGTTTCTCCGAAACAGGTAGTATCTGTTGCCGCGTCGCTGGTTCCTTTTCTTGAGCATGATGACGCAAACAGGGCCCTTATGGGATCAAACATGCAGAGGCAGGCTGTTCCGCTGCTTGCTACCGAGGCGCCGTGGGTAGGGACCGGTATGGAAGGAAAGGCGGCAATTGATTCGGGCAGAGCTGTTGTGGCGGAAAATGCCGGAGTTGTCGCGTATGTTGATTCAAATGTGATTGTGATCCTTGCCGACAGAGAAGGAAAAAACATAAAGGACCGGCTGGATATTTATCACCTTAAAAAATTCAAGAGAACGAACCAGGATACAACAATAAATGAAAAAGCGCTGGTTAAGAAAGGCAAAAGAGTGAAAAAAGGGGATGTAATCGCGGACGGCCCTTCAATGAATGCGGGGGAGCTTGCGCTCGGGAAAAATATTGTCATAGCTTTTATGCCGTGGAACGGCTATAACTATGAGGACGCAATTGTAATCTCGGAAAATCTTCTTAAAAAAGACGTTTTCACGTCTGTTCATATAGAAGAATATGAAGTAGAGGCCAGAGACACCAAACTGGGCCCTGAAGAAGTAACAAGGGACATACCCAATGTAAGCGAGGACACGCTTAAAAATCTGGACTCCGAAGGTATTGTAAGAACAGGAGCAAAGATAAAACCGGGCGATATTCTCGTGGGTAAAGTAACTCCGATATCAGGCAGTAATTTAACTCCTGAAGAAAAACTTTTAAAAGCTATTTTCGGTTCCAAGGCGGATAATGTAAAAGATACGTCCCTTAGAGTACCGCCCGGAATTGAAGGAATAGTTACGGATATCAAGATCTTTGCCAGAAGAGAAAGAGGAC
Source organism: uncultured Spirochaetia bacterium (assembly GCA_964439215.1). Lineage (GTDB taxonomy): Bacteria > Oederibacteriota > PGYV01 > PGYV01 > CAYTNY01 > CAYTNY01. The sequence goes on from CAYTNY010000013.1 coordinate 7,601, forward strand.
GTAAAAAAAGCAAAGAAGAAGAGAGATTTGCAAAATTAAAGAAAGAATGCGACCGGAAAATAAGCGAGCTTGAGAAAAATATGAAAGAAGCCGCTAAAAGAATTGATGCGGATAAGAATTTAAGCAAGGCTGAAAAGGAAAAACAGAAGCTTTTTGAAGAAATTGAATGCGGTTTTGTCAGAGGAAAACTGGAAGCCGAGTATAACGAGATCAGACAGAACAAAGGAGATGACCTGCCGCCGGGAGTTATAAAAGTGGTAAAGGTTCTTATTGCCAAAAAAAGAAAGGTTTCTGTCGGCGACAAACTCTCGGGACGCCATGGAAATAAAGGTGTTATATCAAGGATCCTTCCGTCGGAAGATATGCCTTATCTGGCAGACGGCACACCGGTTGATGTTATTCTGAATCCGCTGGGTGTTCCTTCGCGAATGAATGTGGGCCAGCTTCTGGAAACAAATCTGGGTTTTGCCGCGAGCAAGCTGAAGAAATCTTTTGAAACCCACGTGTTTGACGGTGTTACCGAGGATCAGATAAAAAATTACCTTAAAGAGACCGGAATAGATGAAGACGGAAAATCAATTCTTTATGACGGCAGAACAGGAAGATCTTTCTCGCATAAAGTCACGGTGGGCATTATGTACATGATGAAACTTGTGCATATGGTTGACGATAAGATACACGCCAGATCCATCGGGCCGTATTCGCTTATAACCCAGCAGCCGCTGGGCGGTAAGGCGCAGTTCGGCGGACAGAGGTTCGGGGAAATGGAAGTATGGGCGCTGGAAGCTTATGGAGCCGCATATACCCTGCAGGAAATGCTTACCGTGAAAAGTGATGATGTTGAAGGGCGTAAAAGGCTTTATGAGGCGATTGTCAGAGGGAAAATAATTCCCGAAGCCGGTATTCCGGAGTCTTTTAATGTTCTTGTAAAAGAACTTCAGGGCCTTGCCCTTAATATAGAACTGCTCAACAGAAAAAGCAAAAAAAAGTAAAAGGAGAGCTTTTTAATGGCCAAAGATAAAAAGAAAAAAGACAAAAAGAAGAAAGAAGCCAAAAAAGAGGATATCTCTGTAAATTTAAGCGAACTGCTTAAAAAGACTGATGAGCAGAAAGTCAGGGAAATTGACTTTAATGCCATCAAGATATCGCTTGCATCCCCCGAGATGATAAATGAATGGTCATACGGAGAGGTGAAAAAACCGGAAACAATAAACTACAGGACATTCAAGCCTGAATTTGACGGGTTGTTCTGTGAAAGAGTTTTTGGCCCGACCAAGGATTATGAGTGTGCCTGCGGCAAGTATAAAAAGCAGAGGTATAAAGGGACCGTATGTGATAAGTGCGGTGTTGAGGTTACGGAATCAAGGGTCAGAAGGGAAAGGATGGGGCATATTGAACTGGCGGTTCCTGTTGTTCATATATGGTACCTGAAAGGAATACCTTCAAAACTCGCTTATCTGCTTAATATTTCCGCGAGAAATCTTGAAAGAGTAATATATTATGAGAATTATATTGCTATTGATCCCGGCAACATAGAAGAAGTTAAGCCTTATGAACTGCTGACGGAAGATGATTATATAAGGCTTAAAGAAAAATACGGAGAAGAACTGAGCCTGAAAATAGGCGCGGATGCCATAAAAGCAATGCTTAAGGCGTGCAACGTGGAAAAAATGGCAAAAGAGCTGCGTAAAGATCTGGCAAAGACTGTGTCGCTGCAGAAGAAAAAAGACATAATAAAGAGGCTCAAAGTTGTTGAAGCGTTCAGAAAATCCGGGAACGATCCCGAATGGATGATACTGGCGGTGCTTCCGGTAATACCTCCGGAACTCAGGCCGCTTGTACAGCTTGACGGCGGACGGTTTGTTACATCCGATCTTAATGACCTTTACAGAAGAATAATAAACAGAAATAACAGGCTGAAGAAACTGATCAGTATTAATTCGCCTGAACTTATTGTGAAGAATGAAAAAAGAATGATACAGGAAGCGGTTGACGCGCTTTTTGACAACGGAAGAAGGGGCCACCCCGTAAGAGGCGCAAGGAACAGGCCTTTGAAATCCCTTTCGGATATGTTAAAGGGAAAACAGGGCCGTTTCAGACAAAATCTTCTGGGTAAACGTGTTGATTATTCAGGACGTTCGGTTGTTGTTGTGGGGCCGGACCTGAAACTTCATCAGTGCGGACTGCCGAAAAAAATAGCACTTGAACTTTTCAAGCCTTTTATAATAAATAAGGTTCAGGAAATGGGTTATACCATAAAAAGCGCAAAAAAAATGGTGGAACACGTAAGAGCGGAAGTATGGGATATTCTTGAGGATATACTGGAAGATCATTTTGTGCTTTTGAACCGTGCGCCTACCCTTCACAGGCATTCAATACAGGCGTTTGAACCGAAACTTGTTGAAGGCAATGCAATAACACTGCACCCGCTGGTTTGCGGCGGGTTTAACGCGGACTTTGACGGGGATCAGCTGGCTGTTCACGTTCCTCTTTCTTTTGAGGCGCAGACAGAAGCAAGAATGCTTATGCTTTCTTCGCTGAACATACTTTCGCCCGCATCCGGCAAACCTATTGTGGTGCCGAACCAGGATATTGTACTGGGGCTTTATTACCTTACAAAAGAAAGCGGCCTGGAGCCCGGGAAAAAGAGAAATTTTTATTCCAAAGAAGAGGCGATAATCGCGTATGACCACGGAATTGTTGATCTTCACGAGATGGTTAATGTGAAAATTAAAAACAAAAAAATAGAAACATCGGCGGGAAGAATAATATTTAATTCAATACTTCCGGATTTTCCGGATCTTAACGGAAATGAAATGGAATTTGTTAATGAGAAAATGACAAAAAAAGAAATAGGAAAACTTGTGGGGCTTGTTTTTGAACGTTACGGTTCAAAGGCTACCGCAGAGGTTCTTGACGCAATGAAAGAACTGGGTTTCAAGCATTCCACGCTTGCCGGATTTACGATAGGCGTTGATGATCTTAAGATACCTGATGAAAAACAGGATCTGGTCAGCTCTTCTGACAAAGAAGCCATGAAGATCAGGGGACAGTATGACAAACAGGTTATTACTGATGCTGAAAGATACAATAAAATGATAGACATATGGACAACGCTTACCGATAAGATAGCTAATCATATGATGGAAGAGCTTGAAGAGGATCAGGGCGGATTTAATCCGCTGTTCATGATGGCGGATTCCGGAGCAAGAGGTTCAAAACTTCAGATAAGGCAGCTTGCGGGGATGAGAGGGCTTATGGCCAAACCGCAGAAAAAAATGACGGGCGGCATCGGCGAAATTATTGAAACGCCGATCAAATCCAATTTCCGCGAAGGGCTGTCGGTTATAGAATATTTCCTTTCAACTCACGGAGCGCGTAAAGGACTTGCCGATACTGCTTTGAAAACAGCTGACGCCGGTTATCTGACAAGAAGGCTGATAGATGTTGCGCAGGATGTAATAATCACGGAAGAAGACTGCGGCACCATAAACGGGATCAACGCGACCGCCATAAAAGAGGGCCAGGAAATGATAGAGCCTTTAAGCGACAGAATAGTATGGAGATACGCGCTTGATAATGTTGTTGATCTTATCACTGACGAGGTTATTGTCCGCAACAATCAGCTTATAACGCCTCAGATAGCCAGAAGAATAGAAGAAGCCGGCTATGAAAGAATCAGGGTGCGTTCGGTGCTTACCTGCGAGACAAAGAACGGTGCGTGTCAGAAATGCTACGGCGCGGATCTTACCAGCGGTGATGTTGTTTCGCTCGGCGAGGCAGTCGGTATTATTGCCGCTCAGTCAATCGGAGAACCGGGGACGCAGCTTACACTCAGGACGTTCCACGTAGGCGGAACCGCCAGCCGTGTTGTTGAAGAGTCGGAAATAAAAGCGAAACACGACGGCAAAATAGAATTTACAAATCTTAATTTTGTAAAAGATAAAAAAGGCGATATGATCATCACCAACAGAAACGGCGAGATCAGCGTACTTGATGAAAACAATTTTGAAAGAGAACTGCACCATATGTCGTACGGGACAAAGCTGAAAGTGAAACACGGTGAAAAGATAAAAAAAGGCGATACCATAGGATTGTGGGATCTTTATAATATACCTATTTTCACCGAGTTCCAGGGTAAAGCCCGTTATGATGATATTATTGAAGGTTCAACCATGATAGAACAGGCTGACGCGACAACGGGCCAGTTTGGATATTTTATCATGGAAGGAAAAGACAAAAAACTTTATCCTCATATAGAGATTGTTGACTCCAAAGGCAATGCGCTCGCGTCTTATTCCGTTCCTGTAGGGGCAAGGCTTGAAATAGAAGACGGCCAGACAGTGGAGCCGGGCGATGTTCTTGCGAAATTCCCCAGGGAGCTTTCAAAAACAAGGGATATCACCGGAGGGCTGCCGAGAGTTGCGGAGCTTGTGGAAGCAAGAAAACCGAAGGTTCCGGCTATTATCGCGGACATTGACGGTAAAGTGCGCTTTGAGGAAACAACCGCGGGTGTGAGGAAAATAATCATTCAGAATGATGACGGGACGCAGAGGGAATACAATATTCCCCACGGGAAATATGTCAATGTCCGTGAGGGCGACGATGTGAAATCAGGCGAGCAGCTTATAGACGGAAATGTGAATCCGCACGATATTCTTTCGGTAAAAGGCGAAGGAGCTGTTCAGGAGTATCTTTTAAATAAAGTGCAGGAAGTTTACAGACTGCAGGGCGTGGGGATCCACGATAAGCATATTGAAGTGATCGTCAGGCAGATGATGAAAAAAGTACGCGTTGAAGATCCGGGAGATACGAGATTTTTAACGGATGAACAGGTTGATAAATTCACATTTAAAGAAGAAAATGAAAAAATGGAAAAAGAAAAGAAACTGCCGGCCAAAGCAAGGCCCCTGCTGCTGGGTATAACAAAAGCAGCGCTTGCTACGGAGTCGTTCTTTTCCGCGGCCTCTTTCCAGGAAACAACAAGAGTGCTTATTGACGCCGCCGTGAACGGCAAAATTGACAATCTCAAAGGCCTGAAAGAAAATGTTATAATAGGGCATTTGATCTCGGCGGGAACCGGTGTTGAAGAGTTCAAGAAATATAAAAATGTTGAAAAAAAGAAAATGAAAAAAGCTAAGGCGAAAGCCGCGGCAAAAGAAGAATAAGTATTATACGGAAAGAAAAATACAGGGCGCCCTTTTAACGGGGCGCCCGTGTCCGGCCCGGAGAAAGCGTTTTTCTTACGGGAGAATGAAAAAATTTTTTACAGAAATTTTCAAAAAAAATATTTTTTCTCTTGACGTAAATGAGTTTTTTTTGTATTATATTGTCCGATTTTATATATGCTCTTTCTTAGCTGTTAAAGGTATATTCAAAAAGCAATTATGGCGAGAAGGAGATTGTCCTTACTCGTCTTTTTTGATTTATAAAGAAGAGCGGCAGCGGAAAGAAAAGAAAAAATTTTTTTAAGGAGGCTGAATTTTGCCTACGGTAAACCAGCTTGTGAGAAACAAAAGGAAAAAACAGACGGAAAAAACAGGTTCGCCTGCGTTGAAAACCTGCCCTCAGAAAAGAGGTGTATGCACACGAGTTTATACGGTAACCCCGAAAAAACCGAATTCAGCGCTGAGAAAGGTAGCAAGGGTCAGACTTACAAATAAGATGGAAGTTTCCTGCTATATTCCGGGAGTCGGCCATAATCTTCAGGAACACTCAATTGTTCTTATAAGAGGCGGCAGGGTAAAGGACCTTCCGGGCGTGAGATATCATATTGTAAGAGGCACGCTTGATACACAGGGTGTTTCAGACAGAAAACAGGGGCGTTCAAAGTACGGAACAAAAGCCCCCAAGAAAGAGAAAAAATAATTAAGGAGTAATTCATATGCCGAGGAAAAAAAGAGCGGAAAAAAGAGAAGTGGCTCCGGATCCTAAATTTAACAGTGTTCTTGTAGCAAGACTCGTTAACTGTATGATGCTGGAAGGAAGAAAAGCAACCGCGGAACGGATAGTTTATACTGCCTTTAAAGAAATAGAAAAACAGGGCAAGGATCCGCTTCAGGTATTTAAACAGGCGATAGAAAATGTAAAGCCCATGCTTGAACTGAAATCAAGAAGAATAGGCGGAGCAAACTACCAGATACCCGTTGAAGTAAATCCGGACCGCAGGGTATCGCTTGCCTTAAGATGGCTTGTTAACTCAGCCAAGGCAAGAAAAGAAAAGAAAACATATGAAAGGCTTATGCAGGAAATAACAGCCGCGGAGCAGAGCCAGGGCGGAGCTGTTAAAAAGAAGGATGATATACATAAAATGGCTGAGGCGAACAAAGCTTTTGCCCATTATCGCTGGTAAAAAACATACTTTTAAGGAGATTATTGAATGGGACGTGAATACGCAGTAGGAAAAACAAGAAATATAGGCATAATGGCCCATATAGACGCCGGCAAGACTACTCTTACGGAAAGAGTGCTTTATTATACCGGTGTTACGCATAAAATAGGAGAGGTTCATGACGGCGGCGCGACAATGGACTGGATGGAACAGGAACAGGAAAGAGGTATTACGATCACCTCGGCGGCAACAACCTGTTTCTGGAACGATCATAGAATAAATATTATTGATACACCGGGGCACGTTGATTTTACGGTGGAGGTTGAAAGATCTTTAAGGGTTCTTGACGGAGCCGTAGCGGTTTTTGATTCGGTTTCAGGAGTGGAGCCGCAGTCTGAAACAGTATGGAGGCAGGCTGATACATATAAAGTTCCCAGGCTTGTTTTTCTGAATAAAATGGACCGTCTCGGGGCTGACTTCTGGGCGTCTGTTGACAGCGTGGAGGAAAAGCTGGGAGCAAATCCTGTTTGTCTTCAGATACCGATAGGCGCCGAAGATAATTTTGAAGGCGTTGTGGATCTTATAAAAATGAAAGAAATAGTATGGCTTGAGGAATCGCTTGGCGCAAAGTTTGAAGAGCGTGAAATAAGAGCTGAGCTTAAGGAAAAAGCCGATGAATACAGAGAAAAACTTATGGATGCGGTTGCGGGATTTGATGACAAACTAATGGAAGATTTTCTTGACGGCAAAGAGATTCCGGAAGAAACAATTCATCTGGCAGTAAGAGAAGGATGCCTGTCTTTTAAGATTGTTCCTGTTTTCTGCGGCACGGCATTTAAGAATAAAGGTGTTCAGCCGCTTTTGAACGCTGTTATAAGGTATCTTCCCGCGCCGTCCGATATTCCGCCGGTGGAAGGTTTTGAACCCAAAACAGTGGAAGAAGACGAACCCGTAAAAGTAATAAGAGAACTTAAAGACGAGGCTCCGTTTTCGGCGCTTGCGTTTAAAATAATGTCTGATCCCTTTGTGGGAAAACTCACTTATCTGAGAATCTATTCCGGCGTGCTTGAGTCCGGGTCGTATATTTATAATTCTGTAAAAGGCAAAAAAGAAAGGATCGGGCGTATTCTGCGGATGCACGCAAACCACAGGGAAGAAGTTAAACAGGCTTATTCCGGTGATATAGTAGCGGCTATTGGATTTAAGGATACGACAACCGGAGATACTCTCTGTGATGAAAAAGAACAGGTCATTCTGGAAAGAATGATTTTTCCGGAACCGGTCATTTATATTGCGGTTGAGCCGAAAACAAAGGCAGACCAGGAAAAAATGGGAATTGCACTCAATAAACTGGCGGAAGAGGACCCTACTTTTAAAGTAAGGACCGATGAGGAAACCGGACAGACAATAATATCGGGTATGGGCGAGCTTCATCTTGAAATTATTGTTGACAGAATGAAAAGAGAGTTCAAGGTAGAGGCAAATGTCGGAAAACCCGAAGTTTCATACAGGGAAACGATGAATAAACCGGTAACCAAAGTAGAGGGCAAGTACATAAAACAGAGCGGCGGCCGCGGAAACTACGGGCATGTTGTTATTGATGTTGAGCCGAAAGAAGACGGAAATTATGAGTTTGTAAATAAAATAACAGGCGGGACCATACCGAGGGAATATATACCTGCTGTTGATAAAGGGATACAGGGCGCTATGGAAACGGGTGTTATTGCCGGCTATCCTGTTATGAATATAAAAGTAACGCTGAATGATGGTTCGTTTCACGAAGTTGATTCTTCGGAAATGGCATTTAAAATAGCGGCTTCAATGGCGTTTAAAGACGCTTTTAAAAAGGGAGATCCGTCTATTCTTGAGCCTCTTATGTCGGTCGAAGTTGTAACTCCGGAAGATTTTATGGGGGATATAATAGGGAACCTGAATTCACGAAGAGGAAGAATAGACAGAATGGAAAAAAGAGGCAAGGCCCAGCATATAAAGGCATTTGTTCCGCTTTCGGAAATGTTCGGCTATGCGACTGATCTGAGATCGCTGTCGCAGGGCAGGGCAAATTACACTATGCAGTTTGCGAAATATGAAGCGGTTCCCAATAATATAAAAGAAACAATAACGGCAAAATTCACGGGTAAGAGAGCTTAATTCAGGGAGGTATTGATAAATGGCAAAAGCAAAATTTGAAAGGACAAAACCACACGTTAACGTGGGGACAATAGGCCACGTTGACCATGGAAAAACGACATTAACGGCAGCGATGACGCAGGTGCTTTCGCAGAAAGGATTTGCGGACACAAAAAAGTTTGATGAGATTGACAACGCGCCGGAAGAAAGAGAAAGAGGAATAACAATAGCAACGGCGCACGTTGAATATCAGTCGGACCAGAGGCACTATGCGCACGTTGACTGTCCCGGGCACGCGGACTATGTAAAGAACATGATAACAGGAGCGGCTCAGATGGACGGAGCGATCCTTGTTGTAAGCGCGGCGGACGGCCCCATGCCTCAGACAAGAGAGCACATACTTCTTGCAAGGCAGGTTGGCGTTCCGTATATAGTTGTATTTCTGAATAAATGCGATATGGTTGATGATGAAGAAATGATAGAACTTGTGGAAGAAGAAATAAGGGACCTGCTGAACAAATATGAGTTCCCGGGAGACAAGACGCCGATAATCAGGGGTTCAGCGCTGAAAGCTCTGGAAAACCCGACAGATGAAGCGGCTGCGAAGCCTATCGCGGATCTTGTTGAAGCGCTTGACAGTTATATACCGGCGCCTGAAAGGGATGTTGACAAACCGTTTCTGCTTGCAGTTGAGGATGTTTTCTCGATTACGGGCCGCGGCACGGTTGCAACCGGCAGGATAGAAAGAGGAAAAGTAAAGGTAAATGAGGAAGTGGAGATAGTCGGCATAACGGATACAAAGAAAACAGTTGTAACGGGTATTGAAATGTTCCGTAAACTGCTTGACGAAGGCTTAGCCGGAGACAACGTAGGGCTTCTGCTCAGAGGGATAGACAAAGACAATATAGAGAGGGGCCAGGTAATAGCAAAACCGGGTTCAATAACTCCGCATAAAAAGTTTAAAGGAAAAGTGTATGTTCTTACGAAAGAAGAAGGCGGAAGGCACACCCCGTTCTTTAAGAACTACCGTCCTCAGTTTTATTTCAGGACAACGGACGTAACGGGCGCGATCACGCTTCCTGAGGGAGTGGAGATGGTAATGCCGGGAGATAATATAAATGTTGATGTAGAGCTTATAACCTCCATAGCAATGGAGCAGGAGCTCAGGTTCGCGATAAGAGAAGGCGGAAGAACAGTAGGAGCCGGTGTTATTACGGAAATAGTGGAATAACAGAAGCTGCAGGATTTCTGTCCGCCGCGGTAAACGGCGGAAGAAATACAGGAATAACAATATGTTTGAAGGGAGATCCCCAATGGAACTGGATACACAGAAGATAAGAATCAGGCTGAAAGCGTACGATCATAAACTGCTTGATAAGTCGGTAACAGATATTATTAAGAAAGTAAAGGAAACAGGCGCACAGATATGCGGCCCCATACCTTTGCCGACGAAGTTTCATAAGTATACGATACAAAGATCAGTGCATGTTAATAAGAAATCGCGGGAACAGTTTGAAATGAGGATCCATAAAAGACTTATTGATATACTGGAGCCCAACCATGACACCGTTGAAAAATTAAAAAGTCTCGACCTGCCCGCGGGCATTGATGTCGAGATTAAGCTGTAACGGAGGTATTTACGGATGATTACGATGCTGCTTGGCAGAAAAATAGGAATGACACAGGTGTTTAGAGATAACGGCGCGGTAGTGCCTGTTACTGTGATTGAAATAAGCGAAGGTGTTGTGGTTGATAAAAAAACCGAAGAAAAAGAAGGTTATAATGCCCTGCGGATCGGATTTTTTGATATAAAGAAACCAAAAAATGTTTCAAAACCGATAAAAGGGATTTATAAGAATGAGAAGACAAAAAAGGATCTTCCGCTTAAAAAAGAACTGAAAGAAATAAGAGTTGATAAAAAAGATCTTGATAATTACAATGTGGGCGATGTAATAACATTTGAAGCTCTTGGAGACCTGAAATTTGTGGATGTTACGGGCACCTCCAGAGGAAAAGGGACCCAGGGTGTTATGAAGAGACACGGATTCGGCGGCGGCCCCGGCGGACACGGCTCCAACCATCACAGAAAACCGGGTTCTATCGGTGCATCGTCTTATCCTTCAAGGGTTTTTAAAGGGCATAAGATGGGCGGACGTATGGGTGATGAAAGAGTAACGGTGATGAATCTTGCGGTTGAAAAAATTGACCTGAAAAACAGATTTGTTCTTATAAAAGGCGCTGTGCCGGGCGGAGAAAATTCAACGGTAGAAGTAAGAAAAGCAAAAAAGAAAAATTAACATATAAATTTCAAGGAGCAATCAGATGAAACTGGATGTTGTAGATAAAGAAAATAAAAAACTTGAAGAGTTTGAAATAGATGAAAAAATAATGACGGCAAAGGTAAAAGACGATCTGCTGCACGATATTGTTCTGATGCATCATACCAACAGCCATACCGGCTCTTCAAATTCAAAAACAAGAGCAATGGTATCAGGCGGCGGCGCAAAGCCCTGGAGACAGAAAGGAACCGGCAGGGCAAGAGCGGGCTCCAACAGGTCGCCTATATGGACCGGCGGCGGAATTACTTTCGGGCCCCATCCGCGCAAAACAAGAGTTATGATAAATAAAAAAACCAGAAAAAAAGCTTTTGCGGCGGTTATAGCAGGGAAAATAAATGACGGAGAAATAACGGTTATAAATGCTTATGAGATTGATTCGCCGAAAACAAAAGCGGCTGTGGATATTATAAAGGGTCTGGGAATAAAGGAAAAGAAAATACTGCTGGTTGCCGAAAGCGCGGCCTGTCCGGCTGTTAAGGCGGCAAGGAACATACAAAATGTAACAGTCATAGCAGCTGATGATGTCAATGTATATGAACTTTTAAATCACCCAAGAGTGATAATAACAAAAAAATCAATGGAAAAATTGGTAAGGAGGGCCGGATAATGGATGTGTATCAGATTATAAAAAGGCCTTCTTTGACTGAAAAAAGCGGGTTTGTAAGGGAACAGGGCAATTATTATGTTTTTGAAGTAGCTAAAGAAGCCTCGAAAAAACAGATCAAAGAAGCGGTTGAAAAGGTTTTTAAGGTAACGGTTATAAAGGTTAATACAACTATGATGCCGGGGAAATCCAAGCGGTTCGGAAGAAGAATCTCAGAGGCTAAAAAGTTCAAGAAAGCGGCTGTTAAACTGAAAAAAGAAGACAAAATCGAAATAGTAGAAGGAGTATAAGACAATGAGTATAAAGGAATTCAGACCTTATACACCGTCAAGAAGAACCATGACGGTTGATAAAAAAGAGGACATTACCGCCCAGAAACCTCATAAAAGTCTGACCGGCAAGCTTACAAAGAGCGGCGGGAGAAACAACAACGGAAGAATAACATCCAGATTCAGAGGCGGCGGACATAAAAGAACATACAGAATAATTGATTTTAAACGGGATAAGTACGAAGTGCCGGCAACAGTGGAAACCATAGAATATGATCCGAACAGAAGCGCCAGGATAGCGCTTTTAAAATACGCGGACGGTGAAAGACGCTATATTCTTGCGCCCATAGGAGTAAAAACGGGTGATAAGCTTATAAGTTCCGCAGCCGCCGATATAAAGCCGGGCAATGTTCTTCCGATTGAAAAAATTCCGGTGGGTACGATCATACACAATGTTGAATTTACAGCGGGTAAAGGCGGACAGATAGCGAAATCCGCGGGTTCTTTTGTTCAGATAATGGGAAAAGAAGGAAAAAAAGCCGCTCTTAAAATGCCTTCCGGCGAACTCAGAAATGTAAGAGTTGAGTGCAGGGCCACAATAGGGCAGTTAGGCAATACTGACCATGAAAATGTTGTTTACGGAAAAGCCGGCAGAAGAAGATGGCTCGGAAGGAAACCAAGAAACCGTGCGGTTGCAATGAATCCTGTAGACCATCCGATGGGCGGGGGCGAAGGCCGTTCAAAATCAGGCGCGCATCCGGTATCGCCTACGGGAATAAAAGCAAAAGGATTTAAGACCAGGAAAAAAGGAAAAATGTCCGATAAAAATATAATAAGAAGGCGTAAAACAAAAGGAGGCAACAAATAATGAGCAGGTCTCTGAAAAAAGGCCCTTTTATTGATGAGAAGCTTCTGGATAAAGTTCTGGCGCAGAACGAACAGGGAAGCAAAAAAGTCATTAAGACATGGGCAAGAGCAAGCACTATATCACCGGAAATGGTGGGACATACATTTGCTGTTCATAACGGCAAAAAATTCATACCGGTTTATGCTACTGAAAATATGGTGGGCCATAAACTCGGCGAGTTCGCGTTGACCAGAACTTTTAAAGGCCATGGGGACAACAGGAAAGACCTGGGCAAGAAATAAGAAAAAAAAGGAGTAAAATGATATGGAAGCAAGAGCTACAGGAAAACATTTGAGGGTGACGCCCAATAAAGTGAGACTCGTGGTTAAGGAAATAAGAAGGACAGCGGTTAATGATGCTCTGATAAAACTGCAGTTTATAAATAAAGCCGCGGCGCCGGTTGTGGAAAAAGTTCTGAAGTCAGCGGTTGCAAATGCATCTAAAAACCACGGCGCGGACGCGGATAAGCTTTTTATAAAAGATGTTATAGTTGATCAGGGCCCGATCCTGAAATGGGCGAAAAGATTTCAGGCAAGAGCCCAGGGAAGAGCCGCGCCGATACAGAAAAAATCAACGCATATAACGGTTGTTGTTTCCGACGAAAAACTAAAAACAAAAAAAAAGTAAAAGGAGAATAGGCTTTTATGGGACAAAAGGTGCATCCTGAAGGATTAAGAATAGGGATTATAAAAACATGGAAATCAAAGTGGGTGGCAAAGAAGAATTTCAAGGACCTGCTTGCTGAAGATCTCCAGATAAGAGCTTATATAAAAAAGAAACTTTACAGGGCCGGAATATCAAAAATTGAAATAGAAAGAGCCGGACAAAAAGCAATAGTCCGGATACATACCGCCAAACCCGGTATGGTAATCGGAAGAAAAGGCGCTGAAGTTGAAGGGCTTAAAAAAGGCCTTGAAAAAATAACAGGAAAACAGATGCTTATAGAGCCTGTTGAAATACAAAGGCCGGAAATAGAAGCTCAGCTGGTTGCGGAGAATGTAGCCCAGCAGCTTGTGAAAAGGATTGCCTACAGAAGGGCGATGAAAAAAGCTATTCAGTCAACAATGTCCTCGGAGAAAGGAGCACAGGGTATTAAAATACAGTGTTCCGGAAGGCTTGCCGGAGCTGAAATCGCAAGAAGAGAATGGTATGTTGAAGGACGCGTGCCCCTGCAGACACTCAGGGCGGATATTGATTATGGTTATGCCATAGCAAGAACAACGTATGGAGCAATAGGCGTAAAGGTATGGATATTTAAGGGAGAAATACTTCCCGAGTAATATAAAAACGGAGGATTTTAATAATGTTAATGCCATCAAGGGTTAAGTATAGAAAACAGCAGAGAGGCAGAAGAGCGGGAAAAGCTCAGCGTGGAAACAAAGTTAGTTTCGGTGATTATGGTATGAAAGCCATGGAGCCTGCGTGGATAACCGCGAGGCAGATTGAGGCTGCACGTATAGCCATAAACAGAACACTGAAAAAAGGCGGAAAAATGTGGATAAGAATATTTCCGGACAAGCCGGTCACGAAAAAACCGGCGGAAACAAGGCAGGGAAAAGGAAAGGGTGCTCCGGAATTCTGGGTTGCTGTTGTAAAGCCCGGCAGAGTTATGTTTGAACTTGAAGGAGTTGACCCGGAAACAGCTGCTTTGGCTTTTAGAAAGGGCGGAGCAAAACTGCCGATAAAGACAAAATATGTTGAAAGAAAAGAATTATAATATCCGGAGGATATAATGAAAGCACAGGAATTCAGGGATATGACAGCTGAAGAGATTGAAAGAAAAGTTAAAGAAATGCAGGAAAACCTTTTCAGAATCAGAATAAAGCATAACACGAAGCAGCTTGAAAATACTTCCCGGATAAGAAAGTTTAAAAGGGATATAGCAAAAGGATTGACTGTGCTTGGTGAAAAGAAAAAGGAGGCGGCTGTAAATGGAAGCTAAAGGCAGCGGAAGACGGCAGCGTGAAGGTGTTGTCTTTTCGGATAAAATGGATAAATCAGCAACAGTGGGTGTTGTGAGCAAGGTTAAGCATCCTATGTATAAGAAATACATTAAAAGAACAACGAAAGTTATGGCGCATGATGAAAAAAACGAAGCCAAAAAAGGCGATACGGTTAAAATAAAGGAAATACGGCCGATGTCAAAAAACAAAAGATGGCTCGTGACAGAAATAGTGAAAAGAGCAGTGGAAACCATAGAGCTGAAAGACAATCCAGATACGGAGAGTGGTGAATAATGATACAGGTTCAGTCAAGACTTGAAGTTGCCGACAACTCCGGAGCAAAAGAAATAATGTGTATCAAGGTATTGGGCGGCACAAGGGCAAGATATGCCGGGCTCGGAGATGTTATAGTGGCGTCGGTTAAGGATGCAATACCGAACGCAGGCGTGAAAAAAAAAGAAGTTGTAAAAGCCGTAATTGTAAGAGTCAAAAAGAAGACAAGAAGAAAAGACGGTTCTTATATACGGTTTGACAAAAATTCGGCGGTAATTATAAATGATCAGAAAAATCCGAGAGGCACCAGGATTTTCGGGCCGGTTGCAAGGGAACTCAGAGAAAAAAACTTTCTGAAAATCGTTTCGCTTGCTCCCGAAGTTGTTTAGGAGGAGTGGTAAAAATGAAAATAAGGAAAAATGATATAGTTACGGTTTTGAAAGGCAAGGACGAAGGCAAAAGCGGCAAGGTTTTAAAAGTATTTCCGAAAGACGGGCGCGTAATAGTTGAAAAAGTGGGTTTTGTCAAAAGACATACAAAACCTTCGCAGAAAGTTCAACAGGGCGGAATACTTGAGAAAGAAGCGCCTATAAAAGTGGAAAATGTACAGCTTATATGCAATAAATGCGGAAAACCAACAAGGGTTAAAATGAGTACTCTTGCTGACGGAGCCGGAAAAGTCCGTGTCTGCAAAAAATGCAGTGAAATGCTGGATGAAAAGTAATCAGGAGGACAGAAAATAATGGGATCAAGGCTGAAAGAAAGATATGATAAAGAGATAGTACAGGAACTTATGAAGGCCAAAGGCTATAAGAATAAACACCAGGTGCCCAGGCTTGAAAAGATTGTGATCAATATGGGCGTCGGCGAAGCGGCTCAGAATATCAAGGTTCTTGATGAAGCGGTTGCGGAGCTTGCGGCGGTCACGGGGCAAAAGCCTGTTGTGACAAGGTCAAAGGGCGCAATCTCCAATTTTAAGCTCAGAGAAAATATGCCGATCGGGTGCAAGGTTACGCTCCGGGGGCAGAAAATGTACGAGTTTTTTGACAGGTTTGTATCAATTGCTCTTCCCAGGGTAAGGGATTTTAACGGAACTCCGAAAAATGCTTTTGACGGAAGAGGGAATTATACCATGGGAATAAAGGAACAGATCATATTCCCGGAAGTGGATTATGACAAGGTACAGCATACTTTGGGTATGGATATTACTTTTGTTACAACGGCAAAAACAAATGAAGAGGCTTATTCGCTTTTGGAAAACATGGGTATGCCTTTCAGGAAGAAATAATCGAAGGAGGATATAGTGGCAAAGTTAGCGCTTATCAATAAGCAGAAAAAGAAACCGAAGTACAGTACAAGAGGGTATAACAGATGCACAAGATGCGGAAGGCCCAGGGCTTATCTCAGAAAATTCGGGATATGCAGAATATGTTTCAGGGAACTTTCATATACGGGCGAAATACCCGGTATAAAAAAATCAAGCTGGTAAGACAGGTTTAAACCTGCAGTATAAGATATTTTAAGGAGGAACAATGGATACAGTAGCAGATATGCTTACAAGAATAAGGAATGCCAATATGAAAAATAAGGATTATGTTGACATGCCGTCTTCAAGACTTAAGCAGAATGTTGTGAAACTTTTGAAGGAAGAGGGTTTTATAAAAGGCTATAGATATATAGAGGACAGCAAACAGGGAGTAATAAGGGTATATATGAAATACGGCCCGAATAAAGAAAAAATAATTCATGCGATAAGAAGAGTCAGCAAGCCGTCAAGAAGAACTTATACGGGATTTAAAGACATAAAGAAGACAAAAGGCGGACTTGGTGTTGTTATTGTTTCCACTTCCAAGGGCGTTATGACAGGAAGGAAAGCAAGAGAAATGAATGTAGGCGGAGAGATAGTCTGCGAGATATGGTAGTAAAATAAAAGTAATTTTAAGGAGACAGGAAATGTCAAGAATAGGAAAACAGCCGGTAAAATTACCAGATGGAATAAAAGCTTCAATAGAATCCGGGATTCTGAAAATTGAAGGCCCAAAAGGAAAAATGGAGCATAGTCTGAACAGTGAGTTTGAATATAAATCCGAAAACGGCGCGATCGTTGTTGCTCCCAAAGGTTCTATTGAAAAGGACAGGAGACTCAAAGCGCTTTTCGGACTTGAAAGGGCCCTTATAAACAACAAGGTGACAGGTGTTGCCGAAGGCTTTAAAAAGATTCTGATATTAAAAGGCGTAGGATACAGGGCGCAGGTTCAGGGCAAAAAAATCACGCTGACCCTGGGTTTTTCCCACCCTGTTGTTTTTGATGTTCCGGAGAATGTAAACGCATCGCTTGAAGGACAGACAAAACTGATACTTGAGAGTATTGACCGGCAGCTTGTCGGTGAAACAGCGGCAAAAATAAAAAGATTAAGACCGCCGGAGCCTTATAAAGGCAAAGGAATAATGTATGAAGGCGAAAGAATAAGAAGAAAGGCCGGGAAATCAGCGGCCGGAGCAAAAGGCAAATAATATTTAAAGTTAAAGCAGCGGAGGAAATAATGAAAATAAAAAAGAAAGCTTCAAAGACAGGAATGAAAAAAATATTAAGAAAAGCCAGAGGCAGAAAGAAATCAGAAGGTACGCCGCAGAGGCCCAGGCTTAATATATTCAGAGGAACAACAAGTCTTTATGCTCAGGTGATTGATGATTCTACGGGAAAAACACTTCTGGGCATTGCCACGAACAATAAAGACGCGTCTGTAAAAGGGAAAAACAAGGCAGCGGCGGAGAATCTTGGAAAGCTTATTGCCGAAAAATGCAAAGAAAAGAATATTGAGACAGTGGTTTTTGACCGCGGAGGCGGAAAATACCACGGAGTTATAAAAGTGTTTGCGGATTCAGTGCGTGAAGGCGGAATAAAATTCTAATAAAGTAAAAATCAGGAGGATGTTTTGAAAACAAGGATAGATGCGGCAAAACTTGATTTAAAAGAAAAAATAGTAAATATAAACAGAGTCGCCAAAGTAGTAAAGGGCGGCAAACGTTTTAAATTCAGCGTACTTGTTATTGTCGGCGACGGACACGGGACAGTGGGCTTTGGCCTTGGCAAAGCAAGAGAAGTTCCGGGAGCTATCCATAAAGCTGTTGCGCATGCGAAAAAGAATCTTGTGAAAATACCGATGAGCGGAACAACGATACCCTTTGAGGTTATGGGGGAATTTGGAGCGGCGAAAGTCATGCTGAAACCGGCTTCGCACGGTACCGGTGTTATAGCCGGCGCCGCAGTCAGAGCGATCGTTGAGTCTGCGGGAATACACGATATACTTACCAAATGTGTAGGCAGGACAACAAATTCATTTAACCTTATATATGCAACATTTAAAGCAATTGAAATTCTGGAAGACCCTGAAAAAATTATGACGCTGAGGAAAGGAAAATAAAATGGCAAAGATAAGAGTAACTTTGAAAAAAAGCCTTGCGAGCAGAAACAGCAGAGACAAAAAAACGGTTCTTGCGCTGGGGCTCAGGAAAATAGGACAGGCCAGAGAATTTGAAAAGACCCCTGCAATTGACGGTATGCTGAAAAAAGTAAATTATATGATAAAAACAGAAGACATCTGAAATATTACGGAGGAAAAAAATGCAGCTTAAAGATATAAAGCCTACAGATAAAAAGAGAACAAAAAGGGTCCGCATCGGACGCGGTAAGGGAACCGGAATAGGAAAAACCTCGGGAAAAGGACATAAGGGCCAGAAATCCCGTTCAGGCGGAACCAAATCTCCGTGGTTTGAAGGCGGACAGCAGAGGTTTACGCAGAGAATACCAAAGTCCGGATTCAACAATATTTTCAGGGAAGAGTACAGTGTGATAAATGTGTCCTTTCTTGAAAAAGTATTTGATGCGGGCGCGGAAATAGATAAAAAAACACTTGTTGAAAAAGGATATGTGAGCAATAAAAGAAAAAAAATAAAAATACTCGGGAACGGAGAAATAACAAAGGCGTTTAAGGTTAAAGCGGATAAATTTTCAAAAAGCGCTGAAGAAAAGATTAAAAAAGCAGGCGGAGAGGTAACCGTATAATGGTAAATCAATTCGGAAATATATTTAAAATACCGGAGCTCAGGAAAAGAGTTTTATTTATGCTGGGTATGCTTTTTGTATTCCGGCTGGGCGCGCATATACCGACGCCGGGTGTTGACGGCACTGTAATGAATGCTCTTGTGGCGCAGCAAACCGGCGGTTTTCTGGCTTTTCTGGACCTGTTTTCGGGCGGAGCGCTTGCTAATTTTACCATATTTTCACTGGGTATAATGCCTTATATATCCGCGTCAATTATCATGCAGCTTCTTACCGCTGTTATACCGGCGCTTGAAGCTTTGAAAAAAGAGGGCGATGCGGGAAGAAAAAAAATAACCCAGTACACAAGATATCTGACCGTGGGCATCTGCCTGGTTCAGTCAACAGCGGTTACTTTCTGGCTGAAAACAGTGGAGGTTGGCGGCATGTCGCTTGTTCCCAATTTCGGACCGGGCTTCCAGGTGACAACGGTAATAACTCTCACGGCCGGAACCATATTTTTGATGTGGCTGGGAGAGCAGATGACGGAATACGGCATCGGAAACGGTATGTCGATCCTGATTCTTGCGGGTATCATAGCAAGCCTTCCCGGGCAGATTGCGTCAATGTTTGCAATGTGGAAAGCAGGTTCATTAACCTTGTTTTCAATAATATTCTTTGCTGTGGTTCTTATTGCGCTGACAGCCGTTGCCGTTATCTCGCAGCAGTCCTATAGAAAAATACCGGTTCAGTATGCACAGAGAATAGTGGGAAGAAAAATATACAGAGGGCAGAGCACGCAGCTGCCTTTGAAAATAGATTATTCGGGTGTTATTGCGGTTATTTTCGCGTCATCGGTTATGATCTTTCCTTCAATGCTTGCTCAGTTTATGGAGCGTCCGGGGCAGACGGGTGTTATGGCGATGATAGTTGACTTTATCAATACATGGATATCCCCGGGACAGCTTATACATACGGTTTTTTATATTGCATTGATCATTTTCTTCTGTTATTTTTATACGG
Organism: uncultured Spirochaetia bacterium; assembly: GCA_964439215.1. Taxonomy (GTDB): domain Bacteria; phylum Oederibacteriota; class PGYV01; order PGYV01; family CAYTNY01; genus CAYTNY01. The sequence continues at coordinate 27,462 of CAYTNY010000013.1, forward strand.
CTATTACGTTCAATCCCACTGATGTTGCCGATAATATGAAGAAAAACGGCGGATTTGTTCCGGGAATACGCCCCGGGAAACCGACTGCCGAATATATAAACAATATACTTTCCCACATAACACTGGGAGGCGCGTCGCTTATTGTAATAATAGCCGTGATCCCCGATCTTATGGCCCAGTCAATGGGTGTGAGTATGTATTTCGGCGGAACTACCATACTTATTATGGTGGGTGTTTCTCTGGATACCGTGCAGCAGGTTGAGTCGCATCTGCTTATGAGGCATTATGAAGGGTTTATGAAGTCGGGCAAGATAAAAGGCAGGCGGAGTTAATATGTCTGCGCATAAAACGGAGGTATTTAAATGATACTTATTCTTTTGGGCCCCCCGGGGGCAGGGAAAGGCACATATTCAGAAAAACTTATTGATATTTACGGTATTCCGCAGATATCCACGGGTGATATTTTAAGAGCCGCGGTAAAAGAAGGAACCGAAATGGGAATCAAGGCAAAAGAATATATGGATAAAGGCGCTCTTGTGCCTGATGACGTTATAGTAGGTATCGTGGCGGACAGGATACAGAAGGATGACTGCTTAAAAGGATTTATACTTGACGGTTTTCCGCGTACAACAGGACAGGCTGACGCACTGGAAAAACTTTTTAAGGATAGAGGCCTTGCGCTTGATGCGGTTATAAATATTGAAGTTGAAAAAGATATTCTTTTTAAAAGGCTTACGGGAAGAAGAATGTGCAGGAACTGCGGAGGAAATTACAACGTGAATACCATGCCTCCGGAAAAAGAAGGCGTATGCGATAAATGCGGAGGCGAACTGTATCAGAGAAATGACGATAAACCCGAAACCATCGAAAACAGGCTGAAGGTTTACGCGGAACAGACAGCGCCGCTTATTGAATATTACAGAGAAAAAAATATACTTAAAGATGTGAATGCTTCCCAAGGAACCGTGGATGAGATCGTGCAGAAAATAAAAAGCGCAATAGAAGGCTGATGATAAATATAAAAACACCGCAGCAGATTGATGATGCGGCGGAAAGCTCCGCAATAGTGGCGGAAGTTCTTCAAAAGCTTAAAGAAAGCATAAAGCCCGGAATAAACACAGCTGAGCTTGACAGTATAGCGAAGCAGACCGCGAAAAGCAGGAACGGCAGATGTGCTTTTCTGGGATACAGGGATTTTCCGGGCGCAATATGCGCTTCGGTGAATAATGAAGTTGTTCACGGGATCCCCTCGGAAAACCGGGTGCTTAAACAGGGTGATATAATCAGCATTGATTTTGGTATTGAAAAAAATGGTTTTTTCGGCGATGCGGCAATAACAGTGCCGGTTGGTGAAGTATCTGAAACCGCAAAAAGGCTTATATTGGTTACTGAAGAGGCATTGTATAAAGGCATAGAAAAAGCAGTTCCCCGCGGACGGCTCGGTGATATATCGGCCGCGGTTCAAAAGCATGTTGAAGCAAGCGGTTTTTCCGTTGTCAGGGACTTTGTCGGGCACGGAATAGGCAGGAACCTGCATGAAGAGCCGATGGTGCCGAATTTTGGAGCGGCTGGAGCCGGGCCGGAATTAAAATCAGGAATGATGATTGCCGTGGAGCCGATGGTAAATGAAAAAGGATATGAAGTTGAGGTGCTTAGAGACAACTGGACCGTCGTGACGAAGGACGCAGGTTTATCGGCTCATTTTGAACATACACTGGCAATAACAGAAAACGGACCGAGAATACTGACAAAGATATAATTTTAAGGAGAACATATGTCAAAGGAAGATTTGATAGAAGCGGAAGGAAGTATAATAGAGCCCCTTCCGAATGCGACATTTAAAGTGGAACTGGAAAACGGGCACAGAGTTCTTGCTCATGTTTCGGGAAAAATGAGAATGAATTTTATAAAACTTCTTCCGGGCGATAAAGTTACGGTTCAGCTGTCGCCTTATGATCTGTCGAAGGGAAGAATAATATACAGGAAAGGCAAAGGAAAAGCATAATATAACAAGGAGAGTAAAATGAAAGTAAGAGCATCAGTTAAAAAAATATGTGAAAAATGCAAGGTTATAAAGAGAAAAGGAAAAGTAAAAGTTATATGCGAAAATCCCAAGCATAAACAGACGCAGGGATAATCATATAAGGTTTTTAGTATGTTCTGCTGATTTTGAAAAAACGGAAGCGTATATATAAAGAAATACGCTCCGCATCAATAAAGAATAACCGAGGAGGTAGTAAATTGGCACGTATAGCCGGCATAGACTTACCAAAAAATAAGAGAATTGAAATTGCGCTGACCTATATATTCGGTATAGGATGCTCAACCGCGGAGGAAATACTTGAAGCGGCGAAAGTTGATCCGTCAACAAGAGTTTTTAATCTTACTGAAGAAGAAGTTTACAGAATACAGGAAACAATTACCGGAAGAAGAATGAAAGTTGAAGGTGATTTGAGAAGAGATGTTTCTCAGAACATAAAAAGACTGATGGAAATAGGATGTTATACGGGAATAAGACACCGCAGAGGGCTCCCGGTAAGAGGCCAGAAAACACAGACAAACGCAAGAACAAGAAAAGGGCCTAAAAAGACAATAGCAGGAAAGAAAAAGGCTACAAAATAACCGCTTATAACGGCGTTTTAAAAATTCAGGAGGTAGCAGGTTTTGGCTAAATCAAAGAAAAAAACAAAAGCAATTCCGGAAATGGCAATAGCAAAAATCAATTCAACTTTTAATAATACGATTATAAGTATAACAACACCCGAAGGTGAGGTTATTTCCTGGGCAAGCGGCGGACAGGTCGGAATGAAAGGCGCAAGGAAATCAACGCCTTTTGCTTCTCAGCTGGCTGCGGAAAAAGCGGGAAAAGCCGCATTTGACGCGGGAGTAAAAAAGGTTGAAGTATATGTCAAGGGGCCCGGCGAAGGGCGTGAACCGGCCATAAGAGCGCTTCAGACGGTTGGATTTGAAATTATACTGATAAAAGATGTTACACCTATACCGCATAACGGATGCAGACCGCCTAAAAGAAGGCGTGTATAATAAATTTTATATCTGAAACGACTGATTTCAGATTATTTTAAGGAGGATTAAATTGGCAAGGTATAAAGATGCTTTATGCAGGCTGTGCAGAAGAGAAGGTGCGAAGCTCTTTCTTAAAGGAGACAGATGTTACACTGAAAAATGCGCTTTTTCAAGAAGGCCGCAGATACCCGGGCAGCACCATAATAATCAGAGAAGAAAAATCTCTGAATTCGGAAAGCAGCTCAGGGAAAAACAGAAAGTAAAAAGAATGTATGGAGTCCTTGAAAAACAATTTAGAAAATATTTCAGGGAAGCGGATAAGAAAAAAGGCGAGACAGGCGAGAATCTGCTTAAGTTTCTTGAAGAAAGACTTGATAATGTTGTGCTGAAAGCCGGTTTTACCCAGGCGAGAAATCAGGCCAGACAGCTTATTGCACACGGCCATGTCCGGGTAAACGGACGGAAAGCGGATATACCGTCTTATCAGGTTCAGCCGGGAATGAAAATAACACTTTCGGAGGAGGCTTTGAATATAAATGATGTTAAAAATTCCATTGCCCTTGCTCAGAAAAAGAAAAATATTCCTACCTGGATAGAAATGGATTTTGAAAAACGCGAGGCAGTTGTGAAAAATGAGCCCGCAAGAACGGATATTACAATGCCTGTACAAGAACAGCTTATTGTTGAGCTGTATTCCAAATAATAATAAAGAAAGGGGTTAACTGATATGAAATGGAAAAATTTGCAAAAGCCCAAGAAACTTGATAAAGAAGATCTGGGAGAAAAGTTTGGACGGTTTGTTTCCGAGCCTTTTGAAAGAGGATATGCGGTGGCGATAGGCAATGCCATAAGAAGGATCCTTCTTTCTTCCATACCCGGCGCGGCAGTTACCAGCGTTAAGATTGAAGGCGTTCAGCACGAATTTGCCGTAATTGAAGGTGTTATGGAGGATGTTTCGGAGATTATACTTAATCTGAAACAGCTTAAGGTGGTTCTTGATGATGATTCGCCGAAAAAAATATACATTGAAGCAGGCGGGGAAAGAGAAGTTACAGGAGCGGATATCAAGCCGGATTCTGATGTTCATATTCTGAATCCCGACCTGCATATTGCGACACTTACCAGCAGGGAAGCCAAACTTGAAATAGAAATGGAACTGGACACAGGACGCGGATATGTTACGGCGGAAAAAAACAAAAGAGATGATATGCCTATCGGCACGATACCGGTTGACTCAGTATTCACGCCCGTAACCAACGTGAAACTTGAAGTTGAAAATACAAGGGTGGGCCAGATAACAGACTATGATAAACTTATACTGGAAATATCAACGGACGGCAGAGTATCGCCGGAAACTTCACTGACGCAGTCTGCCTTGATTTTGAAGGAGTATCTGAATATCTTCATAACGCAGGAAGGTGAAATAGAAATAAAAGATGACAAGATAGATGAAGAACAGGAAAAAGTCAAAAATATGCTTTCAAAAAGTGTTGAAGAGCTTGAACTTTCCGTGAGGTCTTCAAACTGCCTGAAAAACGCGAATATAAAAACCATTGTGGATCTTGTCACCAAAAGCGAAGTTGATATGCTTAAATATAGAAATTTCGGAAGAAAATCCCTGAATGAAATAAAAGAGGTTCTTTCTGAAATGGGGATGGGTCTGGGCATGAAATTTGACAAGGAAGTATTAAAAGAAGTTAAAAAGAAGTAAGAATAGAGCACATACAGAAATCAAGGAGACGGAAATGAGACATAAGAAGAAAACAAAGTTTTTTTCCAGATCGACAGGCGAAAGAAAGGCGCTGTTTTCAATACTGTCCGAACAGCTTTTGGAGCACGGCAGAATTGAAACAACAACAGCTAAAGCCAAGTATTTAAGAACAGTTGTTGAACCTCTTATAACAAGGGCGAAAAACGGAACGGTTCATGACCGCAGAGAGGCCGCGAAGATCTTAAAAGGAAAGAAGAGCAGAACGGTAATAAAGAAGCTTTTTGATGAGATAGGGCCCGCTTACAGCGAAAGGAACGGCGGATATACAAGGATCCTTAAACTGAAGAACAGAAAAGGGGACAATGCCGAGATTTCCATAATTGAACTTGTTGAAAGAGAAAAAATATATAAAACCCAAGAACCGGAAGATGTTAAAGGGAAAAAAGCAAAAGCCGGCAAAGGCACAAAAGAAAAACCGGCAAAAGAAACAAAATCAAAGACGCCTAAAGCAAAAAAAGAGCCGGCGGAAAAGAAAGAAAAGAAGAAAGAAGCATAAAACAGAGCTGAAAATAACATCCAGGAGGTAACATCATGCCGTTGACAGGAACAAAAGAAATGTTTGAAAAAGCGAATAAAGAAGGCTATGCGGTAGGGGCTTTTAACGTAAATGATATGGAAATTCTGCAGGGAATAGCGGATGCCGCAAAAGAGGAAAATGCTCCTCTGATACTTCAGGTATCGGCAGGCGCCAGAAAGTATGCAAGGCCGGGTTACCTGGTGAAACTTGTTGAAGCAGCGATTGAGGATACGGGCCTTCCTATTGCCCTTCATCTTGATCATGGCGAGGATTTTGAAATATGCAAAGCCTGTGTGGATAACGGATTTTCTTCGGTTATGATAGATGCTTCCAGGTTTTCGCTGGAAGAGAATATAAAGATCACAAAACAGGTTGTTGATTACGCGCACGATAAAGGCGTTGTTGTTGAAGCTGAACTGGGGAAACTTGCCGGAATAGAAGATGATGTGAACGTATCCGAGGCTGACGCTAAATTTACCCACCCTGATGAAGCGGCAGAGCTTATATCAAAGACAGGTGTTGATTCTCTGGCTGTAGCAATAGGAACCAGCCACGGCGCTTTTAAGTTTAAAGGCGAGGCTAAACTTGATTTTGACAGGCTTGAAAAAATAATGAAAGCAATACCTGCGGGTTATCCGCTTGTTCTGCACGGGGCGTCATCAGTACCGCAGGACCTCGTTGAAAAATGCAATAAATACGGCGGAAAAATGCCGAATGCCAAAGGTGTTCCTGAAGATTTTCTCAGAAGAGCGGCGGCAATGGGTGTTGCGAAAATAAATATTGATTCTGATCTGAGGCTTGCAATGACCGCAACAGTAAGGGAAGTGTTTGCCGAAAAGCCGGAAGAGTTTGATCCGAGGAAGTATCTGGGACCCGCAAGAGACGCGATCAAAGCGGTTGTTCAGCATAAAATAAAAAATGTTCTGGGATGCTCCGGAAAAGCTTAAAAAAATAAGATTAAAATTCATATAAAAAAAAAGGCGCGGTTTTAACCGCGCCTTTTTTTTTATGCTGTATGTTCCCGTGTTCCTGCCTTAATTAAAGCACTATACCTTTTCTTGACATGCGGGCAAGAAGTTTTTTTGTTTCGGATTCTGCTTTTCTTTGGGCTTTAAGAGCGTTTTTGGCGGCTTTTTTTTCTGCCAGAAACGCCATTTTTTCGGCGCGTTTTTCAGCCCTGATTATTCTTAAATGCGCAAGTTTTTCATTGCGTCTGGACTGCTTTATCACTTTGAGAAGATGCTGTTTTCTTTTTGCTTTCTTTCTTTTTTCGGCGAATTTCTCTAAAAACGCGTCCAGAGAGCCTTTTAGTTCAAAAGCAGTATTGTTGCCTTTGATCTTGTCGTAGATAAAAACTTCTTTGTTGTAAGGATTGTAATATATGGTGCGTGCCTTGTCATTGAGAACAATTGTCTGAACAGGATACATAACAATCACCTCCTTGTTTTATCTTTCTATACATAGTATATAGGTTTAAAATAAAAAATCAAGTCAATAAAGAGACCGGGGCTCCTATTCATTCTCTTATCCCTGTTTCTGTTTTATGTTTTATTTGTTATAATAAATTCTGTAAAAAACAAATGAAGGAGGAAATGGTATGAAATCGCATACGAAATATCTTGTTTTTAACACAAAAGAACAAATGGAGTTTATAAATATCACAGAGGATGTGGAGAAGGAGCTTGAAAAATCCGGGATTAAAGAGGGCCTGTGCCTGGTATCTGCCATGCATATAACCGCATCTGTTTATATTAATGATAATGAAAGCGGGCTTATAGAGGATATAAAAGAGTGGCTGCAGAAACTGGCTCCTAAAGGGCCTGATTACCGGCACCATAGAACCGGAGAAACCAACGGGGACGCGCATCTTAAGAATCTTATTATGCATAATCAGGTTGTTGTGCCTGTTACGGCCGGAAAACCTGATTTCGGGCCATGGCAGCAGATCTTTTACGCGGAATTTGACGGCAGGAGGAAAAAGCGGGCAATAATAAAAATAATAGGTGAATGAAAGTAATGTTTGAGCGGATAAGAAAAATATATGATCCCGGGCGTGTGCAGTGGGACGGCAGAAAAAATCATTATTTTGAGGGATGGTATTTTAAATCTGTTTCCGCGGATCGTTCTTCGGCGGCTGCGGTTATTCCGGGTTTTTCGGTTGAAAAAGACACAAGGCATTCATTTATCCAGTTTTATGACGCTGTCAGGCGGAAATCGTATTATTTCAGGTACGGTTTTGAGGATTTTCTGTATTCAAAAAAAAAGTTTGAGGTATCTGTGGGAAAAAGCGGATTTTCCGCTGAAAGCATGCATCTGGATATTGAATCGCAGGGAACCCGCATAAAAGGGGGGCTTGAGTTTGAAAGAATAGCGCCCTGGCCTGTTACATTTTTGTCGCCGGGCGTTATGGGCTGGTATTCTTTTGTTCCGGGCATGGAATGTTATCACGGAGTGTTGAGTTTTGATCATCGCATCAAAGGAGTTCTTGAGATCAATGGTGAAGTTATTGATTTTACAGAAGGCAGGGGATACTGTGAAAAAGACTGGGGTGTTTCAATGCCGTCTTCCTGGATTTGGCTTCAGACAAATCATTTTGAGAACAGGGATATTTCTGTTTTTGCATCCATCGCGAAAATACCGTTTAGAGGGAGAAGCTTTACGGGTTATATCGCGGGTTTTTATTATAAAGGAAAGATATACAGATTTACGACTTATACGGGGGCGAAAATGAAAAACTTGAAAGTTGACAATGCTGTAGTTTCTTTTTTACTGGAAGACAGTAAATACAGGCTTGAAATAAAAGGGCGGAAAAAAGAAGGTGTTGTTCTTGCTGCGCCTAAATTCGGGAAAATGTCAACTAAGATAACAGAATCTCTTGCGTCGGAGATTTCGGTTGAATTTTACAGAAAAAAGAGAAAAGCCGCCGAAAAAATATTTGAAGGGACAGGGGAAAATGCCGGACTTGAAATCACGGGAGATATTAAAGAACTGAACGGAGAATGAACCGGATATTATTTCTGCAGAAGAACGGCTCTTATATCTGTTTCTAAAACGATAAACGGTATAAATGCATGATATCTGCTGTATATCCTGCCTTTTTTATCCAGCACATAAGTTGTGGGTATTGCTGAAACAGGTCCGAAATCCCTGATAAGCTGCCCGCGCGATGCGGCAACAACCGGAAATCTTATGTTGTTTTCAGCGATATAGTGCCGTGTGTTTTTTTCAGGGCTTAAAGAGGCGCCGATAACATAGAGATCGTTGCTGTATGCATCTGCAAGTTTTTTTATTTCTTCACTCTGCCGGGCGCAGTAACGGCAGGTTGAATTAAATATGCTTACAAGAGTTGCTTTGCCTTTGTTTTTAAACGGTTTTATTTTTTGTCCGTTTATATCCGTATATATGCCTTTTTCGGAGCATCCCGCAAGAAAAACCGGCAGGAACAAAAGCAGTATGAACCTTTTCATATTACTTGTTTTTTAGTTCTTCGTAGTCCGATTCAAAAACGGATTTGGGCCTGAAACCCACATATTTTTTCTGTATTATTCCGTTTTTGTCTATCACAAAAGTTGTGGGAAGCCCCCGTACTCCTCCGTATGCGGCGGAAATCTGTTTTGCTTTGGCGCCTTCTACAACCGCGACCGGATAGTTTATTTTATTTTCCTCTGCAAATGACAGTACTTTTGACCTTTCATCCATTGCCAGTCCTATCATAATGAAATCTTCTCCGCCGTAATCCTCCTGCAGCTCAATGAAAAAAGGGATTTCAGCACGGCAGGGCGGACACCAGGTCGCCCAAAAATCAAGAATGACAACTTTGCCTTTGTGATCGGATAGTTTCAGTGTGTTTCCTGAAATGTCAGTAAGCGAAAAATCCGGTGCTTTGTCTGCGGACGATTCTCCGGCGGACGAGGATTTTTCTGAAGCGGAGCTTTCCGGTGATTTTTTTGAGCCCATACCGCATGCGGCAAGGGGGAAAAGCATAAGAGCGATCAATATTACGATAAACTGTTTATTCATTTCTTTCCTCCGTTTTTTTATCCCGCGGTGGGGATAAATGATTGAAAAAAGACGGTTATTTTTACAAGCCCGCCTGTTATCATTAACAGCCCTATTATAATAAGTAAAATTCCCGCTGTCCATTCAATTATGCTGAAATATTTTTTTATCCGGTCATAACTTTTGAGAAAAAGCGTTATACTTGCCGCTGCCAGCATAAAAGGGATCGCAAGCCCCATAGAATAAAAAGAAAGGAGCAGAAGCCCTTGTCCCATAGAAGTCTGAGTTGCCGCAAGGGCAAGTATACCCGCCAGGATGGGGCCGATACAGGGCGTCCAGCCGAAAGCAAAAGCGAGCCCAAGCAGGAATGATTCAAACAAATTTATACGCTTCTGCGGGAGGCGGATCCTTTTTTCTCTGTAAAGAGTTTTAATCTTGAATATGCCGGTCAAATGAAGCCCCAGTATAATAACGGCAAATCCCGCAATTTTGGAAAGGATATCCAGGTGCTGCAGGAGAATACGGCCGAGGAAAGTCGCGGAGGCGCCGAGAGCTATAAATACAGAGGAAAAACCAATGACAAAAGCAAGGGATGTCCACATAACATCTTTTTTTACTTTTTTCAGGTCATTTGTATCCTGAAGTTCTTTTAATGAGGCGCCTGAAATAAATGATATGTATCCCGGAATAAGGGGCAGCACGCAGGGAGACAGAAAAGACAGAAACCCCGCGAAAAATGCGGTAATGAAATTAATGTTCTGCGGCAGTGTGTGCTCCATTTAAACAACCTCTATATTCAGTTATTGTCATATTGACATAAATACATATATCATAAAAATTATGATATGTCAAGTTCTGCAGAACATTATAAGGATTATCAGGGAAAAAGCAAGAAAATTGAGAGCCGCAGCCGGAGGCTTTTATCCGGCGGTGTTTCGGGCTGAAATGTAAAATGAATTGCAACACCTGAAACATCCGGAAATACATCGAAATACAACTCTCTCTAATTCTTTTTTTGATTATATTTAAAGTAAGTACCGGCAAAGCATGCAAGCATTCATCCTTTGCTCGTCGAAGGAGAGGGAATTAGTATACCCTCCACCTCTATGGGGGAGGATAGAGTATGTTACAGGCAGTCTTTCGGCCTGTTACATAC